>JALSTP010000215.1 GCA_026983675.1 Sedimenticola sp.
GGTAGTATTACTCATGCAAAAGCCTTTGATGTGTGTAAATGATTGTTTAGAGACTACATTTTCTCACATCTTTGGCTTTTGTTTTATCTATTCATGAATAATCCGGGCTAGCCCGGATTATTCATGAAGTCGCTCGCGCCCTTGCTTGATCCTTGTCCACACAGGGAATTTTCCTTCCTCGGCAATACAGCCCGTATTCCACTCGGTCGGAAAATCCCCTGTGCGGACAATTCTCTGCGCAATCATCGCGGCGATTCATGAATAATCCGGGCTAGCCAAAAAAGGGCGATCCGCGCGGCGGGCGAGGCGGAGGTGCGCCGCCGTATTCCGCCTTGTGGAAGGCATCTCCAATGCCGCAAGATGCGTGCCGCGGGCGCGAGATTTTCATCCCGGAGGGGTATATCATTGGCGCTGACCGAAAACAACGATCGCAGGACGACAATGCTTATTCTCCGTGGTGCGCCCGCCCTTTCCGAATTTCGCCTGAAAAAACTGGAACAGCAGCTCTCGGCGCGCCTGGGGGCTTCCCTTGAACTGTATGCGGAGTTCATGCACTTTGCGGAACTCGACCAGGCCCTGGATGAGGGGGAGCAACAGGTGCTGGAACGCTTGCTGCAATATGGGCCGCATCTCCCCGAACACATGCCCGAGGGGCAATTGCTGTTGGCCGTACCCCGCCCAGGCACTCTCTCGCCTTGGTCGAGCAAGGCGACGGATATCGCGCTCAACTGCGGGCTGAAGAAGATCAACCGCCTGGAGCGGGGAATCGCCTATTATCTGTCGAACGTGGACGGGGGGCTGGACGATGACCGTCTCACGCTGGCGATCGATCAGCTTCACGACCGCATGACCCAGGTGGTGCTGTTCGACCCCGCCGATGCCAGCGCACTGTTCGTTCAGGCGGAGCCCCGGCCCTACACCACGGTGGATGTCGTCGGCGGCGGCCGCCCGGCGTTGGAGACGGCCAATAGCGAATTGGGGCTGGCCTTGTCGCCGGATGAGATCGACTACCTCGTGGAGAGCTTCCGGGGGCTTGGCCGCAACCCCAGCGACGTGGAGCTGATGATGTTCGCGCAGGCGAATTCCGAGCATTGCCGCCACAAGATCTTCAACGCCGGCTGGGTGATCGATGGCGAGCCGAAACCGCACACCCTGTTCGAGATGATCCGCAACACCACGGAACACGCCCCGGCGGGGGTGCTCTCTGCCTATAAGGACAATGCCGCGGTGATCGAAGGGCCGGAGGGGTTGCGGTTCCTGCCTGACCCAAAGGACCGCGTCTATCGCCCCTCCAGCGAGCCGATCCACATCCTGATGAAGGTGGAGACGCACAATCACCCCACGGCGATCTCCCCCGACCCCGGTGCGGCCACCGGCGCGGGTGGCGAGATCCGGGATGAGGGCGCGACAGGGCAGGGCGGCAAGCCGAAGGCAGGGCTGACCGGATTCTCCGTTTCCAACCTGCGTATCCCCGGCTTCGAGCAACCGTGGGAGACCGACTTCGGCAAGCCCTCGCGCATTGTCTCCGCGCTGGAGATCATGCTCGAAGGCCCCATCGGCGCCGCCGCTTTTAACAACGAGTTCGGCCGGCCCAACCTGTGCGGTTATTTCCGCACCTACGAGGCGCGGGTGCCCGGCCCGCATGGCGAGGAACTGCGCGGCTATCACAAACCCATCATGCTCGCCGGGGGGTTGGGCAATATCCGTGAGGAACATGTGGAGAAGCAGTCCTTCCCGGCTGCCACGCCGCTGGTCGTGATCGGCGGTCCCGCCATGTTGATCGGCCTCGGCGGGGGGGCCGCATCGAGTATGGCCAGTGGCGCCAGTGCGGAGGATCTCGATTTCGCCTCGGTGCAGCGCAGCAACCCGGAGATGGAGCGCCGTTGCCAGGAGGTGATCGACCATTGCTGGGCGCGGGGAGAGGAAAACCCAATCCTGTTCATTCATGACGTGGGGGCGGGCGGCCTCTCCAACGCGCTGCCGGAGTTGGTCCATGACGCAGGACGGGGCGGGCGTTTCGAGCTGCGCGCCGTGCCCAACGACGATCCCGGGATGTCGCCCATGGAGATCTGGTGCAACGAGGCGCAGGAGCGCTATGTGCTGGCGGTGGATGCCGCGCGGCTCGACACCTTCAAGGCGATCTGCGAACGGGAACGCTGTCCGTATGCAGTGGTGGGTGAAGCGACCGACGATGAACATCTGTTGCTGGGTGACGGCCATTTCGACAATACACCCATCGATATGCCCATGGCGCTGCTGTTCGGCAAACCGCCGCGCATGCTGCGAGAAGTCCATCACCTGCCGTTCCACAAACCGGCACTGGATCTCGCGGGCGTCGATCTCGAGGAGGCGGCGCGGCGGGTACTGCGTCTGCCGACGGTGGCGAGCAAGGGCTTCCTCATCACCATCGGCGACCGCTCGGTGACGGGCCTGGTGGCGCGGGATCAGATGGTGGGACCGTGGCAGGTGCCAGTGGCCGATCAGGCGGTAACCCTCTCCGACCATGAGGGCTACACAGGTGAGGCGATGGCCATCGGTGAGCGCACGCCCGTGGCACTGATCGATGCGCCGGCCTCAGGTCGCATGGCGGTGGGCGAGGCGATCACCAACATCGCGGGGGCCGCGATTCGGCGTATCGGTGATATCCGGTTGTCGGCCAACTGGATGGCCGCCGCGGGTCATGCGGGCGAGGATGCGCGTCTCTACGAAACGGTGCGGGCGGTGGGGATGGACCTGTGTCCCGCATTGGGCATCGCCATCCCGGTGGGCAAGGACTCCATGAGCATGCGCACCGTCTGGCGGCAGGCGGACAAGGAGCGGGTGATGGCGGCGCCGTTGTCCCTGATTGTCTCTGCCTTTGCGCCGGTGACCGACGTGCGCCGCACCCTGACGCCTCAGCTTCGACGCGACGCCGGCGACAGCGATCTCATCCTTATCGATCTGGGCAAGGGCCGCCAGCGGCTGGGCGGTTCGGCGTTGGCGCAGGTGTTCGGCCAAGTGGGCGACGAGGCGCCCGATTTCGACGATCCGGCGGCGATGAAACATTTCTTCGATATCATCCAGGAGTTGAACGAAGAAGGGCTGCTGCTGGCGTATCACGACCGTTCCGACGGCGGCCTGTTCATCACCCTGTGCGAGATGGCCTTTGCCGGCCGCTGCGGCCTGGAAGTGGTTCTCGATGAACTGGGCGACGATCCGCTGCGTCCGTTGTTCAACGAGGAACTGGGCGTGGTCGTGCAGGTGGCGCATACCGATGTGGACGACGTATTGAAACGGTTGCACGATGCGGGGTTGGGGCATCATGCGCATGTGGTTGGACAGGTATCGGAGGACGATGAGATCCGGTTTCTGCACGGCCAAGACATCCTGTTTCGGGAGACGCGCGGCGCGTTGCAAGCGGCATGGTCCGAGACCAGCTACAGGATGCAGGCGTTGCGCGATAACCCGGCCTGCGCGGAGGAGGAGTTCGAGCGTATCCGCCAGGAGGATCCAGGGATGCGGGTGGCGCTCAGCTTCGATCCGGAAGAGGATATTGCCGCCCCTTATATCGTCGAGGGACGGCGGCCATTACTGGCGGTGTTGCGCGAGCAGGGTGTCAACGGGCAGATCGAAATGGCGGCGGCCTTCCACAAGGCCGGTTTCGATTGTGTCGACGTGCACATGAGCGACATCATCGAAGGGCGCGCCACATTGGAAGGATTCAAAGGGCTGGTGGCCTGCGGCGGTTTCTCCTACGGTGACGTCCTGGGTGCGGGAGAGGGATGGGCAAAATCGATCCTCTTCAACAGCCGCGCACGCGATCAGTTTGCCGCGTTTTTCGAGCGGGAGGAAACCTTCGCCCTGGGGGTGTGCAATGGCTGCCAGATGCTGGCGACGTTGCATGAACTGATCCCTGGCGCAGAGGCGTGGCCGCGTTTTGTGCGCAACCGCTCGGAACAGTTCGAAGCGCGCCTCGTGCTGGTTGAGGTCGTGGAGTCGCCGTCCATCCTGTTGCGGGGGATGGCGGGCTCGAAACTGCCCATCGCGGTGGCGCACGGCGAAGGGCGTGCCGAGTTCCGGGACGAGGCGCATCTGGTTGCGGCGCGGCAACAGACCGCCGTTCGGTATATTGAGAACACCTTCGAGCCCGCGCTGCGTTATCCCGCCAATCCCAACGGCTCACCCGAGGGCATCACCGGTCTTACCACCCGGGACGGGCGGGTGACGATCATGATGCCCCACCCGGAGCGGGTGGTGCGCACGGTGCAGAACACGTGGCATCCAGATGACTGGGGCGAGGACGGCCCCTGGTTGCGGTTGTTCCGCAATGCCCGCCGGTGGGTTGGATCTTATTAGCCCGGCAAGCGGATGCTGTATCCTATTAACCCGGCAACGATATATATCACATTCAAGGCTTCAGGCAGGCGCCGGAACAAGGCGCAGTGTGCAGGCAAGGGTCGTTCCCTTTCCAAAGTCGCTCCAGTGCATCCATGCACTCGCGACACTTGGACATCCTGTCCAGCGCGCTGGAACGCAGGTCCGGCGCCTGCCTGAAGCCCCTAACCCTATGATATTCAAAGACAGGCCACGGTGTGCCGGCCCGCAATGGCTGAATACGCTATATGTTGTTGCCGGTTAATAACTTTTGGTGCCACCGGAAAATCTGGAGAACCCTGTATGTTGATTAAAAAGCCCGCGGATATTTGGCCTTCGGAGATAACGCCCCAATCGGTGTGGGAGGATCGCCGCCGTTTGCTGAAGATGGCGACGGCCGCCTCGCTGATGTGGGCGGGCCGGGGGCTTGCGGGTTCTCGGGTGCCGGAGCGCCTGCCGGAGGTGGAGGGAGGGCGCAAGATCGAGGGTGTCGCGCCGGGTCCATTCAACGCCAAGGATCCGCTGACGCCTTACGAAAACATCGTGACCTATAACAATTTCATCGAGCTCGGGCCGGACAAACGTGCGCCGATGTACAATGCGGACAGGCTGAAGACCCGGCCTTGGTCGGTGAAGGTGGACGGAGAGTGTGAGGCGCCGGGTAGTCTCGATATCGAGGATGTGTTCAAGCTGTTTCCGCCCCAGGAACGCATCTACCGGTTCCGCTGCGTGGAGACCTGGGCGATGGTGGTGCCGTGGGTCGGTTTTCCGCTGGGCGATTTTCTCAAGCGCTTCAAGCCCACATCGAAGGCAAAGTACGTGGCCTTCGAAACCCTCTACGACCCCAATATGCTGCCAGGCCAGCGGAAGATGCCCTATTTCTTTTGGCCTTATACCGAGGGCTTGCGTATCGATGAGGCGATGCATCCGCTCACGATGCTCGTCTACGGCGTCTATGGGCGGGAGCTGCCCAATCAGTGCGGCGCGCCGTTGCGGCTGGTGGTGCCGTGGAAATACGGCTTCAAGAGCATCAAGAGCATCGTTCACATCCGGTTTACCGAACAGCGCCCCAAACCCAGTTGGAACCGCCTGCAACCGGATGAGTATGGTTTCTACGCCAATGTGAATCCCGAGGTGGATCATCCGCGATGGAGCCAGAAATACGAACGCATGCTCGGCAGTGGTCTTTTCACCCGCAAGCGGCCGACCCGGATGTTCAACGGGTATGAGAAGCAGGTGGCCAGCCTCTATAAGGGTATGGATCTGCGCAAGAACTACTGAAGCAGTGATCGTGTTTTTTTCAGGAAACGGAGCGGAATGAAGCGGCTGTCGCTGGACAGGGGCGCATGGCTTGCGATATTCGTCCTGGCCCTGGTCCCGGCGGCATGGCTCCTGCGGGACGCGCTGTATAGCGCTCTGGGGCCAAACCCTGTCGAGGCCCTCAGCCACCGCACCGGTGACTGGACACTCCGTTTTCTGATGCTCGTCCTCGCCATCACGCCGATGCGGGTGCTGTTTGGTTGGTCCTGGCCGGTTCGCTATCGCCGCATGATCGGCCTGTTCGCCTTCTTCTACGCGACTCTCCACTTTCTCACCTGGCTCGTCATCGACGAGGGTCTGTTGTGGGATGCGATTGTCGAGGATATCTACAAGCGGCCCTTCATCACGGTCGGTTTCCTGGCCTACCTCCTGCTGATCCCCTTGGCGGCGACTTCCTCCCGGATGGCCATGCGCCGCCTGGGCCGCCGCTGGAAAACGCTTCATCGGCTGGTCTATCTGGTGGCGGTGCTCGGGGTTATTCACTACCTGTGGCTGGTCAAGCTGGATGTGCGCGAACCGCTCATCTATGCCGTCATTCTGTTGTTCCTCCTTTTGGTTCGGCTTTGGTACAGCATGAAGAGGGGACGGTGAACCAATTCCAGTTCATGACATCGAATAGAGGATGTGATGGGGTTCAATCTTGGATGCGGTAAATCGGGATTCTGGAACGGGATTCCAGGGAAGCCGGACGTTTTTCTATATACTTATTATTAACCCGGCAACAATATATATCGCATTCAGGGCTTCAGGCAGGCGCCGGAACAAGGCGCAGTGCGCAGGCAAGGGTCATTCCCTTGCCAAGGTCGCTCCAGTGCATCCATGCACTCGCGACACTTGGACATCCTGTCCAGCGCGCTGGAACGCAGGTCC
>JALSTP010000216.1 GCA_026983675.1 Sedimenticola sp.
CTCATGCCCTGCTGACCCTCGGCCCCGGCCATGCCCGACATGCCGCTCATGCCCTGTTGACTTTCAGCTCCGGCCATACCCGACATGCCGCTCATGCCCTTCTGACCCTCGGCTCCCGCCATGCCCGACATGCCGCTCATGCCTTTCTGATCCTCGGCCCCGGCCATGCCCGACATGCCGCTCATGCCTTTCTGATCCTCGGCCCCGGCCATACCCGACATGCCGCTCATGCCCTGCTGACTTTCGGCCCCGGCCATGCCATTCCCGGGATTTTCCTCTTTCCCCTTCTCCGACGAGAGCAATGCCTGCGTGGCGCTCATGGGAGAACTGTCATCGTGACTTCCGGTTTCTGGGGATGCGGTCTGGACCGACCCAGTAGCGTCCACATTGACAGCACCGGAGGTTCCATCGGCGGCCGTCGTTGCCACTTTCGTAGCCGCCGCTTCCCCGTGCGCCTCCATGTTTTCCCCGGAGGGAGCCTGGACCGCCGTGGATCCGCTATCGGCCGCAGGTGCTGATGTTTTGTGGGCCGCGGAACGAATATACATAAACCCTGCCACAACGATAGCGATTGCGATCACTATCTTGGACCAGAAGCCCGCTGTGTTACCTGTTGATGTCGTAGACATAGTCCCATCTCCTGCGCGGGGCCTCCCCCGCTTTCTATTGCGTCCAACGAACGAAATGTTTATCCAATCCTACCATAGCTGGCGCTTGGACAAGCAACCTCCAATCATCAATTTGTTTGTCTAAACAGCGCGTTAGTCGAAATCCGCCAGCCCCCCGGCCCGCGCCTTGAAAATCCGTACCGATTTCCTTTCAGATCTGCCCGGCCAAATGAACCAGCAGGGCGCGCACTTTTTGCATTCCTAGTTCAAGCTGCCGCTCGATCTCTTCCATACTGATCGGCCCCTCTCCCCTACCGGCAGCGCGGTTGGCGACTACGGCACAGTGGGCATAACAGATCCCCTGTTCACGCGCCAGTGCCGCTTCCGGCATGCCGGTCATGCCCACGATATCGCAGCCATCTTTTTCCATGCGGTCGATCTCCCGCGCAGTCTCCAGGCGAGGGCCTTGGGTTGCACCGTAGGTACCTTCCGCAACCACGGATTGCCCCATCGACGCCGCTGCACGCACCAATGCCTGACGTAGCACTTCGCAATAAGGGAAAGTGAAGTCGGTATGCGTTACCTGAACGAGGTCTTCTTCAAAGAAGGTGTGCCCTCGCCCGTAGGTGTAGTCGATGATCTGGTCGGGTATGGCCAGGCTTCCCGGGACCATATCCGCCCGGATACCTCCTACGGCCGCGACGCCCACCACGTGGTCGGCGCCGACGTGCCTGAGCGCCCAGATGTTGGCGCGGTAGTTGATCTTGTGAGGGGGGATAGTGTGCCCTGCCCCATGCCGGGGCAAAAAGATCACGGACGTATCTCCAAAGCGGCCGTGCGTCAGGGGAGCGGAAGGCTCGCCCCAGGGGGTATGCACGACCTCCCGCCGGAGAATTTCGAGTGTGGGCAGTTTCGTAAAACCGGACCCGCCGATGATTGCCAGTTTTGTCATTGGTACTCCAGAATCCAGGGCCGAATCCCTCAACCCGGAATTTTTATTAACCCGGCAACAATACATATCGCATTCAGCGATTACCAAGGGATGTGATCGTTACCGAATGCGCCCGCATTTTGTGCGGAGTTGCCGATCGTGGATGAAACAGGCCGGCCATTTCATCCAGCCCCTAGCCCGGATTATTCATGAAGTCGCTCGCGCCCTTGCTTGATCCTTGTCCACATAGGGAATTTTTCTTCCTCGGCAATACAGCCCGTATTCCGCTCGGTCGTAAAATCCCCTGTGCGGACAATGCTCTGCGCAATCATCGCGGCGATTCATGAATAATCCGGGCTAGGCTCTTCGGGCCTGCCGGAGATAACGTTGTTTGGCTGCAAATCCGTGGGGATCGAACTCGAACGGTTATCACCGACAGGCGCCCGGACCGGGGACTACAGTGTATCCGCGTTGCTTGACAGATATTCCGCCACCCCTTCGGGTGTTGCCTTCATGCCGGTGTCACCTTCGTGCCAGCCCGCCGGACACACTTCTCCATGGGTCTCATAGAACTGCAATGCTTCCACCATGCGAAGCATCTCATCGATATTGCGGCCAAGCGGCAGATCGTTGACGACTTGATGGCGCACGATGCCCTCCTTGTCGATCAGAAAAGAACCACGAAAGGCCACTGCTCCATCCGGCGTCTCCACATCGTAGGCCCTGCAGATGGCATGAGTCATGTCCGCAACGAGGGGATAGCGCACAGGCCCAATGCCGCCTTCATTGATTGGCGTATTGCGCCAGGCGTTGTGCGTATAGTGGGAGTCTATGGAAACGCCGATGACCTCGACATTCCGTTTTGTAAATTCATCCAGTCGGTGATCGAACGCAATCAGTTCAGATGGGCAGACAAAAGTAAAGTCGAGCGGATAGAAAAATACAACCGCATATTTGCCTTTTGCATGGCTGGAAAAATTGAAATCCTCCACGATACTGCCGTCACCCAGGACAGCAGGCGCGGTGAAATCCGGCGCTTCTCGTCCGACAAGTACACCCACGATGGCAACCTCCAATAGTCAACAAATACGACCAACCACAATCGAGCGTATCCCCGTAGGACGCACCCAACGGGTTGCAAAACAGGAGGCGCCATCGTAGACGCAAGCCGTGCATTCATCAAGCGGAAACGGCCGCGACTCTATCGAGGGTGCGTGTAAAAAAAACAGTCCCGCAGAACGCATCTGCGGGACTGCCGGTGGGGACCAGGGTAACCGGATCTACCGGTGATTGAAGATCAGGCGCGAGCGGGGCGGAACATCCCCATCTGTTCCAGTTTAGGGAACAATATGGTTTGCTCCTGCTCAATGCGCTTGGTGATCATCTCGAAGACCTCATGAGACTCCCGGATGAAGTCATCGGTAAAGTTGAAATCACAGTTTTTCAACCACTTTCTGTGATAATCCTCGAACGATTTCCGCAACGGCTTCTCGCCATTGATGAAACCCCAGGCAATCGATTTCACCTTCGGGTCTTCATGGATCAGCAAGGGCGGATAGAGGCCCTTGTCTTCTTCGGACAGATGCTCCTTCACTTTGCCGGCCAGATCGCACAGCAATTGATGCGCTGTTTTGGCATTGGGACGGATCTTCAGATGATCCTTGTCGAGGATTGCCCTCAGGTCGGAAATCATATTCAGAAGCTCATCGTGGCGACCTTTGTAACTATCGAGTGTACTCATAATATCTCCCATCCTCCTGGTATTGATCTGGGTAAAAAGCGAGTTCCGCATAGTTTGGAATGGGGTACCCATCCCCCTGCTTTCCTCTATTCCAGTAGGCTTCCGATCTTTGCCGGCTGTGCGTACTGCGGTTGATATTTATACTGGATCAAAAACAGGGAAATAACAACATCTGCTTAATAATATTAGAGTTTTATTGTTTTCCTATTGGGCGTCATTCCTCCATATCCGACGCCGCAACCGCAAATATACCCGGCGCATTGCGCCAATACCCTTTGAAATCCATGCCATAACCGAAGAGGTAGCGGTCTTGCACGACGAGACCGACGTAATCCGCCTTGAAACCGTTGCTTCTGTCATGTTGCTTTTCGACCAGAACCACGCAATGAACACTGGCGGCGCCGGCCTCCCGGCAGGCGTCGACGACGGCATGCAGAGTGACACCTTCGTCCAGGATGTCGTCGATGATCAGGAGATGTTCGCCTTTTATGTCGTATTGAGGGCGATGCAGCCAATGGATTTCTCCACCCTGGGTGGCGCCACGGTAGCGTGTGGCATGCAGGTAGTCCTGACGCAGGGGGAAGTCGAGCCTGGGGAGCAATTTGCCGGCCGTGACGACGGCGCCATTCATGACACAGATGGCAATGGGGTCCTTGTCGGCCAGCCGGTCCGTGATCTCTTCCGCGAGACGGTCGAGGGCGGCTTCGACCTCGGATTCCGGGTGAAGCAAGTCGGCGCGTGCGCGAACGCTGGCAAGATAATCCGCTGACAGTTTCATCGTGGGTTGCGTTGCCTCGTCAAGTGATACCCAGATCCAGACTCAAGTCCTTCGAGTGCTCCAGCGCCGCCAGTTTTTCAAGCGTGGTTTTCCATCGGGGATCGAGACGCACCTCGGTGGGGGAAACGGCACTCTTCCCGTGCATACGCATCATGCGCAAATGGGCCACGGGATCATCGCGGTCTGTCAAGGCCTCGATGATCTCCAGGGTGGCGGGCCGGTTGTTGCAGATCAGGACCGAATCGCAGCCTGCGTCCAGCGCCGCCTTCGCGCGATCGGCAAACCCCCCGGCTTCATCCGCGGCGCCCATGTTCAGATCGTCACTGAAAATCATGCCCTGGAAACCCAGCTCGTTTCTCAACACGCCTTGCAACCAATAGGGCGAAAACCCGGCGGGATTTGGATCGACCCGGTCATAGACGACATGTGCCGGCATCACGGCCTCCAGCCCTCGATGGATCAAGCGTTCGAAGGGGATGACATCCTCCATCAGGATATCTTCCCGGCGCCGGTGGTCGACGGGCAGGGAAACATGGGAATCTTCTTCCACATGACCATGACCGGGAAAGTGTTTGCCCACAGCTGGCATACCGGCGCTGTGCATCCCACGCATCCAGGCCCCGGCCAACTCCGCCACGGGGATTGGCCTGGCGTGAAAGGCTCGGTCTCCGATCACTTGGCTGACACCCGGATCGAGATCGAGCACCGGGGCAAAACTGAAATCGATACCGACCGCACGCAGTTCGGCGGCCATCAGCCACCCGGTCAGTTCCGCCAGCTCCCGCGCCTTTTCCTTTGCGCGGGCATAGAGGGCGCCGATGCGCCCGGCAGGCGGCAGCAAGGTAAAGCCTTCCCGAAAGCGCTGCACCCTGCCCCCTTCCTGATCCACCGCAATCAGCAGATGAGGATCGCGCAAGGCGTGGATCGCCGCTGTCAGCTCCCTCAGTTGTTCAGGCGATTCATAGTTGCGGCTGAAGAGAATCACCCCCCCAACGGCCGGATGACGCAGAAGCGCCCGCTCCTCCTCGCTGAGGCAGGTACCCTCAATGTCGGTGATGACCGGTCCCAAGGTCACGTTTTTCCCCTGATTTCTGGTGACAGTTGCATAGTCTATCAATCTTTCAAATATTTTCCCCGCCGGCCGATAGTTTCTGTTGATAACTCACCTTTTATTCAGGGAAATGCCATGCGCTGGATACTCTATCTGTTTCTCTCCACGACTTTATTTGCCGCCCAGGTCCATGCAGGCGACGAGGACGCGGCAAAATCCAAGGCCAATCTGACCTATGTCGATCTGTCCCCAAGCCTGGTGACCAATCTCGACGGACGGCACTACCTGCGTTGCGAGGTGCAGTTGATGACGCACGACGAGGAGCAGGCGGACAATCTCAAGCTGCATGCCCCCATGTTGCGCCACACCCTGTTGCTCCTGCTGTCGGATCAGAAGGCGGCTGAACTCAAGTCACCCAAGACGCGGGAGAAGGTGAGGAAAGAGGCGCTTGCTGCTCTGCAACAGGCGCTCAAGGAAGAAATCGGCAAGAAAGCGGTGGACGACTTGTTCTTCACCACCTTCTTGGTGCAGTAGCCTCCCGGCCGCGTACATCCAGGTGATCGCGCAGACGGTCGCCCAGCAGATTGATCGCCAGCACCACCAACAAGATGGCCATCCCCGGCGCGATAGCTAGATGGGGCGCCACCAGCATATAGCGGGTGCCGTCGCGAATCATACTGCCCCACGAGGGATCGGGCGGCTGCACGCCCAGTCCCAGAAACGAGAGGCCCGCCTCGGCGATGACGATACCCGCCACGCCGAAGGTCGCTTCCACGATCAACGGAGCGACGATCAACGGCAGAAGATGCCGCAGAAATATCAGCCCCCTGCCCTGCCCCATCGCCACCGCCGCGGTCACATGATCACGGTGTTTCATTGAGAGCACCTGCACCCGGGCCAGGCGGGCATAACCCACCCACCCCACCACCGACAAGGCGATGATCACATTTTCGATACCCGGACCCATCACACCCGCCAGGGCAATGGCCAGCAAGATACCGGGGAAGGCAAGGAAAACATCGATGATCCTCACCATCACCAGATCCGCCATCCCGCCTACATAGGCCGCGAAACCGCCGGCGAGCGTCCCGACAATGGCGGAGACCAGAACCACGCCGACCGCCACAGTAAATGAAGTGCGCGCCCCTGCCAGCAAACGGGCCGCGACGGAGCGCCCCAGCGCATCGTTGCCCAGCCAGTGGCCAGGGCTTGGCGGGGCCAGTATGCGGGTAAGGTCTATATGGTCGGGCGAAAGGGGCAGCGCCGGCCCCCACCATGCGGCAAGGGCCCACAGGACCAGGATCAGCACAGGGCCCCTAGGCA
>JALSTP010000217.1 GCA_026983675.1 Sedimenticola sp.
CGCCTACCGGCTTGGAACAAATGAATTGCTCGACCTGTTTCGACCCTTGCTCCTGCGCGTCTATAGAGAGGAAGGCTGTCTGGGGGACACTGCGAAGGGAATCCGCAACATTGCCATGATAGTTGCCGAGGCCTCCGGGACAAACACGGACAGGTTGACATCCATCCAGGAAAACATGAAAATTCGCCCTCCAGATATGCGCCCATAGCTCAGCTGGATAGAGTACCTGGCTACGAACCAGGTGGTCGGAGGTTCGAATCCTTCTGGGCGCGCCAAAAAATGCAGGCTTAGCGATTTGGTCGCTCAGCCTTTTTGTTTCGGCAAATTTTATGCTTCCGATCACATTGGGGCACCACTCTCCGACGCATCTGTACTATGAATCAGAAAACGGGATGAGCCTTGGTTCAGCCCATTTTTGTCCGTCATAACGGGCCGGTGCTTATTAACCCGGCAACAATATATATTCGCATTCAGGGCTTCAGGCAGTTGCCGGAACAAGGCGCAGTGCGCAGGCAAGGGTTGTTCCCTTGCCAAGGTCGCTCCAGTGCGTCCATGCACTCGCGACACTTGGACATCCTGTCCAGCGCGCTGGAGCGCAGGTCCGGCGCCTGCCTGAAGCTCCTAACCCTATGATATTCAAAGACAGGCCACGGCTGAATACGATATATATTGTTGCCGGGTTAATAATCAATTACTCTGAGATCCGACTTTTTAAGTCGGCGCCGCAGTGCAAGCAAGCGCATCGTTTCATCCCAAAGGGCCTGGGCCTTCTTTTCGTCTCCCATATCTTTCGCCCTGGACCACTCCAAGAATCAGAGAAAGAACAAAATCCGCTGAGTCTCGGGACCGAGTTTTTGAGCCCCCTCGACAACCTTGAATAGATCCTTTTTCATGGCGTTCTCCAGGCCGCCGGATTTTCGTCAGCGTCGGTTGATCTGTATGATTGCGGGGAGGTGGCAAGATATTCCATTTCGCCGGGCCACCATCGCGTATTGGGAAAGCGGTCCATTTTCCCTCGATTTTTCGTTGCGTAGACCCACTATGCGCCTCAAAATAGAGAAAAACTGGCCTCGCTTTCCCACCATGCTCGCGACGATCACCTAAACCCGACAGACTCCTAGCCCGGATTATTCATGAAATCGCTCGCGCCCTTGCTTGATCCTTGTCCACACAGGGAATTTTCCTTCCTCGGCAATACAGCCCGTATTCCACTCGGTCGGAAAATCCCCTGTGCGGACAATTCTCTGTGCAATCATCGCGGCGATTCATGAATAATCCGGGCTAGTCTTCTTTGCTCCGGTCCCAGTTCCGGCGGTTGATGGCGTAGCCGCTGATCTCGCCGACGAAGGGGAGGGCGAGCATGCCGGGGAGTTGGTCGACCTGTTTGGGATCACGGTATTTATGGATGCCAATGGTCATACCCTGGTGTCCGGCCCGGGGCTGGTCGCGGTAGGTGCCCATCAAACGGTCCCACCAGGAGAGGTTGAAGCCGAAATTGCTGTTTGCTTCATCGTCTTCCACTGAGTGGTGCACGCGGTGCATGTCCGGTGTGACGAAGAACCAGCGCAACACTTGGTCCAGGGCCTTCGGCAGTCCTACGTTGCCGTGGTTGAACATGGCCATTCCATTCAGGACGACCTCGAAGATCACCACTGCCATCACCGGTGCGCCGAGCAGAACAATGGTGGCGAACTTGATCAGCATGGAGAGGATGATCTCGATGGGATGAAAGCGGGCGCCGGTGGTGACATCGTAATCGAGGTCGGCGTGATGGACGCGGTGCAGACGCCAGAGCATTGGGACGGCGTGGACCATGACATGTTGCAGGTAGATCACCAGGTCCATCGCGATCACCGCGACGATCACGGCGAGAGGGAAGGGGGCGCTATAGAAGTGGAGCAGACCCCAGCCCCGCTCGGCTGCGAAGGCGGCAATGCCGACTGCTGCTGCCGGGAACAGGAGGCGTAGGAGCACCGTGTTGAGCGCCACCAGCCCCAGGTTGTTGGCCCAACGGCGGCCTTTGGGGAGCGACAGTTGGCGGCGGGGCGCTAGGACCTCCCACAGGGCCATTGCGGCAAAGATGCCGAAGAAGAAGCCCAGGCGTATGGCGGCTTCGTGAGCCAGAATCCAGTCGTTCCAATTCATGCTCCGTTCTCCTTCGATCGTGTTATACTTTTTGTGAATTCAAATATTCAATAGATATCTTGAATGCTAGATGGGGTGGCGTCGATATGTCAACAGGGAGTTTCAAACATGACCTCTTCAACCAGTTTGCCCGGGTGGCCAAGGCGATGAGCAATGGCTATCGGCTGGAGTTGCTGGAATACCTGGCTCAGGGGGAGCGCAGTGTGGATGCCCTGGCGCGGGTCTCGGGCCTCACCGTGGCGAACACCTCTCAGCACTTGCAGCAGCTCAGGCAGGCGGGCCTGGTGGCCAATCGCAAGGAAGGGCAGAAGGTCTACTATCGGCTGGGCGGCGAAGATGTTCTGGCGCTGCTCAATGCCTTGCGCGAGGTGGCGGAGCACCGCGTGGCCGAAGTGAACCGTCTGGTGGACGATTATCTCAAGGTGAAGGACAGCCTGGAGCCGGTTCCGGCGGGCCGGCTTCTGGAACGGGTCAGGGACGGTCTGGTGACCGTGCTCGATGTCCGCCCGCCGGAGGAATATGCTGCCGGTCACCTGCCGGGCGCAGTCAATATCCCGCTCGGGGAGCTGGAGAAACACCTGGATGTGTTGGATCCGGATCGGGAAATTGTCGCTTATTGCCGCGGACCTCACTGTGTACTTGCATTTGATGCCGTGGCAAAACTGCGGGAGAAGGGCATCCATGCACGGCGGCTGGAGGGTGGCCTGCCCGAGTGGCGATTGGAGGGATTGCCCGTCGAAATGGAGAAACGCTTCGATCGGGTGTGAACTCGCGCCTATACGAGGCGCTGGCGTAGGGGTTTGATGGCGGCAGCCAGCAGCAACAGGCCGCTGGCGATGGCGAGCCATTTGGGTACGGCCTCGCCGCCGGCGTCGAGCTGGGCCACGATATCGATGCCCAGCGTCGTTGCCAGCCAGTCGGTGAGGATGCCGAATAATACGCTGGCCAGACCGATGCCGGTGAGGTAGGCGGCCAGAGTCGCGTTGCCCATCTCCTTTTTCACCACCGCGATGGTGGCGATATTGGTGGCGGGACCGGCAAGCAGGAAGACCAGTACTGTGCCGGGGGAGATGCCCGCCAGCAGCAGACCGGCGGCGATGGGGGTGGAAGCGGTGGCGCAGACATACATGGGAACACCCACCACGAGCATCATCAGTTTTGCCGTGAGGCCGCTGCCCCATTCGGCCATTGCCAATGGCGGTACCCAGGTGGCCACGAGCGCTGCCAGCACCAGGCCGATCGCCAGCCAGAACACCAGGTCGTCGAGGATATCGCTGAAGGCATAGCGCAGGCCATGTATGCTTTTACCCCAGAAACCCGTTGGCATGGAAGTGATTTTCGTATCCTCGGCATGGGTGCAACAGGCGCCGCCATTGCATGAGACAGTCAATGGCGGCGCGGCATCTTTGCCGGTGAAGGTCCCAAGAAGACCGGTAAAGATGGCGCTCGCTACGGCGGCCAGCGGTCGCACCACCGCCATGAAGGGACCGAGCAGGGCATAGGAGATGGCGATGGAGTCCGGTCCGGTCTCCGGGGTGGCGATCATGAAGGCGAGAGTGGTCCCCCGCGATGCGCCTGCCCGGCGCAGCCCCAGCGCCGCCGGCAGCACCCCGCAGGAACAGAGCGGTAATGGTGCGCCCGCGAGCGCCGCCTTGGTCACTGGCCAGAATCCCTCGCCTCCCAGCCAGCGGTTGAGCTGCTCATCCGGCAGCCAGGCCTTGATCAGCCCCGCCGCAACCAGCCCCAGCACCAGCCAGGGGGCGGCTTCGAGGTAGAGGTTCAGCAAATTTTCTAGCAAGACCATTGCCCGATTATACTCGCTCCGAATGCGTAATCCCCTTGAAAAACGGCGGGTAGGACGTGGACAGCACGAACGTTGTCGGTGCGTCAGGGAGACGCCCCAGTACCCCCTATTACCGCGAACCCGAGATCGTGGAGCCTGTCGGACTTGACCGGTCCAGCGGTTGTGGGTGTCGTGCGCGCGACGGCGTTGTCCCGCTGAATCGAGAGCCGGGCGGTATCACAACCAGATCATGCAACCACAGGCAAAAGGGTGGCTGAGCAGCGGATGATAAGGGTAGAGTCTGATTTTGAAGTGCTCCAGACCGGCAAGGGGGTGGGGCTTGTACGTCTTGCATAGATCGAGGTGAAATACGGCCTCTCCTGTGCCCGGCAGGTTCTTCTCCGGTTCGAACGGCAGGATCTGCGAGGCAGTGAAACGGCCTAGGGCATCCAGCTGTCCCAGTACGCATTCGACGACGATGTCATCCGTGGTCAGGCCGTTGAGATCGACGGCAACTTCGATGGGATAGGGATGGCCTGTTTGGACCGATCCGGGCAGGTCGGCATTGAGGCGGGCCTTCACGCCAGGCCATGTGCGGCGCAGCTTCTCCATCCAGGCAGCAAGGGCCTTGGCGCTGGCGCCTTTGTCCTTGTGGATCTCTGTGCCATGGCGGCGGGCAGGGAGATAGAGATTGTTGATGTAGTCTTTGGCCATGCGGATGGAGTTGAAACGGGGCAGAATGCTCTTCATCGATGCCTTGGAGCGGGCGACCCATTCCTTTTTGTCTTCTTTGAAGAACAATGGCACCACTTCCTGTTCGAGGATATTCATGAGTTCGACGGATTCCTTTTGGTCGCGGGACTCCGGATCCTGTTCATGGCTGGGTGTAATTGCCCAGCCATTGGCGCCGTCGTAGGCCTCGTCCCACCAGCCGTCGAGGATACTGAGGTTGACCGCACCATTCAGTCCCGCCTTCATGCCGGAGGTGCCGCAGGCCTCCTTGGGGTATTCGGGGACGTTGAGCCACACGTCGACACCTGAATAGAGCTTGCGCCCCATGGAGAGGTTATAGTCCTCGAGAAGCAATATCTTGCCGCGGAACTCGGGACGCAGGGAGATCTGCACGATCTCCCTGATGAGTTGCTTTCCCGGCGTGTCGTTCGGATGTGCCTTTCCCGCGAACAGGAACAGAACGGGATGCTCGGGGTCGTTCACCAAGCGGGCGAGGCGCGGCAGATCCCTGAATAACAGGGTGGCACGTTTGTAAGTGGCAAAGCGCCGGGCAAAGCCGATCACCAGGGTATTGAGGCGTTTGGGGTCGAGCAGATGGGTGATTTCCCTGACGATGGTCTCGTTGCCACCATCGCGGCGAAACTGGACTTCGGCGCGCCGCCGCATGTCTTCGAGCATCTCCGCTTTCTGAATCTCGCGCACGCTGTTGTAGGCGTGATCCGGGATGTCGTCGATGAATCGGCGCCAAAACAGGTCGTCTGTCAGTTTGGCGCGCCATCCGCGACCGGCATACATCTCGAACAGCGAGATCCATGATTGGCCGAGAAACGTCTCCGCGTCGACGCCATTGGTCACGTAGGTGATGGGGTTCTCCTCTGGAGGGATCTGCGGCCAGACGTGGGCCTCCATTTCCGAGGCTACGCGTCCGTGGATGCGGCTGACACCGTTGGCGAAATCGGATCCCCGCAGGCCGAGGGCCGTCATGTTGAAGCCCTCTGGGTGGCCGGGGCTTTCGCCGAGCGCGAGAAAGTTCTCCATAGCGTTCCCGGAGTCGGTGAAGTAATCGTGAAAATAGCGGAGCACGAGGGCGCGGTCGAAGATGTCGTGTCCCGCAGGGACCGGCGTATGGGTAGTGAATACTGTGTTTGCCGAGGTCATCACGAGGGCCGTGGAGAAGTCATGGCCCTGGGCGATATATTCGCGGCACCGCTCCGCGATCAGAAAGCCGGCGTGTCCCTCGTTGATATGCCAGACCCAGGGAGACTTTCCCAAGGCGCGCAAGGCGCGGGTTCCACCAATGCCGAGCACCATCTCTTGCTGGATTCTTTCTTCCGTTCCACCGCCGTAGAGCTTGTAGGTGATGGCGCGGTCCTGGCTGGAATTCTCCTCGACATCGCTGTCCAGCAGCAGGAGCCGGATATGGCCGACCTTGGCTTCCCAGATGCGCAGATAGACCCTGCGCCCAGGGAGGTCGACGTCCACCCGCTTCTCCTTCCCTTGCGCATCAGTGATAGCGGTCACCGGCAGGTCGGCTGGATCGACATGGGGATAGTCCTCCTGTTGTTCGCCGGAACAGAGAATGCGCTGGGTGAAATAGCCCTCGCGGTAGAGCAGGCCGATGCCAACGAATGGCATCCAGAGATTACTCATCGCTTTGCAGTAGTCGCCCGCCAGGATGCCGAGCCCGCCGGCATAGATGGGAACGCTCTGATGCAGGCCGAATTCGAAGGAGAAGTAGGCAATCAAACCTTCACCCGCGTCACGCCCGTATTCGATCCGGGTCAGGGGCTGCTCGACCATATAGGTGTCATAGACGGACAGCACGCGGCTGTATTCAGCGAGGAAAATGGGATCGTTGGCAGCGTTGTCGAGCGTCTGCTGCGACACCCTGCGTAAAAAGACCTTGGGATTGCTGTTGCAACTCAGCCAGGTCTGGAGATCCAGATGACTGAATAGGCGGCGTACGCTCCTGTCCCAACTGAAATAGAGGTCATTTGCCAGTTCCTTCAGTCGGCTGATCTTGGCGGGGATGGTCGGTTGTACCTCAACGCCGAAAAGAGTGCCGGGCATCGGATGTATGGTTCCTATAGAACAAACGGGTCAAGAAAAATTGTCGATTGCCCCTCATTGTATAGACCATGTCTCGAAAGTAATACAATATTCTCCACCGGTGGACCATAGGATGCCGGTATCAAGAAAGCGTTCGGTCGGTCGACTATAAGAGAGGAGTGAATACGGCAGCGGGAGGCGCGCCTGTTTCAATCACGCTTGCAGTCTGTGTCGGTGACCAGGATCAACCGGCGCCGCTATTGCATCCAATTGGCATATGAACAGCATGTTGCACGATAGTTCGACCGTGATACCTGATCCTTCCGCAGGGCATTAGAGTACTGCGATGGGCCTCCACAATAAACGTGTCCCCCCCGTCTCCAAGACGGAGCTGCAGTTGATCCGGCAGCTTTTCCATTTCACCCCGCCAACCCTGCTAAGTAGTCTGGTGGTGGCCTGTATCGTCTTTTTTACCCTCAAAGGACATGTCGCAGAGACGCCTTTGAATGTCTGGTTCTCGCTTTCCATCGCAGTGGTTGCATTGCGGTTCCTGCTCTTTCGTTTCAAGCGAATGCAGGATTTGTCGCCGGATCAGTACCGCCTCAAGGCCAGGCTCTATGCCTTAGGGGCCTTTGTTTCCGGCTGCCTTTGGGCCAGTTTGTGCTATTTCTATGAGCCATCGCAAATGCTGCAGCTGCGGCTTTTTATCCTGGTGGTTCTGGTCGGCCTGTCGGTTGCCGCGATGCCGGCGGACTCGGTCTATCCGCCGGTGTACTACAGTTTTACCCTGCCTATCATTGGTGCATTGATCTATTGGTCCCTCTTTCTTTCGGAGCAGCTCAATGCGCAATTTTTCGCTGTCGCCATCGCCTTCAGCATCGTGGTTGTCATGACGGCGCGTATCTATCACCACAACATGAGGGAGATGATGGATGTGCGGGTGAAAAACCGGGATTTGCTGGAGCACCTGTCCGAAGCCAACCGCCGACTCGAAAAACTGGCCTATCTCGATCCACTCACCGGCCTGGCAAATCGCCGCTGGTTCGAAGTGCAGATGGAGGCTGCGCTCGCGCGAGCACACCGGCATCGTAGTAAATTCGCCCTGATGCTGATCGATCTGGATAACTTCAAACAGGTCAACGATTCTCTTGGCCATGACGCAGGAGATCTGTTTCTTGTCTCCATCGTGGAACGCCTGAAACATTCGCTGCGTTCCACCGACAGTGTGGTGCAAACCGTCGGCGAGATCGCCCGCTTTGGCGGAGATGAATTTACTGTGCTGCTGGAAGAGATCGACGGCGAACTGGGCGTCAATGCTGTCTGTGGGAGAATCCTGTCGTCCCTGTCGCAACCACTGGAGATAGAAGGGATCGCATTGCAGCCCTCCGCAAGTCTTGGTGTTGCCCTGTATCCCGATCATGGCGAAGAAGTGGCCGGATTGGTCCGCCATGCGGATACTGCCATGTATCAAGCCAAAAAGCGGGGCGGCAATCAGTGTTTTTTATACGGCGAGCACAGCAGGCCCCTACATCTGGGGGGGTGCGAGGGATGACCCGGTTTGGCGCAGTGCCGTGAACGGCGATCAATCCGACGGATCATGCCTGCTGGGCCTATGTCAAACTTCTGGATTGGAGCCTTGTTGCCCCCCGATAGGGCGTCGATTTGGCGGGTTGACCTCACAAAGGTCTGTGCGTATCATTTCGCATCTTCGCCTGATGGCGTTGTCCCGGACAGCGGGGTATAGCGCAGTCTGGTAGCGCGCCTGCTTTGGGAGCAGGATGTCGGGGGTTCGAATCCCTCTACCCCGACCATTCGCGGCGGAGTCGAATATGCGCCCGTAGCTCATTTGGATAGAGCATCGGCCTTCTAAGCCGAGGGTAGCAGGTTCGAATCCTGCCGGGCGTGCCATTTGGTGCAGGTAATGGTGGGTGTAGCTCAGTTGGTAGAGCCCTGGATTGTGATTCCAGTCGTCGTGGGTTCGAGTCCCATCATCCACCCCATTTTCTATGGGCCATTAGCTCAGTTGGTAGAGCAGTGGACTCTTAATCCATTGGTCGTAGGTTCGAATCCTACATGGCCCACCAATGTCGATCAAAGCCCGGACCTCGAATCCGGGCTTTGTTTTGTCTATGCCACGATTCGAGCCTACGACGAAATCAAAAGGGTAAGGTTCGACGGCGAAGCGCAGCGGAGCCGAACGCGGGCGTGAGCGCCCGCGGCCCGAAGGGCGAGGCGAAGCCGAGTCATCCTACATGGCCCACCAATGTCGATCAAAGCCCGGACCTCGAACCCGGGCTTTGTTTTGTCTATATCACACCACTGCTGTCCCGTTAACGGATGAATACGGGGGGGGCTGATTCGACCTGTTTGGTACAATATGTTTAGCAATAACCTAATCGGCTATCGGGATCCCGAGACCCGCAAACACTGTGTTTTCCTGACCCACAATTTCAAACTGGCGGCAAAGACCATTGCCGATATCTACAAGGCACGCTGTCAGGCGGCGTTGTTCTTCAAGTAGGCCAAGCAGAACCTGAAGATCAAGTCCTTCATTGGCACCAGCAGGAATGCAGTCCTGACACAGATCCGGATCGCACTGTGTGTTTATCTGCTTCTGGCCTTCTTGAAGTTTCAATCGAGTCTGGGTAGGAGCCTGAAGCAGATCCTCAGATTGCTGCAACTCAACCTGTTCGAAAAACGGGGCCTGATGGCCTTGTTGCGGGAAGATCCGCCAACTACACAGCAGGTCAATATCAATCAACTGGTGCTGTTGCGAAAGTTAACATAACAGCAGTGATATCACACATATTAGGATTGTATATTGACCCGCCTATTACCATAGCATTTGGTTGTCAGGGTAGCGGTCTTGGTTATTGGAAGTGCTTGGCTGGAATCTTTCGGCGCCGGGACAGACGGAAGTGTATGACAGGGTACAATCATGCAAAACACATTTACCAAACGTTTCATTGCTTTTCTTCTGCTGTTAGCACCGCTGTGTGTGGGTGCAACCATCATCGACAACACAGATGCCGGGTTCACGATGACGGGGACATGGAAGGCATCGCACAGCGTCCCGGGCTATTACGGGAGCGACTATCGGTATGCTGCGACGGGGAGCGGCGCGAAGTTTGCGACGTGGACCTTCAACATCGGGAGTGCGGGCAACTACAGCATTTCGGCGCAATGGGCGCCGGCGCAGGCGCCGTGGCGAGCGAGCAATGCGCCGTACAGCATCTACAACAACGGCACCCTGTTGGCGACAGTCACCAAAGACCAGACCACTGCGGGAGGGCAATTCAACCCGCTGGGCAGCTACGACCTGAACGCCGGGACGCTGGAAGTGCGGCTGACGGACAACGCCAACAACAACTACGTAGTGGCGGATGCGGTCCAGATCGTTCAGAACAGCAGCGGCGGTGGGAGCAACCAGGCGCCGAACGGAGTGATCGACAGCCCGACGGGGGCCGTGACCATCAACGTAGGCGAATCGGTGAACTTTGCAAGCACCGGAAGTGACCCGGACGGAGATACCCCGCTGAGCTACCGTTGGGAATTTGGCGACCCGGCGATCGCGGATTCCACCCAGGAAGACCCGGGTGCGGTGACCTTCAACACGGCGGGCACCTACACGGTACGATTGACGGTAACAGACGCGAAGGGCCTGGCGGACCCGAGTCCAGCGACAGTGAGCGTGACAGTCAATGAGCCGGGGTCGGGCGGAGGCGGCAGTTCATCGCCAACCATCATCGACAACACAGATGCCGGGTTCACGATGACGGGGACATGGAAGGCATCGCACAGCGTCCCGGGCTATTACGGGAGCGACTATCGGTATGCTGCGACGGGGAGCGGCGCGAAGTTTGCGACGTGGACCTTCAACATCGGGAGTGCGGGCAACTACAGCATTTCGGCGCAATGGGCGCCGGCGCAGGCGCCGTGGCGAGCGAGCAATGCGCCGTACAGCATCTACAACAACGGCACCCTGTTGGCGACAGTCACCAAAGACCAGACCACTGCGGGAGGGCAATTCAACCCGCTGGGCAGCTACGACCTGAACGCCGGGACGCTGGAAGTGCGGCTGACGGACAACGCCAACAACAACTACGTAGTGGCGGATGCGGTCCAGATCGTTCAGAACAGCAGCGGCGGTGGGAGCAACCAGGCGCCGAACGGAGTGATCGACAGCCCGACGGGGGCCGTGACCATCAACGTAGGCGAATCGGTGAACTTTGCAAGCACCGGAAGTGACCCGGACGGAGATACCCCGCTGAGCTACCGTTGGGAATTTGGCGACCCGGCGATCGCGGATTCCACCCAGGAAGACCCGGGTGCGGTGACCTTCAACACGGCGGGCACCTACACGGTACGATTGACGGTAACAGACGCGAAGGGCCTGGCGGACCCGAGTCCAGCGACAGTGAGCGTGACAGTCAATGAGCCGGGGTCGAATGCTACCGTTGTGACCGTGGACAACACCGATCCGGGATTTGCGACATCGGGAGGGTGGACAACATCGAGTTCGTCATCCGGGTATTTTGGGCAGGATTACCGTTATGCAGCGACCGGTGGAGGCAAGACGGCAAGTTGGAGTTTCACTATCGCCAGCGGCGGGAAATACGATATTTATGCCCGCTGGACAAACGACGATACATCGTCGCAGGCCAGCAATGCAAAATACAAGATAGAGAACAATGGGACTTTGATCGCAACCGTAACCAAGGATCAAAGCGAAGCAGGCGGCTGGTTCAACCTGTTGGGTTCCTATCAGCTTAATCCGGGAACCCTTGATATCAAACTGACGAACAGTGCCAACAACAGCATTGTAATCGCGGATGCAACGCGCATCGTCAAGCTGCCTGATGATATTCAGTACTATGTGGCCATCGGCGACAGTATTACCTGGGGATATGGAGACGACGATGCTTCGGACAATGTATCCGGAGACGGTCGTGATATGGGACCGGAGGCAGGAATCGGTGGATTCGAGCCGATCCTGAACGATCTGCTCACGGCCTCAACGGGGCTTCCTCATACCATCAAAAACGAGGGTCGGCTGGGTATCACGTCAAGCCAGGGTCTTGATCGTTTATTTCCCCCGGTGGATATACTCAACCGGCATCCAATAGCACAGAGATACTTGGTGTTGTTTGGGATGAACGATGCGCGGCCCTGGTTACCAGTGCCAAGCGGAAAGGGGCTGACCCCCTCGGACAGTGGTTATGCCGGAACCTTCAAAGACAACATGCAGCAGATCATTGACGCCATTAACAGCCAGGGCAAGGAGGCCATGCTGGCGAAGATTCCTATCGCACTGGGCGACAGGGCCACGGGCTCAACCTATCCTGATCCCGACAATGGCGCGCGGAGTCTTCTGATCCAGGAATACAACGTCGTGATCGACGAACTGAAGGCGATTCCGGGCAACAACATTTCGGTGGTGCCACCGGATCTATACAACTATTTCAGATCGCGCTATACAACCGAATATTTCGACAACATCCATCCGAATGGGGTGGGATATCAGGGGTTGGCGAACCAGTGGTTCAATGCCATCACACAGTAAGGTTGAGGGACATCTATGAGACGCATATTGACAATCATGTCCGCACTGATGGCCGTGCTATCGGCCTCCATAGCTTGGTCGGCGGATACCCCCATGGGTGACAGCGGGCGCTTGGAACGTGCGCGAAGTGCAACTTTTGCACCCCTTTTCCAGGCGATGAAACAAGGCGACATCGAAACGATAAAACAATACCTTCGAGGCGATACCTACGAGCAGTACCGAACATTGTTCGAACACAATAAAAAATATGGGGAGTTCCTCCGCTCCTATTACGCGGGCGCTACGTTCCGGTTGCACGACATATCCGCCCGCGCGGACAACACCTATGTGGCGAATATCTCGATCGAGTGGGGCGATGGACGGAAGGCGCGGTTCGATCTGGAAGTTTCGCCACCTAAAGGCGGTTTGGACCATAAATGGATGGTAGGCAACCCTACGCAATGATATGGCGTGGCCCGTATTGCGGAGGATTAATAAGCTCAGTGCCATAGGTTATTTCTGAATCCGTGCCTTCTGGGATGAGGAGTGGACTGTTTGGCGCTCTGGGGCAATCCACTTGCGTGGTGAGCAACAGAGGAGAGGCGAAGTAGTGGCTCCGTGTACCGTGATGATGGCAGATGGCCCCTTCTGCTGCTGTGCCGCACCGCTTGGGTGTTCATGTGATGAATTTCAGGGACAGCGATCTTGTCTTGCGACCTGATATTAGACTCAAATGTTATTAACCCGGCAACAAAATATATCGCATTCAGGGCTTCAGGCAGGCGCCGAAACAAGGCGCAGTACGCAGGCAAGGGGCATTCCCTTGCCAAGCACTGGAACGCAGGTCCGGCGCCTGCCTGAAGCCCTGAATGCGATATATTTTGTTGCCGGGTTAATAGAAAGCGTGGCGCAGCTAGCCGAAGGCGAGACGGTGGTAGGGATTCTGAAAGAGTCTGCCACCGCGCACTTTCGGCCAAAGCCGAGCTTCAACCGGCGGCCGGTCCCAATGACGTGAGCCGCCAGATACATGATTTCCTGCATCACGGTACGATCCGTCGGCGCTGTGCTCGGGACAAATTCCCAGGGGACACGCGACGTCCGCCATGCTTGCGGGTGTGTGAAGGGACGACGATATCTGTGGAGGGCTCGACCTCAACATCGGGTTCGCCCGTTGTCGAACAGCCGTTGCTGCCGATCGTCGAAGCGTTAGGACTTTGAATCGAAACGGTGGTGAAGGAAATAATTGATTTTTACTTCGAGCAGTTTGATCTGCTGGTCTTTGGCTTCGAAGGAATAGCTCAGTTCCTCGATGATTCTGATCGGATCCTCTTCTCGGAGTTATTGTCAAATCTGCTGTTTCGCAGCCAAATCAAGCGGCGGCCTGATCGTTCGTGGTTACCTCGACACCCTCTTTGAATCGGATTCCGGTTGCCACCTTCGCCAGGTAATCGAAGCCCCGTAATCGTCCCTAGTTCTTCTCAGCACACATCCCAAGTTTGAACATCATGTGCAGCATGCCATCCCATGACAGGCAGCCCTTGTATGGTTTCGTTCGATGACGAATCGTCCCAAAGCCCGATTCAATCGGATTGATCGTCCGAATGCTCTGCCAATGCTGGGCCGGAAAGTCATAGAACGCCATCAGTCCCTCCCGGTCCTTGTGCAGGCAGGTTGCGGCCTTTGGATATTTCGGTTCATAGGTCTTGATGAACAGGTCAAAAGCCTTCTCTGCCGCTTCTCGGGTCTCGGCCTGCCAGATTTCGTGCAACGCCTGTTTGGCTTTGGGCTGCGCTGATTTCGGCAGGTCATTCAGGACATTCGATGTCTTGTGTACCCAGCAGCGCTGCTGGCCGCCTTCATTGACGCCAATGATCACCAAGGCACACAGCTTGTCCTGGCCCAGTGGCTCATGGTGCCAGCTTTGGTATTCTTACGTCAATTGCCGCTTGAGTCGGGATATCATGCTGGCGGACAGTCCTCCGGCTTGTGCTCCGGTCAGTACCTTCAGCGCTTCATCCATTTCGCCGGTGGAGGCGCCTTTGAGATACAACCAGGGCAGTGCTGCTTCGAGTGATCGTGTCTTCCGTACATACGGCGGCACCAGGGCTGAACGAAAGGCCACTGGCTTGCCGGTCTTTGACCGAACCATGGGGATCCGGACGGTAACGGGACCTATCCCGGTCTGGATGTCGCGTTCAGGCAAGTAGCCGTTGCGCACGACAGCCGCTTTGCCGTCCTCGGTGCGCTCGCTGGCATGCTTGGCCACAGCAGTTCTTGCAACTCCGCTTTGAAGGCTTGCTGGATCAGTTGCCGGGCACTGGCCCTGATCAGATCATTCAGTGGATCGGCGCCTATCTCTGGACCGGTCAGTTCTATCGCGATATGCCGCTTTGTACAGTGGCGTATCTCCTATGGTTGCTTTTGATTGTTTTGCGTTGTTCCAGTCGGGACTCGACGCCCGCCAGGGATGTGTGGCTGAATCCGGCTGTCCGTGCATGGCGGAAGGGCCGGAAAAGGAGAGTATTGGAGCTTGAAAATTGTGACGGCTATCTTGACAAACATCGGTATGTGACATCTGGACACCCTTAACCCCATCGGATGCTGATATCATAGTAAAGATGTTCCTATTTTGGCCGAATAGTGTAGAAATACGGTATTCGGCTTGTCGAACTCCCGTCCATGGTGCAGAATACGAAGTTGGCAAAAGACTAGAGGGCAATTCTATGTTTTTTAAAGGAAAAAATGTTGTGGTGTCTATCGCGATGCTGGCGCTTCTGGGTGCGCTGCAGTTTGTTTCTGCGGAGCCAAAAGTGGGAGATGCGCTGGCTTCCAATGAGTATCGTATCGGACCGGAAGATGTTCTCGATATCTCGGTATGGAAGGAAGAAGATCTTCAGAAACAAGTGCTTGTCAGGCCGGATGGTGGGATATCCTTTCCGTTGGCTGGCGAGTTGAAGGCAGGCGGCAAGACGGCCCGAGAGCTTCAAGCCGAAATCACCAAGAAGATCCAGAAGTATATTCCTGATGCGGTGGTGACAGTCTCGGTCGTCAAGATTGCGGGGCTGCAGATCTACGTGTTGGGCAAGGTGAAGAAGCCTGGACAGTATACCGTTGGCCGCTATGTGGATGTGATGCAGGCGTTAACGCTCGCAGGTGGTGTGACCCCTTACGCGAACGATGATGAGATCAAGATCGTGCGCCGTGAGGGTGGGAAGGAGAAGACCTTTCTGTTCGACTATTCCGATGTCAAAAATGGCAGACATCTGGAACAAAACATCCTGTTGAAGTCGGGCGATGTCGTAGTGGTGCCCTGATGCATGCACACTCAATGTTCCTATAAGAAAATTATTTAGGCAATAGATAGCGCGGGAGGAACTCTAGTATGGGCACGAAGACTAAAAAGGGGATGGTGGCTTTTGCTATATCGACTTTGCCCCTGGGTGCGATGGCAGAGACCTGGGTCTATACGCCGATCATTACGTTAGGTGCAAGTTATGATGACAATTTTCGTCTTACGACAGCGCCGCACGGATCGGTGACCGGGGCCAACGTCAGGGCTGCTCTCGCATTTACGCGCGTCAGTGACGAACTTTCAGTCGATGGCCGTGGCGTTCTGGATTTCAATCGGTACAGCGGTGACAAGGTCCCGAATGAGAATAATCAAGCACTCTATGCAACCATCGCCAGGAGACTGGAGCTGGATACTTTCAAGCTGTTCGGTTCCTACAAACGCGACACGACGCTGAAGGATATCAATCAGGGATTCGATCTTAATGATCCAACGTTGGTGCCTGATCCGGATGCAGGTATAACGACGACTCGCATCCGTCGTAATACCTTTCGGCTGTTACCTTCCTGGAAACGTCAATTGGATGAATTGACGGATATGACGCTGGACTACGAATATCGAAATGTGAGCTATAAAGACGGTGATGTCGTCAGCCTAAATGACTACGATTCTCATCGTCTGCGAGGCACAGTGAGTCGCCATTTAACGGAACTTGATACCGGCAGTGTCTCCGTATCGTACCTGACCTACAATTCCGATGCGGCAAATGCAGATTATGACAGCTATTCCATTTCCGTCGGATTCGATCACGCCTTTGACGAAACGTTAAAGGGCGGCGCGCGCCTGGGCTGGCGTAGTACCAACAGTGATACAGGTGATGATACCGGCCTGGTGTACGAATTGCATGTCAGAAAGGACACGGAGTTGGCTATCTATAGCGCCAAGCTTGAGCGACGACTCGCTCCAAGCGGTACGGGTGATCGAAACGATACCGATCAACTTCTGTTGCAGATGAAGCGTTCCTTGTCGCCCACCCTGGATCTGAATATTCGGGCCCGGTATTTCAAGGTGGACTCAAATAACGACAATAACGATAGGGACTATCTGTCGTTCGAACCGGGAATTAGCTGGTCATTCAGGCAGTGGTGGACGCTTGGCTTTTCCTATACTTATCGTCGGCAGAAATATGATCGGGCAGCCTCGAGTGCCGATGGTAATACATTTTATTTAAGCGTAAGTTACGCAAAACCCTCTGGTCCGACAAAATGACTAAGTAGGGCACGGAATGTTAGGATTTGTTGGCAATTGAAGAAAACTCTAGAGAAGGACGATTAAAGGTGGCAGCTGAGGATAAACTGGAATTGGATGATATCGTCGGTATTTTTCGTCGGCGGAAGGCATATTTGATCTGGCCTTTCCTGCTAATTATGGCGGCGGCGGCCTATGTCGCGTTAACGCTGCCACCGGTTTACCAAGCATCTGCAAAGATTATGGTGGAGCGGCAGGAAATTCCCCGGGACATCGTGGAAACTACGGTGACTGGTTATGTGGATGAGCGTATTGAGGCGGTAGCGCGGCGTGTATTGACGGATGATAATCTATGGAAAATTGCGAAAAACCTCGATCTGTATCCGGGGGAGCGTGATCCAAACAATATTGGTGCTACCGCAGCAAGAATGCGGGCGGATATCAGCCGTGAAATGGAAAGTGTCAATGTTTCTACACGGTCTGGCCGTAGAGGGTCGGCGACAATCGCCTTCTCACTCTCTTTTGAGTATGGAGACGCGGAAAAGGCCCGTGACGCGGTCAACGCGTTGGCCGCATTGTTCGTTTCAGAAAGTCAAAAAGGACGTCTTAAACAAGCGCAGGAGGTCTCGCGCTTTCTTACCCAAGAGACTGATCGCCTGCGTAAAAAGATCACATCTTTGGAAGACAGGTTGGCGGAGTTTAAGCGCGAGCATGCGAACACCCTTCCAGGTATGTCTGCCTCAAACATCAAACTGCAGGAGTTGGCCCAGTCCGAACTGCGCGATGTCGAGAATAAAATCCAGGTACTGGAGCAGCGAAAGGCTCGTCTGGAGGTGGAGCTGGCTGCTGAGGATCCTACAGCGGGGAGTCTGTATGGCGGCAAAAAAGGTGGTTTAATGAGCCCCGAGGATCGGTTGAGTGCACTTCGCTCGCAGTATATTAGCGCATCGGCCTCCTATGCGCCCGATCATCCGGATCTGGTGCGTATGAGGCGGGAGATCAAGGCGCTGGAGAGTCAGGTGGGTGGATCGTCAAGAACTTCCAATTTGATCGACGAATATGAAGCAAACAGACGCCGATTGTCTGAGCTGCGTCAGCGGTATTCGGACGCCTACCCAGACGTCAGGAAGTTGAAAAGGAAGGTGGCGAGCCTGGAGAAACAGCTAAACCGGGAGCTTGCCGCGGGGGCAGGGCGATCAGCACGATCGAGAAGGGTGAGCAATCCACGGTACGTGACATTGAAGTCACAGCTTGAAGCGCTGGAAGTGGAGTTGCGCAATTTGCGTAAACGGCCGGCTGAGCTCAGGAAAAAGATTGAGGAATATCAGCGTCGCCTTCTCGATGCACCAGGCGTCGAGAAGGAGTACCTGGCGCTCACACGTGACTATGACGCGGCGAAGAAGAAATATCGGGAAATAAGCGAAAAGCAGGGAGAAGCCACATTGGCACAGCAGTTGGAGTCGTCTAGTAAGGGAGAGCGGTTTGTTCTCGCTCAGCCGGCGAATACGCCACTGCGCCCAATAAAGCCCAATCGGCCGGCGATTCTCATCATCGGGCTGTTCCTCGCCTTGGGAACGGGCGCCGGGTTGGCATCGGTAGCAGAATACTATGACCGGACCATTCATGGCGCGCGGTCGGTAAAAAATGTTACGGGAGCGCCCCCGTTAGTGGCCATTCCCGATATTGACGAGCTTCTTGGGCATGATAAGCCTAAGGCTAAAAAAATCCAGGATAATTCGTCTCTTGGAAAGGTAGCTCTAATACTGCTTCTCGTTGCGGTTATTGGCGTGGTGGGAATGCATTATTTCTGGAAACCGATCGACCAGTTATGGATGGAAGCGACAGGTAATGATCTTACCTCTCGGTGGGAAGATATGCTGAAGAATATCGATCGGGCTATTGGCCAAAATCTCGGGGGGAAATAACGAATGGACAGGATTTCACGAGCGCTCGATATGGCGCGCCAAAAGCGGGGTCCTTTGGTTTCAACAGGGCAGCGCGAACAGCTGGGAAAGGTCGAATATAACCAGACCAAGGTAGTGAAGGTCGACAATGAGGTATTGCGAAGAAACAAGATACTTGGGGGTATTACGGATCCACGGATCCTAGATGCCTATGGCATATTGAGAACACGGGTGCTGCAGCAAATGCGGCAGAATGGTTGGAAGACATTGGGCATTACCAGTGCGAATTCAGATGTGGGAAAAACACTGACATCCATCAACCTGGGTATAAGCATTGCGCAGGATTATAGTCATTCGGTGTTGCTCGTGGATGCAGATCTACGTCATCCCAGTGTCCATCATGCGTTTGAAGTCGACGTCAAGAAGGGGCTGGGAGACTATCTCGTAGGTAATATTACGCCGGAAGACATCATGATTAATCCCGGTGTGGAGCATTTCGTGCTCGTTCCTGGGAAAGGGGGAGGAGGCGGGACATCGGTCTTGCTTTCATCGCCTCGAATGGAGCAGTTGGTCGTGGAATTGCGAGAACGTTATCCAGAGCGATTCGTATTGTTTGATTTGCCGCCGGTGTTGGTGGGTGATGATGTGCTTGCGTTCTCACCGAACCTGGATGCGGTATTGGTGGTGGTTGAGGACGAAAGGACCCGGGACGATGAGTTAAAGCGTGCAATGGAACTTCTGGACGGTGTGGAAGTGCTCGGTACGGTTTTGAATAGGTCGGCGGAGTCGGTCAAACACTATGGGTATTATAATTAGGGTGGCGTGCACCCATGTGTTAAATCACAACAGTTAATTATTTACAGGAAGTGGTCGAAAACTCCCTGAGAAGTGGCTGTCGGCTTTAGGAGAAATGAGAAGTGTATGAAGAATTCTATGGGTTGAAGGAAAAACCGTTTGCCTTGACACCCGATCCCGCTTTCTTGTTTCTGAGTACGAAACATAAGCATGCTCTGACTCTGCTCGAGTATGGTTTGGAGAATCAGGCAGGATTTACGGTAATCACCGGCTATATCGGCTCAGGTAAAACAACGCTTGCGCGAAAACTCCTCCAGGAAATGCGCCAGGACGTCACCGTCGGTCTCGTCTCGAATTCGCAGTGCGAGTCGTTTGAAGAGTTGATGCAGTGGATCTTGTTTTCGTTTGGGCTGGACTTCAAAAACAAGAGCAAGGTCGAACTCTATCAGGTCTTCAGCGATTTCCTTATCGCCGAGTACGCAAAAAGAAAAAGAACCGTCTTGATCATCGACGAAGCGCAGCACCTTGGAGAAGAAAACCTTGAGCAATTGCGGATGCTATCCAATATCAATGCGGACAAACATCAGGTCCTGCAACTGATTTTGATTGGACAGCCGGAACTCTGGGAATTGCTTCACAATCCGCGCCTCGAACAGTTCGTGCAGCGCATCTCTGTGGACTACCATCTGGAACCCCTCGATCAGGACGAAGTGAAGGAATATATCCAGCATCGGCTTGCGGTGGCTGGTGGCTCACCGGATATCTTTGAGGAAGACACCTACGAGATCATCTGGCGTCATACCAACGGTGTGCCCCGTCTGATTAATCTGATCTGCGATACCGCACTGGTATACGGGTTTGGTGATCAGAAGGCGCATCTCGATGCTGACCTTGTCAGGGATGTGATTCGAGACAAACGCCGAAGCGTGGCACCCCTGAAAAACAAGAATGTTGTGTTACATGGGCGAGACAAATTTGCCAGTCAAGGAAATAGCCGTCGTGACGCTAAGAAAAAGAAGAAGCGGCGTTCGACGATTGAGAAGTGGAACGATCTGTAGCCACCTCAGTCAGGCGCCGCAGGGGCTCTTAATTTCAAAAAAGCATTATCTTGTAATGGCGTAGTTGGCCCGGCGGGCGATGACAGCGTCGTGTAGGGATCGAGATGGGCACCTTCAATAGTTCAATGTATCGATTTCGTAGGAACGGATTATGAAAGCAGTCATATTGGCAGGTGGTTTAGGGACAAGAATATCAGAAGAGACCTCGATTCGGCCGAAGCCCATGGTAGAGATCGGGGGTATGCCGATTCTGTGGCATATCATGAAGATCTATTCCGCGCATGGCATTAATGATTTCATCATTTGTCTGGGCTATAAAGGATACGTTATCAAGGAGTATTTCTCGAATTACTTTCTGTACATGTCCACCGATGTAACCTACGACTTTAAGAACAACAGCAAGGAGATTCATGCGCACAATGCCGAACCTTGGCGTGTAACGCTTGTCGAGACCGGATTGAACACCATGACGGGCGGTCGGTTAAAGCGGGTGAGGAATTATCTGGACGATGATGAGCCGTTCTGCCTGACCTATGGCGACGGTGTAACCAACGCCAATATCAAGGAAGAGATCGCCTTCCACAAAAAGCATGGTCTCAAGGCGACTCTCGTCGGCGTTCAACCTCCCGGGCGGTTTGGTGCATTCACCCTGCACCAGGGGGAGGGGCGAATCGAGTCTTTCCGGGAGAAACCGGACGGGGATGGTGCATGGGTCAATGGTGGCTTTTTTGTATTGGATCCCTCGGTTATTGACTATATCGAGGGGGATTCGACGGTATGGGAAAAAGCCCCGATGGAGCGTCTTGCTCACGAGGGACAATTGGCCGCTTTTCGGCACGAGGGCTTCTGGCAACCCATGGACACCCTGCGTGACAAGCAATACTTGGACAGCTTGTGGGAGTCTGGTGAAGCGCCATGGAAACTGTGGTAGGGTCTGAATTTATTATTATTAACCTGGTGCACTGGGCTCTGGACATCCCGCATAGACCGACCCTCATGACGGTGGGGCTTGTTTGGTTGCCGTTGGCGCGATCGTCAAAAGGTGGTCGTAGAACCGCTGGGCCACCACCGAGAGGCGCTTGCCCTTTGGGTAGACCAGATACCAGTGTTTTTCCAGTGGAAACCCCTCCACGTCCAATACCACCAATGGACTTTCAGTTCCTTCCAGCGAGAGGGTGTGGCGGGAGAGCACGGCCACGCCAAGCCCACCTGCCACCGCTTGCTTGATGGCCTCGTTACTGCCAAGTTCGAGGCGCACCTTGGGACTCAAACCATAGGATTCGAACAGCCGCTCCGCCGCCTTACGGGTACCGGAACCGGGCTCACGCAAGATGAAAGGCTCCTCCAGCAAGCGGGCAAGGGAAATATGGGATGCGCCAGCGAGGGGATGGTTGCGGGCCGCCATCACCACCAGTGGATTTGGCATGAAGGGCTGGGCCTCCACATCGACGCCATCGGGTGGTTGCCCGAGAATATAGAGATCGTCCTGATTGGTGGCCAGACGATCGAGCAAGCGTTTCCTGTTCGTAACCTCCAATTCCACCTCGATACCGGGATAGCGGTCGCAGAATGCGCCCAGCACGCGGGGAGCAAAATATTCGATGGTGGTAACCACCGCCAATCGTAGCCGTCCCTGTTTGAGGCCCTGTATGTCGTCGATGGCCATCTCCAGCCTTTCCAGGCTTTCCGAAATCTCACGACACGATTCATAGAGTACATTCCCGGCCGGGGTGAGGTAGACACGTTTCCCCACCTGTTCGATCAAGGGCAATCCCACTGCATCCGTCAGTTTTTTCAGTTGCATAGACACGGCGGGCTGGCTCAGAAACAGGGATTCCGCTGCCCGGCTGATACTGAGGTGTTCCGCGATTGCCTTGAAGACCTTGAGTTGCCGCAAGGTAAGATGCATGTCGATCTCCAACAAGGTATAACCTAATACTTATATTATATATCAAAAATATTTACTTTTAATTATGTGAATGACCGTCTATATTTCCTTGCCAGTTCCGGGGGATAAGGAGATCCTGGATTTCCGGCATCTTGCAAGGACTATCTAATTTACTCACGAGGAAAATCATCATGGCACTAGACCAGTCAGCACGTTATTCGGATCTCAGCCTGAAAGAAGAGGATCTCATCGCCGGTGGCAAACACATCCTGTGCGCCTACAAGATGAAGCCAAAGGAAGGACATGGCTATCTCGAAGCTGCGGCGCACTTCGCTGCTGAGTCTTCTACCGGCACCAACGTGGAGGTCTCCACTACCGACGACTTCACCAAGGGTGTGGATGCGCTGGTCTATCACATCGACGAGGCTACGGAGGATATGCGCATTGCCTATCCCATCGAGCTGTTCGACCGCAACGTCACCGACGGCCGCATGATGCTGGTCTCCTTCCTCACGCTGACCATCGGTAACAACCAGGGCATGGGTGACATCGCCTACGCCAAAATGATCGACTTCTTCATGCCGCCGCGCGCCATCCAGTTGTTCGACGGTCCGGCCAAGGACATCTCCGACCTGTGGCGCATCCTCGGGCGGCCCATCAAGGACGGCGGCTACATCGCCGGTACCATCATCAAGCCCAAGCTGGGCCTGCGTCCGGAGCCCTTCGCCGAGGCCGCCTACCAGTTCTGGCTGGGCGGCGACTTCATCAAGAACGACGAACCCCAGGGCAACCAGACCTTTGCCCCCGTCAAGAAGGTGATGCCCCTGGTGGCCGACGCCATGCGGCGGGCTCAGGACGAGACGGGCGAGGCCAAGTTGTTTTCCGCCAATATCACGGCGGATGATCATTTCGAAATGTGCGCCCGCGCTGACTTTATTCTGGAGACCTTCGCCGAGAACGCGGATCACGTCGCCTTCCTGGTCGATGGTTTTGTGGGCGGTCCGGGCATGGTCACAACGGCCCGGCGTCAGTATCCGAACCAGTACCTCCATTACCACCGCGCCGGTCACGGCATGATCACCTCGCCGAGCGCCAAGCGTGGTTATACCGCCTTCGTGCTGGCCAAGATGTCCCGCCTGCAGGGCGCCTCCGGCATCCATGTCGGCACCATGGGCTATGGCAAGATGGAAGGCGAGGCCGACGACCGCATCATCGCCTACATGATCGAGCGTGACAGCGTGGACGGTCCCGTCTATCACCAGGAATGGTATGGCATGAAGCCCACCACCCCGATCATCTCCGGCGGCATGAACGCGCTGCGTCTGCCTGGTTTCTTCGAGAACCTGGGTCACGCCAACGTGATCAACACCGCAGGCGGCGGTTCTTACGGTCATATCGACAGCCCGGCGGCGGGGGCCATCTCCCTGCGTCAGGCCTACGAGTGCTGGAAGGCCGGCGCCGATCCGATCGAGTTTGCCAAGGAGCACAAAGAATTCGCCCGCGCATTCGAGTCCTTCCCGCACGATGCCGACGCCCTCTATCCGGGCTGGCGCGAGAAGCTGGGCGTGCACAAGTAAGCGATTGTCCGTTTCCAGTATCGAGAGCCCCCGCTGGTCGGGGGCTTTTTTATCCCGGCAATTCAACCGAGCACAGGACCATGAGCGATATCGAGCAATACAAGATCAAGGCAGAACCCTTCTACCAGCCCCAGGGCAACGAGGTGGAACTCTACGATGCGGCCTACGCCCGCCGTCTTCCGGTGATGGTGAAGGGGCCGACCGGCTGTGGCAAGTCCCGTTTCATCGAATACATGGCCTGGCGGCTGGGCAAGCCCCTGATCACCGTGGCCTGCAATGAGGACATGACCGCCTCCGACCTGGTGGGCCGTTACCTGCTGGATGCCCAGGGCACCCGTTGGGTGGATGGGCCACTGACCACCGCGGCCCGGATCGGCGCCATCTGCTATCTGGACGAGGTCGTGGAAGCGCGCCAGGACACCACCGTGGTGATCCATCCTTTGACCGATCATCGCCGCAACCTGCCCCTCGACAAGAAAGGCGAAGTGGTGGAAGCGCACCCGGACTTCCAACTGGTGATCTCCTACAATCCGGGTTATCAAAGCCTGATGAAGGACCTCAAGCAGTCCACCAAGCAACGCTTCGTGGGCATGGACTTCGACTACGCCCCGGCCGACCTCGAGGCGGGCATCGTCTCGAAAGAGACGGATATCGATGCAGACACCGCGGCGAAACTCGTTCAAGTGGGCGAGGCGGCCCGTAATCTGAAGGGGCACGGCCTGGACGAGGGGGTCTCCACCCGGCTGCTGGTGTATGCCGCTGGCCTCATCAGTGAGGGCATCGCCCCGCGCGATGCCTGCCGAATGGCGCTGGTACGGCCCATCACCGATGATGCGGATATCCGCTCAACCCTCGATCACGCCATCGACGCGGTGTTCGAGTAACCACTGTCGGCGCCCCCCGTGGGCGTGGATGATCTGAGAGGGGTGGAGCCATGAGCCTGAGTGAAGAGCAACGAGCGGAATATCGGGAACAACTGAGTTGCAGCTTTCCCGAACTCGAAGAGGTGTTCGGCGACTGCATGGAAGAGGCGGCGGCGTTGTTGACGGCGGAAGGGATCAAATCCTACCTGGACGGCGCCTCCCTCATCTGCATGATCGGGCGCGGTTTCGAGCCAGTGCTGGTCTATCTCGAGGAGATGCCGCAGGTCGCGGCGCGGTTGGACGAATCGACCCTGTCGCGGGTGTCGCAATCGGTGTGGCAGATCTCCCGCTCACCCAACGGCAAGGCAATCCTCCCGTTTCTACAGAGCCTTGCAGAGGCCGCCCGGCGCCTGGGCAGCGTAGGGCAGTTCGAGCGCTATATCGAGATCGTCTTCGACATGATGGAACGCACCACCGGCTCCATTCATGGCTTCCATACCACCATCCCCAGTCCCAGCCTGCCCGACCTGCTCGAACATATACCCTATCTTCTCAGTCAACTCCCCCTCGATGGACTGAAGAACTGGGTGGAGTACGGGGTACGCAACTACAAGACCCATCCTGAGCGCCAGAAGGACTATTTCAGTCTTCAGTCCGCTGACAGCCGCGCGGTACTGCAACGGGAGCGTCACGGCACCCTGTTTGCCGACAACGAGCGCAAGTTGTCACTCTACCTGCGCGCCCTGTGGGGAGAGAAGGACCACTTCGTGCCCTACTCGGAGGGGTTCGACGAACTGCGCAAGCCACAGCCCTACTACAATGCACTCGGTATTCGGATACCGGACGTCTATGACGATCGCGCCGGCGTCAGCGGCATCGACCGCTATCGCGCCCTGCTGGCCCATATCGCCGCACACAAGCGTTGGAGCAGCGCCATCTTCGCTGACAACTACAGCCCCTTCCAGCGCATCGCCATTGAGATCTTCGAAGACTGCCGCATCGAGACCCTGGCGATGCGGGAGTATCCCGGCCTGCGCCGACTGTGGCTCGCCCTGCACCCCTTTCCAGGCGAAGAGGACTGCAATCCGGAGAAAGAGTCCTGCATCCGTCACCGCCTGGCCATGTTCTCCTACGCGGTCCTCAACCCCAACCACCCGTATCGCAATGGCGACCTGCTGGAGTTCGTGGAGCGCTTTCACCAGGCCCTCGCCGGAGGTGAATCCAGCATGGAAGAAATCGCTGCTCTGGCTGTCTCCTTTATCGCCCGTACCCGCCGTCAGTCGGACCTGCAGGCAAACGTCCGTTTCGAAGACACCGAGGTGGACTACCGTGACGACAACCGTCACCTGTGGAAATTCATCGAGGAGGGTGACGAGGAAGAGATGTTCGAGGCGGAACAGAAATCCAAAAAGTCCGAGGACAAACTGGAGGGACTGCCGCCACGCCACTACCCCGAATGGGACTACCAGACCCGCACCTACCGACCCGACTGGGTCAGTCTCTACGAGGGCCTGCATCCCTCCGGTGACCCGGCCTTCATCGACACCCTGCTGCAGCGGCATGCGGCGCTGGCCAAGCGGCTCAAACGGGTGCTCGACCTGCTCAAGCCGCAGCAATATGTCCGCATCCGTTATCAGGAGGAGGGCAGCGAGCTTGATCTCGACGTGGCGATTCGTTCACTGATCGATTTCAAGAGCGGGGCCAACCCCGATCCGCGCATCAACATGAGCCACACCCACGCGGGACGCGACATCGCCGTCACCCTGCTACTGGATCTATCCGAATCCCTTTCGCAAACCGTGCCGGGCAGCGAGCAGACGATTCTCGAACTGAGCCAGGAAGCGGTAGCCCTGCTGGGATGGGCGATCGACAACCTGGGAGACGAGTTCGCCATCGGGGGCTTCTCGTCGAACACCCGCCACGAAGTCCGCTATCAGCATATCAAGGGCTTTACCGAACCCTGGGGGGAGACCGTCAAGGCGCGGCTGGCGGCGATGGAGGCGGGCTGGTCCACCCGCATGGGGGCCGCCATGCGTCATGCGGCCCATTATCTCGGCGCCCGCCGGGCGGACAAGAAACTGCTGCTGATCCTCACCGATGGCGAGCCCTCGGACATCGACGTCGACGACGAGCGCCTGCTCATCGAGGATGCCCACCGGGCGGTGCAGGAGCTGGACCGTGACGGCATCTATACTTATTGCATCAATCTCGATCCGCGCGCGGACGAGTACGTGGGCGACATCTTCGGCAGACAGTACATGGTGATCGACCGTGTGGAGCGCCTGCCGGAAAAACTGCCGGAGCTGTTTCTGTCCCTCACCAAATGACCCTCCGGTCCCGCCACCATGAAGATGACGGCTAATGTACAAAAGTGGCTGATGGCGTTTGCAGATATTGCGGGCAGTACGCATCTCTACGAAGCCTTGGGCGATGTGGCGGCAAAATCGCTCGTGACCGATCTGCAATCCGCCATCGCGCGTGTGATCCGGCGCCACGGCGGCCAGGTGCAGGAGATTGTGGGAGACGAGGTGCTGTTCCGTTTCCGGGAGGCCGACGCAGGCGCCGCCTGCGCCTGTGATATCCAGTGGACCACGGAGGCCTTTGGCGACCGCAGCGGTAAACCCCTGACGGTGCGTATCGGTCTGCACTATGGCAGGGTGATCATGGAAGATGGCCGCTTGTTCGGCGATGCCCTCAATACGGCGGCCCGTGTGGCGGACATTGCCCAGGGTGGCCAGATCATCGCCACCGAAGAGGTGATCCGGCGATTGCAATCCCCCATGAAGACACAGGCAAGACGCTTCGACGAGGTAACGGTGAAAGGGAAACGGCACCCGCTGGTGGTCTTCGACTTGCCCTGGAAAGCGCCGGATCTCACCGAAATCCGCACATTGCCACAGGGCTCGGGGTTTTCACCTCCCTGCCTGACATTGCAACACGACGGTCAGCGATATGCGCTGAGGATGGGGCGTGCATTCACCCTTGGCCGGGACGCCGGCTGTGATCTGGTGACAAGCGGGACGCTCGTCTCGCGCCGGCATGCGACGATCGACCTCAACCGTGGCCGTTTCATGTTCACCGACACCAGCACCAACGGCTCCTACATCCGGGGACAGGGTGGAGAGGCGGTCTATCTGCGGCGCGAGGGTATGCCGCTCTCCGGCCGGGGCGAGATCGCATTAGGCGCCCCCTTCGACGCGGCCTCGGCCCCCGTCGTCATGTACGAACATTCCGCCGCCGACGACCGTTGACGCCAATTCCTAGCCCGGATTATTCATGAAGTCGCTTGCGCCCTTGCTTGATCCTTGTCCACACAGGGAATTTTCCTTCCTCGGCAATACAGCCCGTATTCCACTCGGTCGGAAAATCCCCTGTGCGGACAATTCTCTGCGCAATCATCGCGGCGATTCATGAATAATCCGGGCTAGTAAGTATCCCCTGGCTTTGCCGGGTTATTAACCCGGCAACCAAATATTGATATAATATTGTCTCCTTGAGCGAGGAGGCATTGATGGAAAAGAGTGATGCACGCAAGCTTCCACTGGAGGCACTGAACGAGCGTCGGAGAAGAGCGGTGAA
>JALSTP010000218.1 GCA_026983675.1 Sedimenticola sp.
AAAAGCAGTAACGGTTTTCCTCATTTGATCCTTACACGCCCTCTCATTCCCCGTCACGGAGAGCGCGCGAACTGGTGCATCAATGTGCTGATCAACTGAAGAAAACCGGCAGCCTGCGAGAACGGATCGAGGACACAGTTTCAATTACTCCCGATAGAAATCCCGCTCACCCTCCGGCCGTGTCTTGAACCACTTGAGGGTCCAGAGGTACTGGTCCGGTGCGCGCCGTATGTCGCTTTCCACCACGGCGTTGAGGCGGGCGGCATCGTCCTCGGCGGTGGGTCCTGGTAGCTGGGTCAACGGCTTGTCGAATATCACCTTGTAGCCGGTGGGCGTGATGTGGGCGAAGGCCGGCACGACGGTGGCCCGGGTGATCTTCGCCAACCGGCCCAGGGTGGGCAGTGTGGCGCGCTGAATGCCGAAAAACGGCGCGAATACTGTCTCTTCTGCGCCAAAATCCTCATCGGGGATGTAGTAGAAGGCCCTTTTTTCCCTGCGCATGGATTGAATGACCGGACGCAGACCTTGATCGCGCATCACCATGCGCCCGCCGAACCGGGTGCGCCCCTTGATCAGCAACCGGTTGATCTCCGGGTCTTTCACTGGCTTCATCATGGAAATGGCGGGATTCAATGTGGATATCCCCACGCCACCGAAGTCCGTACCGGGTTTGTGGGACGTCACGTAGATGATGGGCGCGTTTTCGTCCAACAGGGGTTGAACGTGCTCGAGCCCTTCGAATTCGAGCATCCTGTGGAATTTTTCATCGCTGCCCCACCACAGGTACGACAGGTCCATGATGCCCTGTCCATACGCCTTGTAGCTGTCGATCAGGATACGCCGCCGCGCGCGTTCGCCCAGTTCCGGAAAGCAAAGGGCGATGTTGGTCCTGGCGATATTGCGGCGTTTGCGATTGACCGCGTAGAACAGCAGGCCGAGTAGCGCGCCGATCTTGCGCGTAACCGGCAGCGGCAGTTTTTCCGACAGACGCAGCAGGCGAAGTCCAATGTGGCTTCCCCCTGTCGCTTCCGCCGACGATTTTCTCCTTTTTTCTGCCATTCCCGTACGTATCCGATCAATCTCTCTCATTTCCATCGCCCAACGGATCAAGCAGCACCCTCGGTTTCAACCGCCGCACCTGGCCAAGGGCCACTTCGGTGGCGCCTTCGCAGCACAGGCCGCTGATGCGGGCCGCTTCGTAAGCCTGGAGGAAGCGGTCGATGCAGACGGTCCGAACCGTCTCGGCAATCGCGAGGGCGTCCGCCCGAGGATCATCGGTCATGCGTCACCCCCAGCGGTTCGGAACGGGTCGGCGCCATGCCGTGCCGGTCTCTGTCCCGCCGCCTCAGCGCCTCGATGCTCTCGAGCCGGGCGTCGATGGCCTGTTCCACTTCCTGGGCGACCTCCGGGTGGGCCTGGAGCACGTCTTCCATCCGCTCGGGTTTGAGACGGGCGACCTGTACGTCGCTGTCGGCAAAGACGCTCACCAGGCTGTCGCGATGGCGAAGCGCGGAGACGATGCCAAAGAGCTCCCCCGGACTGGCCGTTCCCATGCTGTGGGCCTTACCCTCCGCGTCATAGGCGAAGGTGTGGACATGGCCGGTGAGGAGGACATAGATGGCGTCGCTGCGCTGTCCCTCCTGGATGATGCGTTCCCCCTTGCCATAACGCAGGATGGCGGCACCCTCTGAGAAGGTCTCAAGCACCTCACGGGGGAGACTGAAGAGGTCCAGTTCGGCCAGCGTATCCGCCAGTTGCTCTGGCGCGATGCGGTCGTCGCTGCCCAGATTCATCTCGCGGCCGCGGAAGTGGAACACTTGGTGGTCCTCGATGGGGAAGACGAGGCCATGCCGTTTGGCGGCATACCAGGCATGGGTGAGGTAGGCGTCGCGGATCCCGTCGATCCGGGCATAGTCATCAAAGAAGAGATGCGCTTCGTAGGCGCCGGCGTCGTCCGCCAGCTCGCGCAACATCACCTGCGGCGGCGGCGCGTCGAGCACGCCGGGAGTGAGCCGGGCCGCCTCCAGCAGCGCCTCACGCACCCGGTTGGGCGGAAGCTCCTCGCTGAACTGGATGACAATGCGCTCCATATGCAGGGGATTCGGGCGGGAATAGTTGCGGAAGGTATCGCGGGCAAGCACCGAGTTGGGAATCACCAGCAGATCGTCCTCGAAGGTGCGCAGGCTCACCGAATACCAGTTGACCGTCACCACCTGCCCCACCACGTCGCCCGCCTTGATCCAGTCGCCCACGTTGAACTGACGCGCGGAGATGAGCGTGATACCGGCAAACAGGCCGCCGAGGGTGTCTTGCAGCGCCAGACCGAGGACAATGGAGCCCACTCCCAAAGCGGCAAGCATCTTGCCCAGATCCACCCCCCAGATGGTGGAGACGACGAACGCGAAGCCGAGCAGGATAAAGAACAGCCGGGCGATGTTGATGACCAGGGTGGGCACCTTGTTCCGCCAGGACGCCTCGTCCTCCGCGCCGCGGGACCAGACCATATTGAACAAGGCCAGCGCCAGATAGATGGCGCCGATCCAAAAGGCCGAGGCGGCGATGCGCACCCAGACGTTGGCGTCGTCCAGTTCCAGCACCCTGGTGAAGAGCAGATAGACCACCAGGCTCGGCAGGACAAACAACAGGGCGCGGCCCAGACTGCGGGTGGGAACACCGGCGGCGTTCTCGGCGCGGTAGAGCATCTCCCCGAACAACACGGCCAACAGGGGAAATCCGATCAACAGACCGACCCCCCAGGCCAGCCAGCCCTCCTGGGCGAACCCTTCAGGCACGGCCAGCGCCCTGCCGCGCGCCCGGCTTCAGGCACCAGAGGTGCAGAGGAGGGGCGCCCTCCACCTGGATCTGCGCGCCCTTCACGAATCCAGCGGTGTCATGCAGGTGTTCCAGGGTCTGATCCGAGACGCAGATGCTGCCGGGGGCCGCGGCGAAACGGATCTCGCTGGCCACGTCCACGGTGCTGCCCCATACGTCGTAGACGAACTTCCGCCGCCCCACCACGCCGGCCAGGACGGCCCCGGAGTGAATACCGACGCGCAGACGCAGGTCGAGGCCATATTCCGCACCGCTGCGTTGCACGATATCCATCATCTCTCGGGCAAAGCTGAAGGCGCGCTTGGCGTGGTCCAGCCGTGGCGTGATCAGACCGCAGGCGGCCATGTAGTCGTCACCGATGGTCTTGATCTTGTCCACACCGTAGCGCTCCGCGGCCTCGTCGAACCGGCTCACCAACGCGTTGAGGCGTTCGATGGCGGCAACGGGGTCTTCCTCATCTTCGCGACGGATCAATCCCGTCAATGCGGTAAAGACAATGGAGACGTTGCCGACCCGGTCCACGACCTGGGTCTCGCCCTGCCTCACTCGCTCCGCCACCGGCCCGGGCAGGACATTTTCCAACAGGCGCCGGTTCTCCTCGTCCTTGAGCTTGATCTCGCGCTTCTGCGCGCGGATGCTGCCCACCATGCGGTTGAAGGAGTGCGCCAGTTCGCCAAACTCGTCCTTGTTGGCCACCTCCACCACCACATCGTCATGGCCCTCCGCCACCCGGCGCAGCCCGCCGACCAGGGCATGGATGGGCCGGATGAAATAGCTGGCGGCAAACAAGGCCAGCAGGGTGACGATGATGCCGATGATGGTGGCGGAGACCAGCACCTGGCGCCGGAAACGGTCCACCGGCACGTCGATCTCGGCCCTGTCCATCTCCGACAGTATCACCCAATCAAAGCCTTGAGCCCGCAACGGGGCATAGGCGCTCAAGACCGGTACCCCGCGGTAATCCACCACCTCTTCGACCCCAGTCTTGCCCGCCAGGGCGAGGTCCACCGACGCTTCGTGCACCGGTTGAAACAGGATGGTGGTGTTGAGCTTGCGTATCCGTGCGATATCCGCGTCCGGCATGCGGATATCGCGCAGCCTCTTCAGATAGCGCTCAGGTTCCTGGATGAGAAAGCGGGAATCGGAGCGCATCAGGTGGTTGCGACCCACCAGGTAGACCTCCCCGCTGCGTCCCATGCCACTCTCTTCCCAGCGCCGGGCACTGGTCATCACGTCGTTCAGCTCGTCGCTCGGCACCTGCAGCGCAAGGATCCCGGCGATCTCCTTGCCGTCATATACCGTGGTTGCCACGAAGGCTGCCGGCACGCCATATGACGGGACATAGATATCGAAGTCCTCGAAGCGGGCCTTGCCACGCTCGCGGGTGCGCATGATCTCCTTTGCCATACGGGCAAAGTTGCTGGCGCTGTAGGGACCGTGTTGCAGGCTGGTGGCAAAATCCGTCTCCTTGGAGACGGTATAGAGCACATTGCCGGTTTCGTGGTCGATCAGAAACAGATCGTAGTAACCGAAGCGCTTGAGCAGACTGCGCAGGCGCTCGTGGTAGCGGGCATGGACCTGGGCGTAGTAGCTCGTGTCCCCGGCGGCATGCACCAGGCGGTCCTTCTCGCCCACCTTGTTAGGATTGGCGGCGATGTAGTGGTATTGAAGATAGGCCGCCGCCCCTCCTTCCGGCATGTAGTGGCCCACTTCGGGCTCGCCGCCCATGCGGTCCTTGAGCCGGGGAATGAACTCATTGCGGTAGTAGGCGGAGAGCGTCTGCTTCGCCTTGGGGGAAAGCTCCTCGCGTTCCGCCAGCCGGTAGGCAGTGCGGAATTCGTCGAGGGCGGCAACGATGGCGCTGTTCTCGGAGAGCGCCAGCACTTGGTCATGGATATCGGAGAGATAGGCTGCAACCTGCTGGGACTTGGCCTCGCGCAAGGTGGTGAGCTGATTGATCACCGCATGGGTCAACGCGTCCTTGCCGGAACGGTAACCCTGCCAGGCCACTACCAGCATGCTGACGATACTGGCAAGCAACAACAGCATCACCAGCTTCGAACGGATACTCAGGCGGCTCCCCGACTTCATGGACACATCCCCTCATACTTCCCGGGAAGGGATGATAACAGAGATCGGAGGACCGCTTTGGCCCGGGGGAACGAATGAATATGACAGGAAAGCGGGTGCCGGGGCCGGACGGCCCCGGCGGGAAACGAAGCGTGTCTACTTCAGGGTCGCCAGCCAGTCGGCGATAGCCTTCATCTCTTCGTCGGAGACGGTGGCAATGATGCCCTTCATGGCCGCGGTCTGACCATTGCTGCGCGCACCGCTCTTGATGTCCTTCATCTGGTTCAGGAGGTAGTCGGCGTTCTGTCCGGCCAGTTTGGGATAGACCGGCATGATCGGGGTCTTGGCATCCTGGCCATGGCAGGTGAAGCAGGTCTTGGACTTGTACAAGGCGGCGCCATCAGCGGCGGCGGCATTGCCCACCAGACCCAGCGAGAGCAGGCTGGCGCCCGCGATGATTGCAGCAATCTTCATTTTCATCGGTCGAATGTCCTCTTTTGGTTGGATCGAAACTCGGAGCAGACTCCTTTCACCCGGAGTCCCTCACACCGGTGGCAAATCATACCATCAGCACCGGATGCCGTCACAATGACGATTATCAACCCCTCAGATACCCACAGACAAAGGGAAGTTCCGGAGGATGGCGCAGAAAAGATATTAACCCGGCAACACTATATGTCGTATTCAGCCGTGGCGTGCCGGTTCGCGCCAAGGCGGCCCATCTTGCTGCAGCCACCCTGCAGCAAGATGGGGCAACGCAGTCTGCGGGCCGGCACGCCGCAGCCTGTCATTGAATATCATAGGGTTAAGGGCATCAGGCAGACGCCGGACCTGTGTTCCAGCACTTGGCAAGGGAATGACCCTTGCCTGCGCGCTGCGCCTTGTCCCGGCGTCTGCCTGATGCCCTGAATGCGACATATAGCGTTGCCGGGTCAATAATTTCACAAAACGTCACCTTTTGTCACCCCTTCAGTACCCGCTGCACCGTGGCGCCTATATCACCCGCGTTGCGCACCACATGCACGCCCAAGGACTCCAGGCGTTCCATCTTGGCCAGGGCGGTGTCCGCCTCGCCGGAGATGATGGCCCCGGCATGACCCATGCGGCGGCCGGGCGGGGCGGATACGCCGGCGATGAAGGCGACGATGGGCTTACTCATGTGTTCCCGGGCCCAGAGCGCGGCGTCCACCTCCTGGGCGCCGCCGATCTCGCCGATCATCACCACCGCCTCGGTGCCGGGATCGGCCTCGTAACCCTCAAGGATGGTGATGAAATCACAACCGTTCACCGGGTCGCCCCCAATGCTGACGCTGGTGGACTGACCCAGGCCGAGTTCATTCATCTGCTCCACCGCCTCATAGTTAAGGGTGCCGGAACGGGAGACCACGCCCACGGGACCGGGCCGGTAGATGTGGGACGGCATGATGCCCACCTTGCACTCGCCCGGGGCGATGATGCCGGCGGTATTGGGGCCGATGATGATCACATCGCGCCCCTGCACGTAGCGCTTGACCCGCACCATGTCCTGCACCGGCACGCCGTCGGCGATGGTCACCACCACCTTGACGCCCGCGTCCACCGCCTCCATGATGGCGTCGGCGGCGAAGGGGGGTGGCACGAAGACACCGGAGACATCGGCGCCGGTGGCCTCCACCGCCTCGTGCACCGTATCGAACACCGGCACGCCGACGTGCTCGATGCCGCCCTTGCCAGGAGTGACCCCCGCCACCACCTGGGTGCCCATGCCCATCGACTCCTCGGCGTGAAAGGTGGCGTGCTGGCCGGTGATGCCCTGGATCACCACTTTCGAATCCTTGCCCACGAATGCGCTCATGCCGAGACCTCCCCGATGGCGGCCACCGCCTTTTGGGCGGCGTCGTCGAGCCGCTCCGCCTTGATGTAGTCCAGGCCGGATCCCTCGAGGATACGGCGCCCCTCCTCCACGTTGGTGCCAGCGAGGCGCACCACCACCGGCACTTCGATATGTTGGTCGCGGATCGCCTGGACGATACCCTCCGCCACCCAGTCGCAGCGGTTGATGCCGGCGAAGATGTTGAGCAGGATCACCTTGACGTTGGGGTCCTCCAGCACGATGCGGAAGGCGTTGGCAATCTTCTCCGGCGAGGCGCCCCCGCCCACGTCAAGGAAGTTGGCCGGCCGGCCGCCGCAGAGGGTGATGACGTCCATGGTGGCCATGGCCAGCCCGGCGCCATTGACGATGCAACCCACGTCGCCATCGAGGGCAATGTAGTTGAGGCCGTGGCCGGAGGCCTCCACCTCCTTCGCGTCCTCCTCGTCGAAATCACGCAGGTCGGTGATGTCCGGGTGGCGGAACAGGGCGTTGCTGTCGAAGGACATCTTGGCGTCGAGGGCCATCAGCCGGTCGTCCGCCACCACCGCCAGCGGATTGACCTCCGCCAGCAGGGCGTCCTTGTCGCGGAAACAACGGTAGAGGCGTTTCATGATCTTTACCGCCTGGGGCATCAGCTTGCCAGTGAGCCCGATGCGGGAAGCCACCTTGCGGCACTGGAAATCGAGCAGCCCCACGGCCGGGTCCACCGCCTCGCGCACCACCGCGTTGGGGTCGCGCCGGGCCACCTCCTCGATCTCCATGCCGCCGGAGGCAGAGGCGATCAGGGTGATGCGCTGGCTGTTACGATCGATCACCAGCCCAAGGTAGTACTCCTGCCGGATCTCCTGGGCCTGCTCCACCAGCACCCGCTGCACCAAGCGCCCCTCGGGGCCGGTCTGGGGCGTCACCAGGCGCATACCGATCAGTTCGTCGGCCAGTTCCTGCGCCTGCTCCACGCTCTCGGCGATCTTCACCCCACCCCCCTTGCCGCGGCCACCGGCGTGGATCTGGGCCTTGATGACCCAACGTTCGCCATTCATCTCCTCGGCCACCGCCGCCGCCGCGGCGTCGGCATGCACCACCCGGCCCTCGGGCACGGGGATGTCATAGTGGCGAAACAACTCCTTGGTCTGGTATTCGTGTATGTTCATGCCGCACCTCCGCGCGCCGAGATATGCTCCATCTTCGCCACCAACACCTCGGCCTGGCGGATGGAGGCCGCATCCAGCAGTTTGCCATCGAGGGCAACCGCCCCCCGGCCCTCGGCCGCCGCCTCCTCCATCGCCTTGAGGATGCGCAGGGCCTGGGCCACCTCCGCCTCGGTGGGAGTGAAGACCTCGTTGGCCAACTCGATCTGGGAGGGGTGGATGGCCCATTTGCCCTCACCGCCGAGGGCGGCAAAGGCGCGCGCCACGGCGAGGTAGCCCTCCGTGTCTTGGATATCGCCGAAAGGACCGTCGATGGGCCGCAGGCCGTTGGCGCGACAGGCGACGATCATGCGCGACATGGGGAAGTGCCACTGGTTGGCCCAGTAGAAATGGCGCGCGCCCGCCTCGTCCGGATGGGAGAGGACGCCATACTCGGGATTGGCGCCCCCCATGCCGGTGGTGCGCGCTTGGGTGGAGGCGGCGTAGTCGGCGACACCGAACACCAACGCTTCCAACCGCTCGGGCACGCTCTCGGCGATGCGCTCCACGTTGGCCATGCCCTTGGCGGTCTCGATCAGGGCGTGAAGATTGATCCGCGGCCACCCCTTGGCCATCTCGATCTGCTCCAGCAGGGTAGCGACAAAGATGAGATCCGAGGGCGCGCCCACCTTGGGCACCAGCAGGGTGGCGAGCCGGTCGCCTGCCTGCTCCGCCACCTCGATGATATCGCGGTAACAATAGGGCGTATCGAGACCGTTGACGCGCACCGAGACGGAGCAGCGCGACCAATCGAACTCGCGCAGGGCCATGATGGCGTTCTTGCGCGCCTGTTCCTTGTCGTCTGGCGCTACAGAGTCCTCCAGATCGAGGAACACCATGTCGGCCCCGGTGGTCGGCGCCTTCTCCAGCATGCGCAGATTACTGGCGGGGACCGCCAGCTCGCTTCGGTGCAATCGGTTCTTCTCGGCCATCACCCCTCCCCGGCAACGGGGGGAATTCCCCCATGAAATGGAGGATCTTATAGGGAGGCGGGAGTGTGGATCAAGGAGAAAAGGGGCTGAGCAGGCTGCTGAAAAACGCCGTTTTTCAGCAGCCTGTGCGCGACACGAGGATGTACGGCCATGTTCGATGACTGCAACTCATTGAAAATGAAGGAACCGGGCTAGATCTCCCGCAATCCTTCCGACGGTTCGATCCGTGCCGACCGCAGGCCGGCGAGAATCGCCGCGAAGATGGCGGAGCCGACCGTGAGGCCCAAGGCAATAAGGTAGTGATCCGGCAACAGGCGGCACACCTCCTGGGTGTTGGCCAGTTGCCCGCCCAGCATGCGATTGATGGTGGAGGCCACGCCCTGGTAGATCAGCGCCGCCAGCCCCCAGCCAAGCACGGCGGTATAGAGTGACTGGATGACCGGGAACCAGACGATGTCGCCGGTGCGAAACCCCACCAGCCGCAACACGCTCAACTCACGCCGCTTGCGGTCCACATTGGCCCACAGACTGGCGCCGAGCGACAGGGCAAAACCGAACAGGCCGATCACGGCGATGGCCCAGAAGACGAAGGTGAGATTGTGGTCCATGCGCTGCACGATGTCGATGTCCTCCGAGCGGGTGCGCACATCGAGCCCCTGCGCCGCCAATTCATCGCGCAGCGACGAGACATCGTAGATGGAACTGGCATACAGCCGAAAACCGGGATAGGTGCGCACATCATCCGGAATGATATCGCCCTTCCAACCCAGATCGGGCACCGCATGCCCGTCACGGAAATCCTCGGCGGCCTCGGCCATTGCGAGGGTGACGAAAGCGCCATCGCGGCCGAAGGCCCGTGGCCGCGCCACACCCACCACCTTCAAGGGCAGATGCACCCGCTCCTTGTGACCCGCAAAACGGCGCGAGAGACTGCCATCCACCTGGTCACCCACCTTCACATTGAGTTTGCGCGCCGCCTCCGCGGAAAGGACGATCTCGTCGATCTTCACCGGCACCGCGGCGCCCGGTTCGAATAAGGGCTCACCCTTGGCGGTGGGGATCATCTCCACCGAGAGGATACGTGGACTGCTATTGCTTTTAAGCCTTATGGTGGCCGCAATGCTGCGGGTGAGGGGAATGGCGAAGGCCACGTCAGGCCGCTGACTCAGTTGATCCAACCAGGCTTTCTTGTAGTGGCCGCTGGTGACCGGATGGATCTCGCGGTTGCGCGGATCCTGCACCAAGTCCTGCAACATGCTGCCGACGATGCCGAACTTGAGGCCGAACAGCACCATCATGGGGCCGAGCACCGCCGCCAGCGCCAACACGAAACAGCCGGACATCTGCCATTCGTGCAGATAGTCGCGGGTCGCCAATCTCAATATGTTGAAAATTCGCCTCACGCGCGTATCCCTCGTTTCATCCTGTCACGATGCTTTCGGTGGTGCCGTCCTTCAGCCGCTGACTCTGATGCGACAGCCGCCGCAACCCCAGGCGTTCAATGTGCCGCCAGGCGTGACTGGCGATGATGACGGTGATGTTCAGTTCCTCCACCAATTCGATGAACAGGGACATGATGCGTTCGGCCGCGATGGGATCGAGGGAGGCGGTGGGCTCGTCGGCGATGACGATGGAGGGCCGGTGCGCCAATGCCCGGCCAATGGCCACCCGTTGCCGTTCGCCGGCCGAGAGCAGCCCCGGGAGCTTGTTCAGGTGGCGTTCGATACCGAGGTGCCTGGCCAATGCCTCCACGGTGCCATCGCTCGGCATCCCCAGCAGACGGCGTGACAGGCTCATGTTTTCACGCACGTTCATGTAGGGCAACAGCCCTCCCGTCTGCATCACGTAGCCGATGCATTCCTTACGCAGATCGCCCAGCCGGTTGTACTTGCGCCGCGCCCAGAGCTCAGAGATGTCCATCGGCGCCCCCCCTCGCTCCGGACGGAAGCGGAAGGAACCCACCTCAGTGGGTTGCAGTATCATCGCCAACATGTCGAGGAGGGTGCTCTTGCCGCACCCACTCTCGCCGATGAGGGCGATCTTCTCGCCCAGCGCGATCTGCAGACTTGGCACCCGCAGACGGAATGCGGCACCCTCGGTCTCCCGGGTCTTGACCACATCCCGCAGGTGATAGATAAGTATCTTTTCTCCCATGCTACAACGTCAGGCGACCCCGGGATCAGGGCAACATATCGAGCGCGATGGGAAAGACGGAATCACCGCTGATGGGACCGCCGTCGAGGGAGACCCACAGATCCGTATGGTCATGCAACACTTTGTAGTAGTTGATCTTCTCTTCCAGGCGGTGGATGAAGGCGAGCTGGCGCTTGGCCGGCCACTCCTGCCAGTCCTCCAGGGAAAGATTCATCACCTCGCCGGTATAGGGCAGATCTTCCACGTATTCCCGCATGAAACCCAGATCGGCCAGATTGCCGCCGCTGGCCCCGGTGGCGCGCGTGGTCTCGCCCAGTTCCTGGGGGTCGCGCGCGACGGTCGCCGCCAGGCTCTTGAGGTCGTTGAGAAAATTGCGTGGTGAAAGCAGCCCCTCTTCCGCCGTCTCCAGCACCTGCTGCAATACGTTGTACAAATCGCTGAGCTGGTCGCGGGTGAGGAGCACCCGTATATCGAGGGTCTGGCGCTCGGGGTGGCGGAAGTCGCGGTCCACCAACCAGGCATTGAACACCTCGGGGATCTGCCCACTGTCGTCCTGTTGCAGATAACGCATCTGCAGCGCGTATCCCAGTTTGGCGACCTTCGACTGGAGTTCCGCCAGTTTTGGATCCTCCTTCGCCCTTGGCGCGCTTGCCGCCACTGGCTCAACGGATTTCGAGTCGGCCGCCGCCTGCTGCGTCTGCCCCGTCCCCTGCGCCACTTCCCGCACCTGGTTGGTGATCTGTTCCGCCAGGGCGTCCAGCACCCGGCCAAAGGCGTTTACATCGCCGGTTTCCACGCCATAGTAGAGGCTGCCCACCCCCGGATAGTAGGAAAGCTTTTGATACTGTCGCCGCGCCCGCTCATGGTTGTTCGCGCCCGCGGGGGTGAGCAGGTGAAGAACGGCGACCGCGATACCCTTGTCCCGCGCCAACTGGTTGAGGCTCTCGGCCGTCATGTGGGTGGAGGAGAGGGGGTCGTGGCCAGGACGGGCCCCGGCGTCGGTAATGACGATGACATAACGCGCCGCCAGCGACGTCCAATCCATATCTTCGATGGCGGTCTTGACGCCGGCATAGGTATCTTCGACGAAATCGCGGCTCGATACGGGGGCCGGCTTGATCGCCTTCACCCTTGAGAAAAAGCCCTTGGCGCTGCGGCCCTCCTTGAGGGTGGCGAAGGTCTTGACGAGATACCCCAGGTCGGGCACCTCGCCCGGGTTGTCGCGATAGGCCACCAGCCCGAAATTCACGTCCCCCTGGAGACCCGCCTTGGCGATGGTGTTGTAGATCTTGCGCACCGCCTCGCGGGTGCGGTCGATGTAAGGCCCCATCGATTGGGTGGAGTCGATGACAAACACCACGCCGGAACGGAAATGCTTCTTGGCGGCCTCCCTGAGCGCCTTGCTGACCGTGGCCGCCGCCGCGTGGGCGGACGCCGCCGGCGCCGATCCGGCAGACGCGGATGCCTGACCCGGCTGGTGGCCCTGCTTGTTGCGCAAGGGCACGGTGGCCACCTGCAACAGCATCGCCTGTTCGTCGCCCATGTAGACATCCTCATGCTTGCGGATGGGCACCAGATAAAAATCCTTCCGGATATCGATATAACCCTTTGGCTGAATCGCCACCACCGGCGAGTCGGAGGACAGCTTGCCGGACTCGGCCTGTTGATAGAGGGCTTCGTAACGCTTGAGATCGCGTTTCTCCACCAGATTCTTCAGCGATGACTCGTCCTTGAACAGCAGCACCCGGTCCTGACCGACGGGATCGCGAAAGGCCACGGTGAGCCCCTGGTTCCACTCGATGGTCTCGCTGGCCGGTATCCAGCCCTTCACCGCGCCGAAACGGTCGGTCCCCACCTCCAGCCACTCGCCACCCGCGGCCTGTTTACGCGCATAGACATAGAACACCGAAAACGGGGTGGGCCTGGAGGTCGCCTCACCGGTCCCGGGCTTGGTGTAGAGCGCAGCCTCGGGCTTTGCCAGCACGCGCTGAAACAGGGTGTGCTTGCCCGGCAGCAAGAGCGGCTGTCGGCCGTCGGCCGCCTGCGCATCGCCTGCGGCGGCAACAACACATAATAAGAATGCCAAAAACCACGTCAGGTATCGTTCGCCCATTTCCGGATTCTGTCTCCTCATTGAAACTGCAACAACAACCGCTGCGCCGCCTGATCGCCATCCCGGGCTTGCTCCTCCAGACGCTTCTTCAGCGCATCGAGCCGCGCCCCCGCCTCTTTTTCGCCGCCCTTGGCTGCCACCTTGTACCACTTGATCGCCTCGCCTGGATCGGGTTCATCCAGCATGCCGTTATCGGGCCGGTAACTGGCGGGATCGGCAATGCTCGCCAACACCATGGCCGAAGGGGCGTATCCCCGACGCGCCGCATAGAAGTGCAGCAGATAGGCATCCACCGGTTTACCCTGATCGGCAAAGGTCTGGGCGTTCCGGTAGATATCCTCCAGGCCGGTGTTCCCGTCGTCGGCCTCCAGACTGCTGATAATCACCCGCGCCCAGTCCCCCGGGCGCATCTCGCTGCTATTTTGCCGAATCAGCCCCGCCCCCGGGGGAGCGTCCTTCATGCCATCTTCCACGCTGACCACTTTGCCCGTGGCCTTGTCCACCGCTTGCGCGTCCGCGGCACCCCCTGCATTCGGATCGGCGGCATGCGGGCCAACGGCCTCCTGCGCCGAACCCCGACCCGCGCCAGACGGGCGGACAATGGGTTCGACGCCGTCTTTGATAGTGACTTTTACACCTTTGCCATTGCCGGCCCCTTCCGGCTGGACCCCGTACAAGGCCCAGGCCAACAGGGCGACAGCCCCCAGGACACCGAGCAGCCGAAGCTGCATGGCACCTGTATTCCTCGTCCGGCGACCCCAACGATCACGCCTAACCTGCCTCATCGGTCTTTACTCCCCAGTAACGGGACATTCCAGCCTCCCGGCGGCACCGCGCCATGCGCCACAGGTGAACCCCACAGGTAAAAACAGTGTGTCCGGGCCGCGCCGACACATGGATGCAGGAAAGGGAATAGTGCTGGATTCAGTCAAAAAACAACGCCACGGAAATCGGATCATTACATGCCGAAGGTCATCAGGCATTTAATTCATTTTCGCCGGATTTTTCAAAGAATACCAGCCCATTGAACCCCAATACACAAGAACAATTGCTTATAACGCTTACCTCTGAAATCACTCTAAGCATTTCGGCCGAACAGCCCCATGGGAACCCCTCAGGAAGGCCCGGTCCCGCCCGATTCGCCCTTAAGACTGACGCATTCTATAATCGCCCAATCAAAAATATGACTTGGATCCCCCATGCCCCCGACACATACCGAACACCGCTCCGTCTTGCTGGAGGAATTGCTCCGCCAGCGCATCCTGCTCCTCGACGGCGCCATGGGCACAATGATCCAGCGCCACAAGCTGGAGGAGGCGGACTACCGTGGCGAGCGCTTCGCCGACTGGCCCACCGACCTCAAGGGCAACAACGACCTGTTGGCGCTCACCCAGCCGCAGATCATCCGCGGCATCCACGAAGAATACCTGGCGGCAGGGGCCGACATCATCGAGACCAACAGCTTCAACGCCACCCGCGCCTCCATGGCCGACTACGGCATGGAGGACCTGGCCCAAGAGATCAACGTCGCCGCGGCGCGGCTGGCGCGGGAGGCCGCGGACAAATTTTCCACCCCCGACAAACCCCGCTTCGTCGCCGGGGTCCTGGGCCCCACCAGCAAGACCCTCTCCATCTCGCCGGACGTGAACGACCCCGGCTACCGTAACATCACCTTCGATGCACTGAGGGCGATGTACCGGGAGGCGGCGCGGGGGCTGATCGAGGGCGGCGCCGACCTCCTGCTCATCGAAACCATCTTCGACACCCTCAACGCCAAGGCGGCAGTGTTCGCCGTGCAGGAGGTGTTCGAAACGGACGGGGTGCGGCTACCGATCATGATCTCCGGCACCATCACCGACCAGTCCGGCCGCACCCTGTCGGGCCAGACCACCGAGGCCTTCTACAACAGCCTGCGCCATGCCGAGCCGCTCTCCATCGGCCTCAACTGCGCCCTGGGTCCCGACCTGTTGCGCCAGTACGTGGAAGAGATGAGCCGCATTGCCGGGACCTTCGTCTCGGCGCACCCCAATGCCGGGCTGCCCAACGAGTTCGGCGAGTACGACCTGGACGCCGAACACATGGCCGGTTACATCGGCGAGTGGGCCGAATCGGGCTTCCTCAATATCGTGGGCGGCTGCTGCGGCACCACCCCCACCCACATCCGCGCCATCGCCGAGGCGGTGGCCGGCAAACCTCCGCGTGTGCCGGCGGTGCCCGAGCCCGCCTGCAGGCTGTCGGGGCTGGAACCCCTCAACATCACCGAGACGTCGCTGTTCGTCAATGTGGGCGAGCGCGCCAACGTGACCGGTTCCGCCAAGTTCAAGCGCCTGATCCTCAACGAGGCGTATGAAGAGGCGCTGGAGGTGTGCCGCACCCAGGTGGAAAACGGCGCCCAGATCGTGGATGTGAACATGGACGAGGGGATGCTCGACGGCAAAGCGGCGATGACCCGATTCCTCAACCTCACCGCCGGCGAGCCGGAGATCGCCAAGGCGCCGGTGATGATCGACTCCTCCAAGTGGGAGATCATCGAGGCGGGGCTGCAGTGCGTGCAGGGCAAGGCGGTGGTCAACTCCATCTCGCTCAAGGAGGGGGAGGAAAAGTTCCTGCGCGAGGCGCGGCTGTGCCGCCGCTACGGCGCGGCTGTGATCGTCATGGCCTTCGACGAAGAGGGCCAGGCCGACACCTTCCAGCGCAAGATCGGGATCTGTGAGCGCGCCTACCGCATTCTCACCGAAACGGTGGGTTTCCCCGCCGAGGACATCATCTTCGATCCCAACATCTTCGCCGTCGCCACCGGCATCGAGGAACACAACAACTATGCCGTCGATTTCATTGAGGCCACCCGCTGGATCAAGACCCACCTGTCCCACGCCCTGGTCTCCGGCGGCGTCTCCAACGTCTCCTTCTCCTTCCGCGGCAACAACCCGGTGCGGGAGGCGATCCACGCGGTCTTCCTCTATCACGCCATCCGGGCGGGAATGGACATGGGCATCGTCAACGCGGCGCAACTGGTGGTCTATGACGAGGTGCCGGAGGAACTGCGCGAGGCGGTGGAGGACGTGATCCTCAACCGCCGCCCCGACGCCACCGAGCGGCTGCTGGACATTGCGGAGAAATACCGTGGCGACGGCCAGGCAGCCGACAAGAAAGAGGACCTGGAATGGCGCAGTTGGCCGGTGGAAAAGCGGCTGGCCCATGCCCTGGTGAAGGGCATCACCGAGTTCATCGACGAGGACACCGAGGAGGCGCGCCAGCAGGCCACCCGCACCCTGGAGGTGATCGAGGGACCGCTGATGGACGGAATGAACGTGGTGGGCGACCTGTTCGGCGCGGGCAAGATGTTCCTGCCCCAGGTGGTCAAGTCGGCGCGGGTGATGAAAAAGGCGGTGGCCTATCTGGAGCCCTTCCTGGAGGCGGAGAAGGCGGAGTGCGCCGCGGAGGCCAACGGCCGCATCCTGATGGCCACGGTGAAAGGCGATGTGCACGACATCGGCAAGAACATCGTGGGAGTGGTGCTCCAATGCAACAACTACGAGGTGATCGACCTCGGCGTAATGGTGCCCGCCGACACCCTCCTGCAGACCGCAAAAGAGAAGAACGTGGACATCATCGGCCTCTCCGGCCTCATCACCCCTTCGCTGGACGAGATGGTGCATGTGGCCAAGGAGATGACGCGCCAGGGCTTCACCATCCCTCTGATGATCGGTGGCGCCACCACCTCCAAGGCCCATACTGCGGTAAAGATCGAGCCCCACTACGCGCACGGGGCGGTCTATGTGGCCGATGCCTCGCGCGCGGTGGGGGTCGCCAGCCAGCTCCTGTCCGAGGACCTCAAGCCCACCTTCCTCGCCGAACTGAAGGCGGAATACGAAGAGGTGCGCCAGCGCCGTTCGCAAAAGGACGAGGCCAAGCGCCTGGTCGCCATCGGGGCGGCCCGCGCCAACGCCACCCCCATCGACTGGGACGCCTATGACCCGCCGGCGCCGGCCCTGCTCGACAGCGGCGCGGACACCGTCGAGGTGGGCGGCGTCCCCTGTCGCCTGCTGAAAAAAGGCGATGACGGCATGCTCGCCGTGCTGGACGAGATCCCCATCGCCACCCTGATCCCCTACATCGACTGGACCTTCTTCTTCCACGCATGGCAACTCAAGGGGCGCTTCCCCAAGATCCTCGACGACCCCGACAAGGGCGTCGAGGCGCGCAAGCTGTACGCCGACGCCGAGGCGATGCTGACCCGGATCGTGGAGGAGGGCTGGCTGGGGGCCCGGGCGGTGGCGGGCCTGTTCCCGGCCAACGCCGAGGGCGACGACGTGGCGGTCTACCGCGATACCGGCCGCAGCGGCCTGCTCACCACCCTGCACTTCCTGCGCAAGCAGAGCCGTCAGCCACCGGGGAAATACAACGAATGCCTGGCCGATTTCATTGCCCCGCGCGAGAACGGCGCAGTGGACTGGATCGGCGGCTTCGCCTGCACCGCGGGGATCGGCATCGACGCAAAAATTGCGGCATTCGAGGCCGACCACGACGACTATTCCGCGCTGATGCTCAAGGCGCTGGCCGACCGCCTGGCCGAGGCACTGGCCGAGTGGCTGCACGAAGGGGTGCGGCGCGAGCTGTGGGGCTACGCCCCCGACGAACGTCTCCACAACGAGGCGCGAATCGCCGAGCAGTACCGCGGAATCCGCCCGGCCATCGGTTACCCGGCCAGCCCCGACCACACCGAGAAGGACCTGCTGTGGGCCCTCCTCGACGCCGAGGAACACACCGGCATCTGGCTCACCGAATCCAAGGCGATGGTGCCCACCGCCGCGGTCAGCGGCCTCTATTTCGCCCATCCGGAGGCGCGCTACTTCGCGGTGGGCCGCATCGGCCACGACCAGGTGGAGGACTATGCCCAACGCAAGGGCATGCCACTGGCCGAGATGGAGCGCTGGCTGGCGCCTAATCTCGCCTATGATCCGGACGAGGCGCCCACCGGTTGAGGGGAGGGCGAAAACCGCGCGCCTTTCCGCCGTCCGCCAAACCCCAACCTTTCCTGTGTTGACCTCCGGCGGCCAGGCAATATAGCGTTGTCTCCACGGCAGACACAGAAGCTGTTGGGACACCCCGGAGGAGACACCATGCTGAAACGCGGAGACCCCGCCCCCGAATTCGAGCTGCCCGACGCCGACCTGCAACGGGTCACGTTGGCCGACTACCGAGACAGAAAGAATGTCGTACTCTACTTTTACCCCAAGGACAACACCACCGGCTGCACCATCGAGGCCATCGAATTCACCGAGCTGATCGACGATTTCAAGCAACACGATGCCGTGATCCTCGGCGTCAGCACCGACAACTGCGTGAGCCATGCCAATTTCCGTGACCAACACGGGCTCACCGTGCGCCTGCTGGCGGACATCGAGGCCGAGGTCTGCAAACTGTACGACGTCTGGCGGGAGAAAGAGAAGAACGGCATAAAGCGCATGGGCATCCTGCGCTCCACCTTCCTCATCGACAAGGCGGGCACCATCGGTCACGCCCTCTACGATGTGAAGCCCAAAGGTCACGCCGCGGAGATCCTCGCCCTGATCCAACAGATGCACCCATGATGCCGCGCTGGCGGAATGACACGAACGGCAACCCTCTCTTCAACCAATATGGCGTCTGGCGCCAGCCGCTCCCCCTGTTGGAAAGAGGCATATCGCGCAAGGAGTAGGCGCCCCCCATGACACGCCGCGATGTGGGCCTCACACCCCGCGGGCGGGTACCGTCCAGGTCCGATATACTCTCTTCCGGATTAACGAGATGAGGTTTCCCGCGTTGAAATTGCGCACCCAGATCCTGCTGTTTCTGCTGCTGTTCGGCCTCGTGCCCCTGCTTGCGGCGGTGACGATCAATTTCCCCCTCGTGCTGGGTCAGTTGGAGTTGTTTTACCACAAGGCCTATCTACAGAATCTGCGCGCGGATTTCCGCGACCTGGACGAGCATCTCGCCAGCCGCCATGAAACGGTGAAACTGCTGTCAAAGCTGCCGGAACCCGGGCTGCTGCTGGGCAATGATCCAGACAAAAAGAGCAGCGACGAAGACATCGACCTGGCGCGCGCCCGCTATACGGAGTGGATCAATCAGATATTGCAGGATCAGATGGACATCGTCCAGATCCTCTTCCTCGACGCCCGGGGGCGGGAGCGATTCTGGCTCGAACGGGACCCGGATACCCACCGTTGGCGCCCCACGACACACCTCCCCACCCGCCCGGGCGAGGCCCTGGTGCAGGCCACGCTGAACCAGAAACAACGCCGCGTGCTGGTCAGTCCTCTCCGTGTCGATCCCGAGGCGGGACGCAAGGACCCTCGCCGGTTCATGAATCTGCAATTGATCGCCCCGATCATCGACATGCGCTCAGGTTCGCCCAAACCCATTGGCGCAGTGGTCATCAACATCGACGTGGGAGGCATCGCCAAAGCCTACCGCCGCACCCTGTGGGTCACCAGCGATGGCCGCTATCTGAACTCCGCCGTTCTCGACACCAAGACCCCCACCGCCTTCGAGGATTTTCCCGGCCTCGACAAGATCTTCGCCAAGGGCAAGCTCGACCTGTGGAAGGGCAACCATGATGAACAGATCATCTGGGTCCCCATGTTCCTGACCGAGAACAACAAATTCCTGTGGGTGGGCCGCTACGTGGACCCCTCCCCCCTCGCCGCCTTCCGTAACGCCCTCACCGCCCGCGTACTGGGCATCATCTTCGCCCTCACCATCATCGTCTGGATCACCGCGCGCTGGGTCGCCCAGCGCATCGCCCGTTTCAGCCAGGAGCTTACCGAGGGCATCGGCCGCGTACTGCGGAACGACGATGCGGTCTCCTTCTCCTGGGGCGGCCCCCGGGAGCTTCACACCCTGGGGAGCAACCTCACCAAACTCGCCGAAACCCATGCCCGGCATAACCAGGAGCTGGTCCAGCATGCGGCGGAGTTGGAAGAGTCCAACAAGTACAAGTCGGAATTTCTCGCCAACGTCAGTCACGAACTGCGCACCCCGCTCAACTCCATCCTCCTGCTGTCCAAGATGCTCGGCGACGAACAGTCGGGACTCAGCCCCGAGCAGCGGAAACAGGCGCAAGTCATCCATGAGGCGGGCACCGACCTCAAGAACCTGATCGACAACATACTCGATCTGTCCCGTATCGAGGCCCGGCGGGCCACCTTCCACCTCGACCAGGTCGACCTTCGGGACCTGCTGCAGGACATGATCGAACTCATGCACCCCCAATTCGAGGCGAAGGGACTGTCATTGACCATCGAGATCGCCGACGACGCGCCCCCAAACCTCCTCACCGATGGCGATAAGGTTCGCCAGATCATCAAGAATTTCCTCTCCAACGCAGTGAAGTTCACCCTGGAGGGCGGCGTCCGGGTGACCCTGCGCCGTGAGCCGGACGCCGCCCTGCCGGTGCGTATCGAGGTACGGGACACGGGCATTGGCATCCCCAAAGAAAAACAGGCCTTGATCTTCGAGGCCTTCAAACAGGCGGACGGCTCCACCAGCCGGCGGTTCGGCGGCACCGGCCTCGGCCTCACCATAAGCCGCGAGCTGGCGGAACTGATCGGCGGCCGCATCGAACTGGAGAGCACGCCCGGCAAAGGCAGCACCTTCTCATTGCTGTTGCCTCTGGAATTCGACCGCGCCAGGGTACAGCCCGAACATATCGAGGAACCGGAACAAAAGGCCCTTTCCGCCGACGACGATACGGCAGGGGCCGGCTTCCACGGCGAGCGCATCCTGCTCGTGGATGACGATGTGCGCAACCTGCTGGCCTTGACCCCGCTCCTGGAGAGCTGGGGGCTGGAGGTCCTCGCCGCCGCCGATGGCGCCGAGGCACTGGAGACCCTCCAGGAGGAAGAATGCGCGCTGGTTCTGATGGACATCATGATGCCGGAAAACGACGGCTATGCTACCATCAGACGTATAAGGGACATCCCCCAACTGCGGGCGTTGCCAATCATCGCCCTGACGGCAAAGGCGGGGAACGAGGCGCGAGAAAAGGCGATGGACGCAGGTGCTGACGATTTCATGGACAAACCCGTCGATCCAGCGGATCTGAAGGCACTTCTGGAAAGGCATCTGCGGTCCTGACGCGTCCGGTGTCCCATGATCATACGGGTACGCCCATGAAACGTTATTCCGGCTTCAAGCTCCTGATCGTCGACGATCACCAACATAATCTCTTCACCCTGCGGACGCTGATCGAGCAGCACATGGATGTGGAGATCCGCGAGGCCACCTCGGGGGCCCGGGCGCTGGAGATCGCGCTGCAGGATCCCGATATCGACCTCATCATCCTCGACGTGCAGATGCCGGAGATGGACGGGTTCCAGACCGCTTCCATGCTCAAGATCCACAAGCGGACGAAGGACATCCCCATCATCTTCCTCACCGCCGCCTTCAAGACAGAGGAGTTCCAGCAGAAGGGCTACGAGGTGGGGGCGGTGGACTACCTGCTCAAACCCATCGACAACAATCAGCTGATCAACAAGATCAGCACCTACTTCCGCCTGATCGAGAAGGAACGGGCGATGAACCGCGTGCTGGAACAGAAGGTGGCGGATCGGACGGCGGCGTTGGCGCAGGCGAAGCAGCACCTGGAAAATATCATCAACCACATGGGTGAAGCACTGCTCGTCCTCGATCCGGACGGGCATATCACCCAGGCCAACCCGGCGGCCTGCCAGATGCTCGGCTACACTGAACAGGAACTGATCGGGCTTTCCATCGGCGACGTATTCGAGGAAGGGGAAGACGAACAGGCCGGGGCCTTCATGGGCACCTGGCTGGAGGCGCTGATCCGGGTGGGGGCATTGAGCAAGATCGAGGCGCGCTTCATTGCCAAGGACGGCCGCCGCGTGCCGATCCTCTTTTCACGCACCGCCATCAAGGGGCCGGAGGGCGAGATAAGCGACATCATCTGCATCGCCAAGGACATGACCGGTTATGTGCGCGCCTGCGATGCCCCTACGACAAAAACCGCAAATCATGTATCCTGATGACTGACATGAACGAGCCGACAGACCCGCAAGTCCCGGACGAGGACACGACCCTGACCGCCAATGCATTGAAGGCAATGGCCCATCCACTGCGCTGGAAGATCCTCTGCTCGCTCGGCGACCGGGAGCTTTCAGTGGGCGAGATCGTGGAACACACCGGCACCTCGCAGAGCAACATCTCCCAACACCTGGAGCAATTGCGCAACAAGAACATCGTGGTTTCGCGCAAGGAAGCCAACCGTATCTACTACCGTATCCGTAACGGCCAGTTGCTGACCCTGATCGGGACCATGCGCGAGGTGCTCTGTCCGGCCAACCTCGACGACCGTTATCCCCGGTCCTGACGCGGCGCCCCCATGCCCCTCTGGCAACAACTCCTCGTCGGCGCCTTTGCCATTCTGTTGATCTTCTGGTTCCGGCCGGGGATCAAGGCCGCCATGGCGCGCTCCCGCGCGGCGGAGAAGGACTGGCCGGCGGCGCTGATTCCCATTGGGCTGGTGGTGTTGTTCGTGGTCCTGCTCATCATGCTTGCCAAGGCGTGATCGGGATGGGAGAGAAAACCCAGGAACGCATCGGGGAGCTGGAGAGCCGCATCGCCTTTCATGAGGAACACATCCAGGCACTGGAGCATGCGCTGATGGATCAGCGCAACCTGATCGACGCAATCCGCCGGCAGTTACGGGAACTCAGCCAACAAGTACGGCAGATACGGCCGGCCGAGGCCAATGCCCCGCCGGAGGACGAAATCCCACCCCATTATTAACCCGGCAACAATATATATCGCATTCAGGGCTTCAGGCAGGCGCCGGAACAAGGCGCAGTGCGCAGGCAAGGGTTATCCCCTTGCCAAGCGCTGGAACGCAGGTCCGGCGCCTGCCTGAAGCCCCTAACCCTATGATATTCAAAGACAGGCCGCGGCGTGCCGGCCCGCAGGCTGCGTTGCCCCATCTTGCTGTAGGGTGGCTACAGCGGCGATGGGGCGCCTTGCTGCGAACCGGCACGCCACGGCTGAATACGATATATATTGTTGCCGGGTTAATATAACCCGAGGCGCAACGCTGGTTCAATTCCCCGCTGGTGGCTTGAGCAACGACTCCACAGGCGGTGGCAATTGGAGGTGATAGCCCTCCCGGCGCAGGTTCTCCATCACCCGCATCACGTCCTCCCGGGCCAACGGCCGCCCCGCATGCAGATCGAGCTGCATGACCGGTTCCGGGGTGCCGAAGCGCTCGAGCAAGGCGGCAGGCACCGCATCGAATCCCGCCTCCTCCACCAGATAGAGATACATCCCCTCCTTGCGCGGGCTGCGGTAGATCCAGCAGGGCAAGACCTCCATGGTCACCCGACGGGAATCGCCGGCACCGGCGTCATGCGCCAGATATCCTCGTTGTATTCCTCGATGGTGCGGTCGGTGGAGAAGCGCCCCGACGCGGCGGTGTTGAGGATACTCATGCGCACCCAGTGGTCCTGATCCTTGTAGGCCGCCGCGGCGCGGGCCTGGGCATCGACGTAGCTGCGAAAATCCGCCGCCGTCATCCAGGGATCATCGGGGCTGCGAATGGCATTGACGATGGGATCGAACAGGCCCGGCTCGAACTGGTTGAAGTGGCAGTTCTCGATCAGGCGCATCACCGCGGTGAGATCGGCATCGGCGGCGATGATGGCATCGGGATTGTAGTGACCCCGCGTCGCCTCCACCTCTTCCGCGGTCAGGCCGAAGAGAAAGAAATTCTCGTCACCCACCTCTTCGCGAATCTCGATATTGGCCCCGTCCAGGGTGCCGATGGTAACCGCGCCGTTCATCATGAACTTCATGTTGCCGGTGCCCGAGGCCTCCTTCCCCGCGGTGGAGATCTGTTCCGACAGATCGGTGCCGGCGCAGATCACCTCCATCGCCGTGACCCGGTAGTTGGGCAGAAACGCCACCTTGAGCAGACCGCCCACCTCCGGATCGTTGTTCACTACCCGCGCCACGTTGTTGATGAACTTGATAATCAGCTTGGCCATGGCGTAGCCAGGCGCTGCCTTGCCGCCGAACAATACACAACGGGGGGTCCAGTCGGCGGTTTCTCCGGCCTTGATGCGGTTGTACAGATGGATCACATGCAAGGCATTCAGCAACTGCCGCTTGTACTCGTGGATACGCTTCACCTGCACGTCAAACAGGGCATCGGTGTCGAATTCCACGTCGCAATCGTCTTTCACCATCCGCGCCAGGCGCGCCTTGTTCTGCTGCTTGATCTCGCGCCAGCGGCGGCGGAACACCCGGCTCTCGGCATGGGGCGCCAATCTTTCCAACTGCTCGAGGCGGGTCACCCATGTGTCGTCGATGGTCTCCTCGATGAGGGTCCGCAGGCCAGGGTTACACATCGCCAGCCAGCGGCGCGGGGTGACGCCGTTGGTCTTGTTGTTGAACTTCTCCGGCCACAACTCATAGAAATCGTGGAACAGCCCCTCCTGCAACAGCCGCGAGTGCAGCGCCGCCACGCCATTAACGGAAAAACTGCCGACGATGGCGAGATAGGCCATGCGGATCTGAGGCTCGTGCCCTTCTTCAATGAGGGACATCCGCCGCAGGCGGTCCGTATCCCCCGGCCAACGCGCCGCCACTTCCCCGAGGAAGCGGGCGTTGATCTCATAGATGATTTCCAGCAGGCGCGGCAGCAGGGTTTCGAAGAAGCGCACCGGCCAGCGCTCCAGCGCCTCCGGCAACAGGGTATGGTTGGTATAGGCCATGGTCCGGGTGACGACCGACCAGGCATCGTCCCAGGACAAGTGCTCGTCATCCAGCAGCTGGCGCATCAACTCGGCCACCGAGATGCTCGGGTGGGTATCGTTGAGCTGGAAACAGTTCTTGTCGGCAAAGGTGCTGAAGTCCCTGCCGTGATGATCCTTCCACACCCGCATCACGTCCTTGATGCTGGCGGAGGCAAGGAAATACTGCTGACGCAAGCGCAGTTCCTTGCCGTTCTCGCTGGCGTCGTTCGGATAGAGCACCATGGTGATGTTCTCGGCGGTGTTCTTTGCCGCCACCGATTCCGGATAGCTCCCGGCATTGAATTCGCCGAGGTCGAAGACATCGGTGGCCGCCGCCTTCCACAGGCGCAGGGTGTTGACCGTGCCATTGCGGTAACCGGGCACCGGGATATCATAGGGCACCGCCAGCACATCGTGGGTATCGACCCAGCGGGTGCGCATCTCGCCGTTGACTTGATGGGTCTCGGTGCGGCCGCCAAACTGCACCCTCTGGGTATACTCGGGACGCTCCAGTTCCCAGGGACAGCCGTCCCGCAGCCAGTGATCCGGGTCCTCCACCTGACGGCCATTGGCGATGTGCTGCCGGAACATGCCGTATTCATAGCGCAGTCCATAGCCCTTCACCGGCAGTTGCAGGGTGGCGCAACTGTCCAGAAAACAGGCCGCCAGGCGGCCCAGCCCGCCATTGCCGAGCCCCGCATCCGCTTCTGCCTCGGCAATCTCCTCCAGCACCAGGCCGAGGTCATAGAGCGCCTTCTCCACCTCGTCATGGATCCCCAGATTGAGCATGGTATTGCCCAGCGCCCGCCCCATGAGAAATTCGAGCGAGAGGTAGTAGGTGCGTTTGCAGTCCGCCTCCACATAGGCGCGGCGGGTGTTCTTCCAGCGCTCCATCAGTCGGTCGCGCAGGGTAACGGCAATGGCCTTGTACGGATAGTGGGGGGATTTGCAGTTCTTGTCCCGACCGAAGGTATGGCTGAAATAGTGCCGGAAATCGTTGGCGACATGTTCAGCATCCATGCCGAGCGGAGGCAGGTCCGTCAAAAGGGAATTCGGGCGGCTCTTACAGAGCGGGATAAAGGAGTCGTTATGAGGTTTGTACATATCGCCAGTCATCGTCTCGAAAATTGAATATTATGCCGTCAGTGACACAAGAAAATACACACGTGCGGCAAGGGTGTACCCCGCAACCGCGACGGATCATGTAAAGGCCAATCGATAGGGGCGCTCGATCTCCGCTTGCAGCCGGCCAAGAGAGAGATTACGCGAATGGCGTATCCATTCCCGCCCGTCGAAGAAGACCAGTAACGTCGGCACCGCAAACACCCGGTGGGCGGCCGCAATGTCGGGATGCACGGTGCCATCGACCCGATACAACCCGATACGCGGGAAACGGTCACGCATCAACGCCGCGATCTTCGGCTGCAACACCCGGCACACGCCACATTCCGGACCGCCACTGAACCAGACGGCAAGCGCGGAACGAGTGGCTATGAGCCGCTCCAGCGCCTCCAGGGTCTCGCAATCACTGTATCCTGACTCCATGGCTGCGGCATCCTATCAAACAGCCACACCGGCGACGAGTCTTCGTCGTCTGTCCCCGCCCGGGATCAGAAGTCTTCGCCCACCACCAGAGAGGGGGCCTCTACGTGTCCGCTTTCGTCCAGCCGTATCTTCAAGGCGAGGTTATTGCGGGAATCGGCATTGCGCAACGCCTCTTCGAGAGTGATCCGGTCCTGTTTGTAGAGATCGTACAGGGCCTGGTCGAAGGTCTGCATGCCGCGCTCGTTGCCCTGCTCCATCGCCTCCTTGATGGCATGGATATCGCCCTTGTTGATCAGTTCGGACACGTATGTGGACAGCAGCAGGACCTCCACCGCCGGTACCCGGCCGCCGTTCTTGCCCTTCACCAATCGCTGCGAGATCACCGCCTTGAGATTGAGCGAGAGGTCCATGTAGAGCTGATGGTGGGCGGTATCGGGAAAGAAATTGACGATGCGGTCCAAGGCCTGGTTGGCATTGTTGGCGTGCAGGGTGGAGAGACAGAGATGCCCCGTCTCTGCGTAGGCGATGGCGTATTTCATGGTCTCGATGTCGCGGATCTCGCCGATCAGAATCACGTCCGGCGCCTCGCGCATGGCGTTTTTCAGGGCATTCTCGTAGGAGAGCGTATCCAGCCCCACCTCACGCTGGTCCACCACCGACTTCTTGTGGGTATGCATGAACTCCAGCGGATCCTCGATGGTCAGGATGTGCCCCGCCTGATTCTCGTTGCGGTAGTTGATCATGGAGGCCAGGGTGGTGGACTTGCCGGAGCCGGTGGAACCGACCACCAGAATCAGTCCGCGCGGCTCCAGAATCAGATCCTTGAGAATGGGCGGCAGATGCAGTTCCTCTATGGCGGGGATATGGCCTTTGATATAGCGGATCACCATCGCCGCATCGCCACGTTGCTTGAAGACGTTGACCCGGAAACGCCCAAGTCCTTGTACCGAAATGGCGAGGTTCGCCTCATAGGTGGACTCGAACTCCTTGATCTGGTCATCGTTCATTACAGAGTAGGCGAGCTTGCGCACTTGCCCGGGCTGAAGAGCGGTCTCACCGACGGGCAGGGTATGCCCTTCTGCCTTGATATTCACCGGCGCGCCGGTGCTGAAAAACAGATCGGAGGCGTTCTTCTGAACCATAAGTTTGAGGTAGGGAACAATATCCATCCAATACTCCGTCGATTCACAGGCGCCTGTAAACGGGCCTGATGGTTGTGTCAAAATGGGCGTACTTACCCCTCTATCGACCATCACAAACAGGAATTAAGGGCAGAAAATGAAAAAAAACGTGCACTGGATCCCGCGATGTCTTCCCTCATCCTGAGCGGCATCGCCATCTATCCGGTCAAGTCGCTCGCGGGTCTCGAATTGAGTGAAGCCGTGGTGGGTGAGCGGGGATTCCTGTTCGACCGCCACTGGATGGTCGTGGACGACAGGGGCGTTTTCCTCACCCAACGGGAATTGCCGCGAATGGCATTGATCCAGCCGGCATTGAACGAGAATGGCCTGGAA
>JALSTP010000219.1 GCA_026983675.1 Sedimenticola sp.
GACAAGGGCGATGGCAAAGCGCTTTTAAGAGGGCGTTTCACCCTGCGAGGGGTAAGCCGTGACATCGAGATCGAGGTCCACCACCTCGGTGCGGGCCCCGATCCTTGGGGCGGCTACCGACGCGGTTTTGAGGGCACCACAACCCTGCACCTCTCCGACTACAAGATGCGCGAAGCCAAAATTCTCGGCCCAAACGCCGAGGAGATCAAAGTATGGCTTTCCATCGAAGGGGTACGGCACCCTTGAACGGTATTATTAACCCGGCAACAATATATATTCCATTCAGGGCTTCGGGCAGGCGCCGGAACAAGGCGCAGTACCAAGGCAAGGGTCATTTCCCTTGCCAAGGTCGCTCCAGTGCATCCATGCACGCGCGACACTCGGACATCCTGTCCAGCGTGCTGGAACGCCGATCCGGCGCCTGCCTGAAGCCCCTAACCCTTTGATATTCAAAGACAGACCGTGGCGTGCCGGACCGCAGACTGCGTTACCCCATCCTGCTGCAGGATGGCTACAGCAAGATGGGGCGCCTTGCTGCGTACCGGCGTGCCACAGCTGAATAAAAATATATATTGTTGCCGGGTTAATATACCCAATGGATTCCCCGGACCAGCGCTGCTCGCACGGCATTGTGGACTCAGATTTTTCATCTTGTTCGCCGAGCTGTTGTTGAGCTTCGCCTCGTTGACCTGCGCGGCAGCCGATGGCCATGACACGGCTGACTCCACCACCCACGACGAGGCAAACAAAATCGCCCGCCAGGTCTATTTCGTCAACCACTTCCTCGCCGTGCGCAACGCCCGTTTCGGCGACGAAAAACACCCGATGGTGCTCATAGACCGATCCCGGACGGGTAAATTACGGGTCATGACCATGGTACGCCGCCTCAACAACGCCTATGACGACGGCGTGATCCGGGCGCGTGATATGGCAATCTTCCGCTCCGGCAAACTCAGAGGTACCGGGGTGCTGGTCACCGACTATGTGGACCCCAACAAACGGCTCAGCTTTTCCATCTGGCTGCCTGCGTTGCGCAAGATCCGCCGCCACGCCGAGCCTGACCAGAGTGACAGCTGGGGCGGCAGCCTCTTTACCTATGGTGACATCTACCTCCGCCGCCCCACGAACGAGCGTCACGAACGGCTGCCCGACGCCCCCTTTCCCGACTGTCTGCAACCCCTTGATTTGCCAGAGTCGAAACGCAACCGTTACACCCGCCGGCTTCCCGAACCGCGCTGCGACCTGAAGGGCCAACCGATGCTGCGTATTAAGAGCCGGACCCGCTTCGCCCACTGGTGGTATGACTACCGTATTATCTGGATCGATCCTGCAAGCTTCGCCGACTACCGCAGCGAATACTTCAAGGATGGAAAAAAGATCAAGGTGATCGATAAGGACTGGCACAGCATGGGTCTGGATGACCCCCGCGCCCAATACTGGCTGTTCTGGAGCGGACGGCATCTCCTCAATGGACAACAGGGCATGGCCTTCATCCCGGAAGGGCACATCTTCTGGAACGAGGAAAAAGTGGACCCCAGGACATGGACCGAGTCCACCCTACGAAGGATCAAGCGATGAGAAATTCGGATCAGGCGTTGTTCCACCTGTGCCTGTAGCCACCGCGTGTATGGCGTGCCGGCCCGCAGACTGCGTTGCCCCATCTTGCTGGAGGGTGGCTACAGCAAGATGGGGCGCCTTGCTGCGAACCGGCAAGCCGCGGCTGAATACGATATATAGTGTTGCCGGGTTAATAGAATAGGGGTTATCCCTCATCACTCAGGATGTTACCCCCGGCATCCACTGCAAATATCTTGATTCATATCATGGATCGGGTAGAACGATTCTAAATAAGATCGATCTTGCGAAGGCTGGAGAAAACAAGATCAACAGGCATTCGCGCAGTCAGCGGAACCATGCTGTCCCCGTGCTGCATAACAATAATGGGGTTGGAGGAGGCACGCCCTCCCATCGACTGTCGCCATCGATCAAACCGGACCCGTGCGGGCTCTACGTACACGTAGACGTACCGGCGTCGGTCGGGTGTTTGCGGTACTTTCCATGACCTTTGCCTTGCCTGCGAGTCGCGCACAGTGCGTGACCGTTACGTTCAATACCGAGGGAGGTGAAGACCAATGAAGAAATGGTGTCTGATGGGAATCGGCGCCGCCGTGCTCCTGGTTCAGGGGCTGGCGGTGGCGTCGGTGAAAGAACCCCCGAAAGAGTTCTCGAAGGAGACCAAACAGTGCATCAAATGCCACAAGAAAAACAATCCCGGGATCGTCCAGCAGTGGGGGCACAGCAAGCACTACCGGGCCAATGTGGGCTGCTATGAATGCCACAAGGCGGACAAGGGCGATCCCGATGCCTTCATCCACGACGACAAAAAGGTCAAGAAGCTGATCTCCATCATCGTCTCGCCCAAGGACTGCAGCAACTGCCACGAGAAGCAGGTCAAGGAGAACAGCGAATCCCATCATGCGGCGGCGGGCAAGATTCTCGGATCGCTCGACAACCTCCTCGCAGAGGTGGTGGAAGGCAACAGCGAGTTTCTCACCGATGGATTTCCCCAGGGGAACTCCGCGTCGGCGGTCAATGGCTGCTGGCAATGCCACGGCGCCCCCGTCAAGGTGCTCGAAGACGGCGAACTGGACCCGGCCACCTGGCCCAACTCCGGCATTGGCCGTCTGAACCCCGACGGCTCCAACGGCTCCTGCACAGCCTGTCATGCCCGCCACGAGTTCTCCGTGGCCCAGGCGCGTCAACCAGAGACCTGTGGCAAGTGCCATCTCGGCCCCGACCATCCGCAGAAGGAGATCTACGAGGAATCCAAGCACGGCATCCAGTTTGCCACCCATCGCGCAAAGATGGACCTGACGAGTCCAAAGTGGATCCCGGGAGAGGATTTCTTTACCGGTCCCACCTGCTCCACCTGCCACATGGGCGCCACGCGTAACCAGTCGGTCACGCACGATGTAGGACTCCGTATCTCGTGGAACAACCGTCCTCCGGTGTCGATACGTCCTGAAAAGGCCGACGCCAAGATGGGATTACCCGGGGCCAACGTCAATTGGGAAGATCGCCGCGACAACATGAAGGATGTCTGCTCGGCCTGCCACAACGAGGACTGGGTGGACAACTTCTACACCCAGTACGACGGCCTGATCAAACTCTACAACGACAAGTTCGGCAAACCCGGGCTGGCGCTCTACAAGGCCGCCAAACCTCTACTCAAACCCGCCAAGTTCAGTAACAAGCTGGACTGGATCTGGTTCGAGATCTGGCATCACGAAGGACGCCGCGCGCGCCATGGCGCGGCCATGATGGGACCTGACTACACCCACTGGCACGGCATGTATGAGGTGGCCCAGCATTTCTACACCAAGATGGTGCCGGAACTGGAACACCTGATCGAGCAGGGCAAGGCATCCGGCGACGCCAGCAAGAAAAAGGCGGCGGACATGCTCCAGGCCAAGTTGGATGAGGTGCTGAACAACAACAATCACAAATGGTATCTCAACAAGATGGACCCAAAAGAAAAGGCGCGGCGCAAGAAGGCGGCAGCCGATTTCAAGAAACGCTACAGCAAGTAGCCCGAAAACAACGGCACACCCCAAGCATCGATGGGCGTGTGCCGTTGGTTCTGCCGTGGAGGAGACAACCATGAGTCTGACAAGACGTGAATTCATCAAGGCCCAGGCGGCGGCCGCAGCGGCCGCCGTCGGGGGTGTCCCCTTGCCCTCCGTCGGCAAGGAGGATATCCGCACCGATCCCACCGTTCGCTGGGACAAAGCGCCCTGTCGCTTCTGCGGCACCGGCTGCGGCGTGCTGGTGGGAACAAAAAACGGCGAGATCGTGGCCACGCAAGGCGACCCCGATGCGCCCGTCAATCGGGGCCTCAACTGCATCAAGGGTTATTTTCTGGCCAAGATCATGTATGGAAAGGACCGTCTGACCCAGCCCCTGATGCGCAAGAAAGATGGCAAATACAGCAAGATCGGCGTCTTTGAGCCAGTCAGTTGGGACGAGGCCTTCGATGTAATGGCGGAACAGTTCAAGAAGGCCATCCGCCGAAGCATGCGCGAGAACGCCGGCAAACCGGTGGACAAGATCACCTCCCGCGTCGGCATGTTCGGGTCGGGACAATGGACCATCTGGGAGGGGTATGCCGCCGCCAAGCTGTTCAAGGCCGGCTTCCGTTCCAACAACCTGGACCCTAATGCCCGCCATTGCATGGCCTCGGCGGTCGGCGGGTTCATCCGCGCCTTTGGCATCGACGAGCCCATGGGGTGTTATGACGATCTGGAGCAGGCCGACGCCTTCGTGCTGTGGGGCTCCAACATGGCGGAGATGCACCCCATTCTCTGGTCACGCCTCACCGACCGGCGTCTGACCCATGAGGGATGCGAGGTCCACGTCCTCTCCACCTACGAGCACCGCTGCTTCGAACTGGCCGACAACGGCATGGTGTTCGTGCCCCAGACAGACTTGGCGATTCTCAACTACATCGCCAACTACATCATCCAGAACAAGGCCTATAACAAAGCGTTCATCGACAAACACGTCCGTTTCAACAAGACCCCTACCGACATCGGCTACGGACTGCGTCCGGAGGATCCGCGAGAGCGCAGAGCCAAACACCGCGCCAAGGGCAAGCTGACCAAGATAAGCTTCGAAGAGTATGCGAAATCGCTGGAGCCCTATACCCTCGACTATGTCGCCCAACTCTCCCGCGTCCCGCCCGAACGGCTGGAACGGCTCGCCAAGCTCTATGCCGACCCGGAAAAGAAGATCACCTCGTACTGGACCATGGGCTTCAACCAGCACAGCCGCGGAGTATGGGTCAACGGCCTGATCTACAATGTCCACCTGCTGACCGGCAAGATCTCCGAACCCGGCAACGGCCCCTTCTCCCTCACCGGGCAACCCTCCGCCTGTGGAACGGCCCGCGAGGTCGGCACCTTCGCCCATCGCCTGCCGGCCGACTACGTGGTGAAAAAGAAATCCCACCGCGATCTGGCGGAAAAGATCTGGAAACTGCCGGAAGGCACCATTCCCGGCAAGGTGGGGTACCACGCCGTGCTACAGAACCGCATGCTGCGGGACGGCAAGCTCAACGCCTACTGGGTCATGTGCAACAACAACATGCAGGCCGCGGCCAACATGAACCAGGAGACCTTCCCGGGATACACCAATCCAGAAACCTTCGTGGTGGTTTCCGACCCCTATCCCACCGTTACCGCGCAGGCGGCGGACTTGGTGTTGCCCACCGCCATGTGGGTGGAAAAAGAAGGTGCCTATGGCAATGCCGAGCGGCGCACACAGTTCTGGCGCGAGCAAAAGCCGGCCCCCGGCGAGGCCAAATCGGACCTCTGGCAAATCATGGAGTTCTCCAAGCGCTTCAAGGCGGAAGAGGTCTGGCCAAAGGCGTTGCTGGCAAAAAAACCGGAATACCGGGGCAAGACCCTCTACCAGATCCTGTTCGAGAACGGACAGGTCAATCGCTTCCCCTTTGACGGCAAGATCACCGACGAACGCGGCAACGAATACGGCAACCACGAATCGGCCCATTTTGGCTACTATGTACAAAAGGGACTGTTCGAAGAGTACCGCCGTTTCCAACAGGAAGGCCCGAAACAAGGCCACCAGCAGGCACCTTTCGAGGCCTACCACAAGGCCCGCGGCCTGCGCTGGCCAGTGGTCGATGGCAAGGAGACCCTGTGGCGCTACCGCGAGGGTTACGATCCCTTTGTCTCCAAGGCCAACGCCAAGATTGCAAAGGGCGAGGTCTATTTCTACGGAAAGCCCGATGGCCGGGCCAACATCATCACCGCCCCCTATGAGCCACCCGCAGAATCGCCGGATGACGAATATGACCTTTGGCTCTGTACCGGCCGGGTGCTGGAGCACTGGCATTCCGGCTCCATGACACGGCGGGTGCCGGAACTGTACCGCGCCTTCCCGGACGCGGTCATCTTCATGAATCATGACGATGCATTGCGGCGGCGGCTGCGGCGGGGCAAACTGGCCCGGGTGATCAGTCGCCGGGGCGAAATTCTGGCGAGGGTGGAAACGCGGGGCCGGAACCGGATGCCGCCCGGCCTGATCTTCATTCCCTGGTTCGATGCCGGCCGCATCGTCAACAAGCTGACCCTGGACGCCACCGACCCGCTTTCAAAAGAAACAGACTACAAAAAGTGTGCGGTCAAGGTCAGAAAGGCCTAGTGGGAGGAGACAACGATGAACAAGCTGAGCACCCTGATCCTCACCGGCATCGTCGGTTTCTCTCCGATGCTGCCCGCCCAGGCGGTCGATCTCCGTTCATTACGCGGAGACCGGCCCCTGGACATCGGTTCCAAACGGCCTGCCCGGGCCGACGTCATCCTGCCCGACGCGGGAGAGTTTCCAAAATCCTACGACACCCATCCCCCCATGATCCCCCACAAAGTGGACAAGACCCGCATCAGCCTGAAGCAGAACCAGTGTCTGCGCTGTCACGGTGAACTGGAGCACAAGGAGATCGACGCTCCCATGGTGAGCAAGACCCACTTTATCAACCGCGCAGGGAAGCGACTGGGCCATGTCTCGACCCGGTACTACTTCTGCACCCAATGCCATGCCCCGCAGATCGACAAGACACCGCTGGTGACCAACGTCTTTGGTCAACAATCGTCCCACTGAATTTGTTTGGAAAAAGCGCCATGTCCACATACATCAAGCCCCTCGTTCTCGCCCTTCTTTGTGCCACATCCATGGTGATTGCGGGCGAGAATCCCCCGTCGCTCGTCGACCAGGGTAACCTGGAACTGAGCAAACACCATGTCGAAAAGGCCGAGGCACTCTTCAAACAAGCGATTGCATCAGACCCGAAATCGGCCCGGGCGTATGCCCGCCTGGGTGCGTTGTACCTCACCACCAACCGTTCCCGCGCGGCCATCGAGCCTCTCCAGCAGGCCATCATGCTCGATCCGGACAACCCCAAGTTGTTCATGCTGATGAGCATCGCCTACATCCATCAGGCCCATTACAGCATGGCGGATGCCATGGCCAAGGAGGCGCAACGGCTGGATCCAGACATGAAAAACGCGCGAAAAATGAGGGAATATATCAAGGCGAAACAGGCAGCGCTGGCAACGGATGCCCCGCCTGCCCCGGCCAAGAAACGCTAAGACCAACGATAGTAAAGCAGGTTCAGAACGTCCCAGACGTTCCGGCTCGGCGTTGCAGTCCTTGGCAAGGGCGCACGCCATTCCCTGTGGCCTGCGCCCTGCTCTGGTGCCTGCCTGAAACCCTGAATGCGGCATATGCTGTTGCCGGGGGTAATGATAATGGCGGTTCTCTGACGACGTCGGGAAGGTTACGTGGTCACACACACGTATTGCAATCGGCTTCCCGGTCGGTGCATGATATTTTCATGACGCAAACGAAAATCCTCCCTATTCTCAATCAAATCCGGCTTTTTCAGGATCAACGCACGGCCATTCTGGAAGAGATCGCAAAGGGCGCCAGTCTGCGGCATCTCGGGGCAAACGAACGCCTGTTCGACAAGGGCGACCCGGCCGACCACATCTATTGCATCATCGACGGTCGGGTAAAGCTTTCCTTCCTCTCCGATCAAGGGCATGAAAAGGTGGTCGAGATCGCCGCCACCGGCGATACCTTTGGCGAGGCCGCCGTCTTCCTGGAAAAGCCCTACCCCGTGTATGCCGATGCCCTGGTGCCCAGCACCCTGATCGCCATTCATGGAAAAAGCCTGATGCGGATGATGGCCACCAACCACGAAGTGGCCTCGAGGATGATCGCCACCTTGAGCCAACGTCTGCACCGCATGATCCATGAAATGGAGTCGTTCTGTATTCTCAACGCCCGTGAACGGGTGGTGGGCTACCTCCTCCACCTGATCGAGACCCAGGCCCCGAACCAGCCACAACCGAAGGTGGAGCTTCCCGCCACCAAGAGTACCATTGCCTCCATGCTCAACCTCTCACCGGAAACCTTCTCCCGCGTCCTGCACGGCCTGAAACGCGAAGGCGCCATCGAGATCGAAAACAGAAGGATCGCCATTACGGACATGCAGGCCCTGCGATCCCGCGTTCCCTGCTGACAATCCCGCCATTCCCTTACCCAAACTGGCGCCGAAAACGCCATACGCCGAAGGCAAATACCAGACTGCCCAGCAGGGCGAGTTCCAGCATCAATCGCCACAGGACCCCCAACCCGGCCCCCTTGAGCAGGATGGCATAGCTCATTTCTGTAAAGTAGAAAAGAGGCGAGACGTGCATCGCCTGACGTAGAAAGGCCGGCATCGCCTCGGGGGGCGTCCAGGCACCCGACAGCAGCAGCAACGGCATCATGATAAGAATCACCAGCATCACCACCTGACCGAGATTGCGACTGAGGGTCGCGATGAACAGACCGAGCCCGGAAGTGGCGAAAACATAGAGCGCCGTCATGATGAAAAACAGCATACTGCTTCCCTTGATGGGCACATGGAACACGGCCTGAATGACCAGGAACAGACTGGCAGCGGCGCCGACGAGCACCGCCAGCCCCATGGCCAGCACCTTGGGCAGCAGGATCTGCGCGGGACTCAAGGGAGACACCGCCAACTGCTCGATGGTGCCCCGCTCCTTTTCTCGCACCGCAGCAGCCGCCGGCAACATCAGCGACAACATGGTGATGACCGTCAACATCTCGGAGATGGCCATGAACCAGGGATCGCTCTGATTGGGGTTGTAATAGACACGGTGGCGATTCTCGACGACGGGAATGGCCTGCAACTGCGCCTTCCCCATCCCGAGATGCATTTTTGCCCGTTCGAAACCATAGCGCGCCACGATCCTGCCCGCATAGGTGGAAACCAGCGTTCCCAACATCGCATTGCTGGCGTCTACCTGCATCTGCACGACCGTCTGCCGACCCGCCAGCAGATCGCGCTGAAAATGGGCGGGGATATCGAGCACCGCCAGCACCTTGCCCTCATCCAGCAGCCGGACCGCCTCGCGGATGCTCTGCGGTTCCCGAACGAGGCGAAAATACGGCGGCCGGAAACGGTAGATCAGCTCGCGCGACGCTGCACTGCGGTCGTGATCCATCACCGCAATGGGCGCATTGTTCAGATCCATGTGCACCCCGGCGCCCGCGATATAGATATCGGCGGTAAAGAAATAGACGATCACCACCAGCAGGATGGGATCGCGCGACAACTGCTTCAATTCCTTCAGCGTCATCGCACCGAGCCGGCTCAACCAGAGACGCAATCCCCCGCTCATTGCCGCGGCCGCTTGTGAAAACTGAGAAAGCCTACACTCCAAAGTACCGCCGCATAGGCGACCAGCGCCGCCACATTGCCCCACAGCATTGGCCATCCCAGCCCTTTCAGGAAACTGCCCCATACGATACGCAGATAGTACAGGGTGGGAAACAGATGGGCCTCGATCTGAGTCTCCCTGCCCATGGACTCGACGGGAACCAGCAGCCCCGAGTAGAGCATCGCCGGGATAAAGGTGATGACCATGGTCAGTAGCGCCGCGGCTGCCTGGGTGCGCACGATCAGCGACACCAGCAGGCCAATGCCGGCAGTACAGATCACATACACCAGCGAGGCGGTGAAGAAAAACAGCGGATCCCCCTTGAAGGGGGCGCCAAACAGCCAAACCGCGAACCCCCACAGAATGAAGATATTCATCGCCGAGATCACCACATAGGGCAACAACTTTCCAACGATAAACTCGCCGCGACTGACGGTGGAGGCATAGATGTTGTAAATGGAACCGTTCTCCCGCTCGCGCACCACCCCCAGGGCAGTCAGGAAGGGTGGCGACACCATCAGCACCAGCATGATCAGGCCGGAACTCATGGACCAGCGGCTGCGGATCGCCTGGTTATAGAGATAGCGCGCGTCCAGCCGTATGGGGGTCACGAACTGGCGGGCCCGCGCCCTCGGGATACCCTGCCGCTGGGCAATGGCGTCGGTGAGCAGATGGGCGCTGAAATCCGCATTGATGGCAGCGACATAGCCCTTGCTGACCTGGGTGCGGTAAGGGAAGACCCCGTCGATCAGGCTCTGCACCGCCACAGGCCGGGACGCCGCCAGCCGCTCCTGAAAGCGCGGCGGAACAATGATGGCGAAACGAATCCGGCTGGCGGCAAGCAACCTGTCCAGTTGCTGCACGTTCCGGGCCTCGCCGCGATAATCGAAATAACGGGAGTCGATGAAACGATGCAGATAATCACGACTCAAGGCGCTCTTGTCATAGTCGATGGCGGCGAAAGGGATATTCTCCACATCCAGCGAAAGACCGTAGCCCAACACCAGCAAGATCATGCTCGGCACCACGAAGGCCATGGCAAAGAACAGCCGGTCGCGCATCACCTCGCGCCACTCCTTCCACGCCACTGCCCAGGTGCGCCGCCACTTCATTGGATCCCCTCCCGCGCCTGCCGCTCCATCGCCATAATACGATAGACGAACACATCCTCCAGTGTCGGTGCACGCGGGGTCACCGAGATCTCCCGCAGACCGGCAGCCGTCAGTTCCCGCCGGATGGCCGGGATGGCCGCCCCCACATCGCGGGCCAGCAGATGGACACGCCGGCCGAACAGGGCCACACCGGCATAGCCACCCCGCTGCAACCGCTCAAGCGCCACCAGCGGCCGGTCGCTGGCCACCTCCAGCAGTTGCCCGGCTGTGGCCTGGAGGTCCGCCTTCATGGCCTCGGGCGAGGCATCGGCGATGATACGGCCGGCGTACATCAGCGCCAGGTGGTCACAGTGTTCCGCCTCACTCATATAGTGGGTGGTCACCAGGATGGAAACCCTTTCCGCCCGCGACAACTGGATCAGAATCTCCCAGAAACGGCGCCGCCCCACGGGGTCCACACCGGAGGTGGGTTCGTCCAGAAACAGCACCCGCGGCTGATGAACCAGAGCACAGCCCAATGCCAGCCGCTGACGGATGCCCATGGGCAGACGCCCCGTCAGTCGACCGGTGACCCCGGCCAGTCCCGCCATCTCCACCACCCAGTCGATGCGCGCACGCAGGTGGCGATGGGGCACTGCATAGATACGCGCATAGAGGCGAATGTTCTCCAGCACAGTGAGATCCTGGTAGAGCGAAAACGCCTGGGACATATAGCCGATACGCGCCTTGATGGCCTGACCGGCGCGGCGCATGTCCGCCCCCGCTACCGCCCCCTCCCCCTCGGTGGGCGGAAGGATGCCGGTGAGCATCTTGATCACCGTGGTCTTACCCGCTCCATTGGCCCCGAGCAGACCGAAGATCTCCCCAGCCCTGACCTGGAAGGACACCCGATCCACGGCCCGGAAGGCGCCGAAATCGCGAACCAGCCCCCGCGCCTCGATGCTGACCACCGGATCGCCCGTCCCGCCATGAGACGCGCCATCGGACGCGCCCCCCGGTGCGCCGGGATCGAACCGCCCCCATTTCCCCTCCACATAAGACGCATCAGACGCGGGGGGCGAAATGCGGGTGAGGCGGCGCTTCTCCAACAAGGCGATGAAGGCGTCCTCCAACTCCGCCTCGCCGGCCTTGAGGTCCTTCAGCCTGAATCCGGCCAGCGTCGCGCCCACCCGCTCGGCGGCCGCCTCCGGCGGGGCATCCGGGACGAAGACACGCACCCGCGGCCCGATCCCCTCCACCTGGGAAAAGGACGTGCCGAGCCGCCGCAGGGCGGCGATCTGCGGTTCGACCTCCACCGATACCACACTGCCGGGGGCCTGCTCCAGAATCGCTTCCGGTTCGCCGGCGGCCAGCACCCTGCCCTGGTACATCAGGGACAAACGGTGAAACCGCGCCGCCTCATCCATGTAGGCGGTTGAGACCAGGGCGGTCACGCCCTGGCTGCGTAGCAGCTCCGCGAGAATGGCCCAGAAATCGCGCCGCGAGACCGGATCTACGCCGGTGGTGGGCTCGTCGAGAATCACCAGATCCGGCCCATGGATCAGGGTACAGATCAACCCGAGCTTCTGCTTCATACCGCCGGACAGATGCTTCATCGGGCGGTCTCTGAACTGCGCCAGCCGGGTCATGGCGAGCAGTTTCTGCTTGCGCTCCGCCAGCACCCCCGCGGACAACTCGCGCAACTGGGCGAAGAAGTCGATATTCTCCTCCACCGACAGCTCCGCATAGAGATTCAGCCCCAACCCCTGGGGCATGAAACCGATCCGCGCCTTGATGCCCTCCGCCGACGCCTCGGAATCGACCCGGTGGCCAAACACCTCCAGCCCGCCGCCCTCAAAACTGAGCACCCCGGCGACGGCCTTCATCAGGCTACTCTTGCCAGCGCCGTCGGGACCGATCAGGCCATAGATCTCACCCCGCCGGACCGTTAGATCGACGCCCTCCACTGCCACCTGCCGACGGTAGCGCTTGACGAAACCCCGCACGCGTACCATGGGCGGCGCGGCGGCCGATGCCTCTACCAGCGTGGCCTGACCCATGGGGCATCCTCACGCCAGCGGATCACTGCATCCGCCGGCATCCCCGGCGTCAGTCGGTGGTCGGGGTTCTCATCGAGATAGAGCTTGACCGCATAGACCAGCTTGACCCGTTCGTCCGGCGTCTGCACCTCCTTCGGGGTAAATTCGGCCCGTGATGCGATGTAACGCAACGTGGCCGGAAAGGCGCGATCAGGAAAGGCATCGACAAAGATACGCGCCGGCGCACCCAGATGCAGCTTGCCGATCTGCTTCTCCGGCACATAGACCTTGAGATACAACCGGTCCAGATCCACGATGTCGAAAAGCGGGCTACCCGCCACCACCACTTCGCCGGTTTCGACGAGCCTCGTGGTCACGATGCCGCTTGCGGGGGAGACGATCGTCATATCGTCAAGAACGCTCCGCGCCTCGGCAACCGCCGCCCGCGCCTGCTGGAGCTGGGCCTTCAGCGCCTCGATCTCGTGTTGTTTCGCCTCGAGGGTCTCGCGCCCCAACTCCGCCTCCGCGCGCTTCTTTTGCGCCTGCTCCAATGCCGCCTGCGCCGTGGCGAATTCGGCGCGCGCCACCTTCCAGGCCAGATCCTTCTGCTCCACACTCTCCTTGTCCACGGTGTGTTCCTTCAACAAGGAACGAAAACGGCGCGCATCGCGTGCCGCCTGAGTCGCCGATGCCTTGGCCGCCGCCAACGCGGCCTCGGCATGCGCAACGGCGGCCTTGGCGGTCTCGATCCGCAGGGGCACCTGCTTCTTCAACGTGTCCAACGCCACCTGCGCCGCCGCCAGCCGCGCCTTCAGGGCATCCGCCGCAGCGCGCGCCTGTTCGACCTTGGCGCGCACGCCCGCATCGTCCAGGCGCGCCATCACCTGTCCCCGTTTCACCGCGTCGCCCTCCCGCACCTTCAATTCGACGATGCGGCCTGGCACCTTGCCCGACACCGTATAGTGATCCCCTTCGATGCGTCCATTGGCCTGGATCAGACCCTCCGGCAATGGCATCGGCCGCAGCCACATCCACCACGCGAAGACAGCAGCCAACCCGATGACCGCGCCCCCCGCCGTTAGGACAAGCGCCCGCTTTCCCGTCTCCATCCCGATCCCCTTTACTCAGTGGCCCCGTGGCATCAGAGTGCCCCCGTGGCGCGTTTCAGGCGCAAGGTTGCCAGTACGGCATCGTACACCGCATTGTCGTGGTTGCTCTGGCTGCGAACGCGCAGGGTCTCCGCATCCAGCACCTCTGTATTGGTAGACAGACCGTTTTCGTAGCGATTGCGGTTCACCTTGAGGTTCTCCTCGGCCTGGGCGACGGCCTGGCGCGTCACCTCGATGCGTTTCTCCGTCTCCTGAACGTCCAGCCACGCCTGGCGCACCTGCAGAGTGATACGACTGACGAGATCGTCGATCTGCTCCTGTGACGCCGCCGCTTGGCGCTCGGCTGCCGCAGCCTTGTGACCGATCACCCCGCCGTCGAACAGTTTCCATTGCACGCCCAGGTTGACGGCCCATTGTCCCTCGTGTACCTGAAATGCATTTTCCTTATAGGTATAGCCGCCACTCAGGGCGACTTGCGGTCCCTTTTCCGCACGGACGCCAGCCGCCTGCCTCTGTAGCGCCGTCATATTCTGGCGCAACGCCGTCAGCTCGGCGCGCTGGCGAAGGGCCTTTTCCGTCAGCTCCTCGAGCGACATCCCGACAGACGCCGGTTCGATCTCATCCAGCGCAACCTCCTGGCCAAGGGGGCGGCCGAGGCCCCGGTTGTAGGCGGCGCGGGCGAGATCCAGGGCGTTCTGCGCCTTGATCGCCTCCTGCCGCGCGTCGGCCAGAGCCACCCGGGCCGAGAGCAGATCGTTACGTGAGACCATGCCTTGGCGGTACATGTTGGCCACATCGCGGGCATGCGCCCGGAGACTGGCCACGTGACTCTTCGCCACCCGCATGGCGCTGGCGGACCTCAACACCCCGACATAGGCCTCCGCCACCGCCATCTTGATATCCTGCCGTTTGCTTTCGATCTCGGCGGTCCGGGCGCCGAGGGCGGCATCGGCCGCCTCGATGCCATGGCGGATGCGGCCACTGGTATAGAGCGGGATGCTTGCCTGCGCCTGGTAGGAAAGGCTGTTCTTCTCGCCAATGGGGAAGGTGGTGGGTGTCGGTCCGAAGTGGGCCTTCGAGGCGGGGGCGTTGTCCAGCGCCGTGTAACCGGCGCCGAGGGTCACTTCCGGCAAGCGCGCAGATCGCGCCGACTCCAGTTTTTCAGCGGCGGCCGCCCGGGCCTCTTCCGCGGCGCGCAGGCGGTGATCCACATGCAAGGCAGTATCCCAAGCCTGTTGCAGGGTCTCCGCCGGCAGCGCGGGGACGATCGCAATCCACACCATCGGCACCCAACCGTATCTCATGCCCGTCCCTCCTCGCCTGCTTCATTCGCGGAACCACCCCATCCAAGCCTGCACCTCACTCGCAACACGCCATTCTCCGTCAGAGAATAGACGGCCGGGACTACCACCAGGGTCAGCAGGGTCGAGGTCAGTATGCCACCGATCACCGCCACCGCAAGCGGGCCGTTGGTATCCGCCCCGGCGCCGAGTCCCAGGGCCGGCGCCAACATAGTGACCACGATGGTGAAAGAGGTCATCAGCACGGGACGCAAGCGGATCGGACAGGCCTCCATCAGGGCGGTACGGATATCCCGTCCCTCTTCCCTGAACTGATTGGTAAGATCCACCAGCAGGATCGAGTTTTTGGCCACCAGCCCCATCAACAGTACCAGGCCGATCATGGAGAATATGTTGAGCCCCATGTCCATCAACCACAGCCCCGCTACCCCGCCGATGATCGCCAGAGGTTGGGCCACCATGATGATCAGCGGCTGAATGAAGGAATTGAACTGGCTGGCCAGCACCATATAGACCAGCACAATGGCGGTGACGAAGGCGAACAGGATATATTTGGCCGTCTTTGCGAACTCTTCAGCGCGCCCGATCATCTTGACCTGATAGCCGGTGGGCAGCATGTCCGCCGCCACCTTCTTGACCCGCTCCGCCGCGTCGCCCTCGGCAATCGCCGGGGTGGAGAAGAACTGCCCGGAGTAACGCAGGTCGAACCGGGTCACCACCGCCGGGCCGGTGCCCTCCACTGGCCGCGCCACCGCATCGAGCCGCACCAGCCGTCCATCGCGCCCGCGCAGAAAAATGCGGTGCAGGTCCTCCGGCGTTCGGAAACTTCCCTCCCGTGCCTTCAGGCGAATGTCATAACGCTCACCATCCCCCGGCTGGTCGTTGTACTTGGCCACATTCAATCCGCCCACGAGGACATCGATGGCGAGCGCCACGTCGCGGGTGGAGAGCCCGAGACCGGCCGCCCGCGTGCGATCGATTTCGAAGCGCAATTGTGGCAGATCGAGCTGCAGATCGAGATCCACCGAGCCCAGTTCCGGAATCCGGTCCAGTTCTTTTTTCAACAGCCCGCTGTAGCGCGCCACGCCGGCCACATCCGGCCCCAACACCACAAACTGCAGGGGCTCGCCACGCTGCCCACCCACCGCCGGCACCGGCGCGGGAAAGGCCTCGATGCCTGGAATCGACGCCAGTTCCTCACGCAACTGGTCGATGATACGGTACATGTGCAGGCGGCGCTGGTGGCGTGGCGTGAGCCGGACGAATATCTCGCCACGGTTGACCTGGCCGGTCTCGCCGGTCCCAATGGTGGAGAACCAACTGGCGATCTCAGCATGCCGTTTAAGTACCGCCTCCACCGCCCCGAGACGTTTGTCGGTATAGGCCAGATTTGAGCCCAGTGGCGTTTTGAAACTGACCAGAAACCGCCCCTCGTCCTCCTCCGGCAGAAAGCCCTTGCCGAGTTGCGAGAAGAAAAACCCGCTCGAATAGACCACCAGCACAGTGACGAGCACCACCGTCCAGCGGAAACGCAATGCACCGCGTAACAGCGACCGGTAGGCACGATCCATCAAACGGAATCCGCCCTCCAGAATCCGGTATGCCAGTCCGTGTTCCCGGGTCACCTTCAGATAGCGGGAACAGAGCATGGGCGTCAGGGTGACGGAGACGAACAGCGAAACCAGCACACCCAGTGTCACCACCACCGCAAAGGAGCGAAAAAAGCGGCCGATGATGCCCTCCATGAAGATCACCGGGGCAAAGATGGAGACCAATGTCAGGCTCGCCGCAACCACGGCAAATACCACCTGATTCGTTCCCAGCAACGCGGCACGGCGGGGATCCGGCTCGATCGCCTCGCGATGGCGATAGATGTTCTCCAACACCACGATGGCATCGTCCACCACCACGCCGATCAGCAGCAACAGACCAAGGAGCGTCATGGTATTGAAGGTGAAGCCGGCGAAATACATCACCGCCACTGCACCCAGTAACGACACCGGAATCGCCAGGGCGATGATGGCGGTGGCGCGCAGGCTCTTGAGAAAAAGCCATACCACCAGCGCGGTGAGCAGGGTGCCGAGCATCAGGTGCTCCTTCAACGCCCCAACCAGTTCCAGGATCAGTTCGGAATCGTCCGAGGCGATGGAGAGCTTCAGCCCTGGTGGCAACTGGGGGATGATCTCGTCATGCAGACGCGCCTTCACCGCGTCGATCACCTGGACCGCATTGGCGCCGGTGACCTTGACGATCCCAAGCCCCACCGCCGGCACACCGTCGAAACGGGCCAATCGCCGATCATCCGCCAAGCTGTCTTCCACCTTGGCGATATCACCCAACCGGATCGGCGCACCCTCCCGGTACGACACGATCATCTGCTCCAGATCGGCCGGTTTGTGAAACTCCAGATCGAGCTTGAGCAGGAATTCCCGCTGCGCCCCCACGAGAAAGCCGCCTGGCAGCTGTAAATGTTCGCTCTGAAAGGCGCGCAGCAGATCCTGAGTGGTAATGCCGTAGGCGTTCATGCGTTCCGGATCGAGGGCGACCCGGATGGTGCGGTCGCGCCGTCCACCGAGGCGCACCTCCCCCACCCCATCAATACTCTCCAGCCGTTTCCGGATCACGGTGCGGGCGTACTGATTGAGTTGCTGCACCGTGCGGTCACCGGTGAGAGTGAGCCAGAGCACCGGAATGGCGCCGAATTCCACCTTGGCCACCACCGGCGGGTCGGCGTCGTCCGGCAGGTTTCGGAGCACTTGGTTGACCTTGGCCTGGACCTCGTTGAAGGCCACATCCACGTCCTTGGTCAGCTTGAAGTTGACCACGACCACCGAGGCGCCTGGAGACGATTTGGACTGTACATGCTCGATCCCCGGCACGCTGTTCACTGCGGTTTCGATCAGATTGGTGATGCTGGCGTCGATGATCTCGGGATTCGCCCCTGGCAAGGTGGTGGTCACGGAGATCATCGGGAATTCGATCAGAGGATAGCGGTCCACGCCGATGCGCTGATAGCTGATAACACCAAACAACACGATCACCGCACTCATCATCCAGGCCAGCACATGGCGGCGGATGGAGATCTCCGGCAACGTCATGGCCGCTTGACCTCCACTGTTGCGCCCTCGGTGAGAAACCCGGCGCCGTCCACCACCACTCGCTCGTCCCCCTTGAGCCCCTCACGGATCTCGGTCTCGCCATCACGGGTGATCCCCTTCCGCACCACCCGCTGATGGGCCACGCTCCCCTCCACCACATAGACCACCATCCCGGTGGGCCGTGGCACTACGCTGGTCTCCGGCACCAGCAGGGCCCCCTTGTGCCGCGCCACCCGCACCCGGCCGCTGACGCTCGCGTCCGGCCGCCATCCCCCGGGGTTTGTCACATTGACGATCACCTGCACCGCCCGGCTGCCGGCCGTCACCGAGGGACGCACTTCGCTTACCACCGCATTCACCTCGCGCCCAGGCGCGGAGGGGCTCTCCAGTCGCACCGCCTCACCCGGCCGCAGGCGACCGATGAGGCTCTCGGGATAGGGCAACCGCGCACGCAGCCGTGCCGGATCGATGAGCCGGAACAGGAGGGTACCGGGCGCCACATAGTCGCCCACCGAGACTTGGCGCGCGTCCACCCGGCCGTCGATAGGACTGCGAATCGCCGTCTTGGCCAAACGACGCTCCGCCTCCTGCACCCGCACCATGGCCGACATCCGCTCGGCGCGGCGCGCCGCCAGTTGAGCCACGGCATCATCCAGAGCCGATTGTTTGGCAGAGCGCTCCTTGACCAAGGCGCGAAGCCGCTTCACCGTCAGCCGTTGGGCCCGAATCAGGGCGTCTATGCGGCTCACATCGGCCTCCGCCGCCTGCTTCGAGAGACGGGCATCCTCACTATCGAGGGTGGCGAGTGTAACGCCCTTCTTCACCTTGTCGCCCACATCAGCCTGCACCGCTATCACCCGCCCCGCCACCTCGGCGGCGATCCGTGGCGCCGAACGCGCCTCCAGATAGCCCACGGCCGGCTGCCAGATCTCGAGGTCGATGCGTTTTGGCGTGGTCACGGTGACGGCCACGCCCTTTGGCTCTGCCGCTGCATCATTCTTGGCCGCAGCCGCAACGGAGAGGCCCGCATGCAGCCAGACGCCGCCGGCCAGGATGGCGCCCAGGCGCCGTGAGTAACGTATCCTCATGCTTCCTCCTCCCACACGTTTGACGATGCGCCGGCCCCATCCATCAAGAGCCCGAAGATCTGTTCGCTGAAGGTCTTGGAGTCGAAGGCAAACCCCGCCCCCGGCAGATGCTGGAGGATGGGCAGGGCCTGAAAGAAATGGACGTTCACGGCAATCAGCGTGAACGCCAGCAGGGCGGGGTCGAATCCGCCGCGAAGCCAGCCCGCCTCCTGACCCATGCGGACCCAGCCGACAAGGCGGGTGAAATAGTCGGCAAAGATGCCTTCCGCGAGCGATTGGCCACTCTCCGATCCGTTCTCCAGCACTTCACGCAGGATCAGTCGCGTGGTCTCCGGTTGCTCCAGCAGGGCATCGAGATGCTCGCTGAAAAACTGCTTCAAACGGCGGTCCGACTGTGCCGGATCGGCGGGCGGCGGTCCTTTTGCCAATATCCCCGCTGAATGCGCCACCGCCCTTTTCAATACCGCAAGGTACAGGCCTTTCTTGGAGGTGAAATGGTGAAAGATGTTGGCCTTGCTGACGCCCGCCCGATGCGCAATATCGTTGATGGATGCACCGTCGAACCCTTTTTCTGCAAACAGGGATTCGGCCGCTTCCAGGATGGCGAGGGCGCCCTCGGCGGACGGCGACCTGGCCGGTTGACGGCTCATGCTCATTGGCAGCTCCATACACTGACTGATCGTTCGGTTAGTATGGAAGCCAATGCACGACGATGCAAGGGGACACCACCAGCGTTCGGGACATCAGACGACGTCAACCGGTGGTTTTCTTACCCGTCAGGCGTTGCCAAAGAGGCCTTCCGGCCAGGGCGGCGAAGACCGGCGCGCCCGCAATCAGATACCAGTAGAAGGTGACGAGGCGCCAGATAATGATGGCTGCACCGGCAGTGGCAGGTTCCAGGTAGGGCGCCAACAGCAGCGTGCTGCTGGCTTCGGCCCCGCCGCTTCCGCCCGGCAGGAGCGTGACATGGCCGGCAGTCAGGGAGAGCATCTGAACGATAAAGGCATAACTCCATGAGATATGGCCGCCGAGGCCGAGGATGGCGAGATACAGTATGCTGTAACGCAACAACCAGTGGATGGAACACAGGGCCAGCACCCCCACCAGCCGCGGACGGGAGAAGGAACGGATGAGCTGAAGCGAGTGGCGGAACTCGATGGCCCAGCGCGCCAGACGCCGGCGTGTGGAGGCCTTGACCTTGAAACGCCGCAAAATGTGGCCCAGGGCCAGCATCACACGGCGGTAAAACCGCAACGACAGGGCGATCAACACAAGACCACCCAGCAACATCCCACCCATAACCATGAGTTGCCATCCGGGGTTCCAGATGGAGGGCGCCAGCATCCAATAGAGAAACAGTAACAACATGGATACGACAAAGAAGATCATATCCATGAGCTGATCGGTGGCATACATGGCAAAGGCCCGGGGGCCGGGTATCGCCTTGGGACGTAACAACCCGGCATAGGTGATGGGGGCGCCACTTCCCCCCGGGGTCGCGCTGAAGGCGAATTCCGTTGCCATGACGATGGCGAGTGCCTCGCCCTGGGACAGGTGCACACCCGACCCGCCCGCCAACAACCGGAGACGGCCGGCGTTCATGTTCCAGCCGACAAAGATCATCAGCAGCATCGCCACCATCAACCAGGGCGGGAACCCCGCCAGCGCGGGCAACACCTCGGTTCCCCCAAGCAGCAAAGGGATTCCAAGACTCAGTACAATGCCCAGGACCGCCAGAAAACCGAAACGGTGTTTCATCCCGTTCTACCCGACCGACCTGCGGCCCGAAAATTCAGACTTGCTGGTTCTCATGCATAGAAACGCGGGTTGTGCACCCAAAAGGAGACACTATATCAGCCGCCTAAGCCCACTTTCCAATCTGTTACCTTATTAACCCGGCAACAATATATATCGCATTCAGCCGTGGCGTGCCGGTTCGCAGCAAGACGCCTCATCGCCGCTGTAGCCACCCTACAGCAAGATGGGGCAACGCAGTCTGCGGGCCGGCACGCCACGGCCTGTCTTTGAATATCATAGGGTTAGGGGCTTCAGGCAGGCGCCGGACCTGCGTTCCAGCGCTTGGCAAGGGAATGACCCTTGCCTGCGCACTGCGCCTTGTTCCGGCGCCTGCCTGAAGCCCTGAATGCGATATATATTGTTGCCGGGTTAATAATTCAGGTGGGGAATACGATGGGGACGGGCTTGGATTCGCCCTACCCAGGAGTCTGTCGGGTTTAGGTGATCGTCGCGAGCATGGAGGGAAAGCGAGGCCAGTTTTTCCCGATTTTGAGGCGCATCGTGGGCCTACGCAACGAAAAATCGAGGAAAAATGGACCGCTTTCCCACCAGCGCACGACTGCATGGATGCAGGAGGTAGAGCAACGCATGGAGCAGTTGCCGAGTAGATTAATCCTAAATCCGACAGAATTGCCGCAGCGATGGCAGACCGGTCCCGCCAATTGATGACGCCGCGGGCGCTCTTACCCTGGCAGGATGCGGACCCGCACGAGCTTCGAAAGGTGGCTCTCGCCTCCGTCAGGACGGTAGGCGGTAACGCCAACCCAATAGTCGCCCGGCCCGAGATTGGAGAACCTGTACTCCATGGCATAGGGATCGTTCACATCCACAACCGGATTCATCTCGTCGCGGCGGTGGCCCACATAGATACGGTACCCCGCCAGTTCATGCATGGAGATACCGGACCCATCCACCTTGGATACAGGCGCTTGCCACCTGACCACGAACGATGCATGGCGAATGTACTTTTCCGGTGACGTGTTCCCCGCGCTCAAGGTCTCCGCTCCGGCACCGGAAGCGATGCCGAGCGCAGCCAAAAAGAGCATGATGACGGTGGCGATGGGTAGACTGTCGAGTTTCCGCATAATTAACCTCTGCTGATCAGGTTGGCCGGCTTTCGCCCCACTCTCTATCTAGCCCGGCCGTATGTTCATCGATGGATCCAACCCCGTGCGCAATGTATCCCAAAGCCAACAGAAAAATCCACTTTTTGTTTACAAAACATGGTTTTAGCAGGTTACGCAGAATTTTTATCCCTTATTCGAATATTTACCCTCAACTCCATGAAATTAAGGGATTTCCCTAGCCAACATCCGTAACATTACCCACGCCCTGCCCAGGCGGGCCGGCATGTTGTGGCGGGCGGCTTTCGTCCTTACCATTGGAGCCTTTGATTCGAGAGGGATACCCGGTGCAATGAGTCAGACCAAATCAAACAAAAAGACGGTTTCCGAAGCGTTGCGCGCCGAGCGCCACCGGCTCTACGAGCTGGCCGTACAGAATGCGGAGGCAGAGGTGGATTTTGTGGACGAGACCTTTCGCGCATTGCGGGGTCGTAAGGCCCATCTGCTCCGGGAGGATTTCTGTGGTACCGCGAACGTCTGCTGCGAATGGGTTCGGCGGCGCAAGAAAAACCGGGCCATCGGCGTCGACCTCGACGGCGAGGTATTGGACTGGGGCAGGAAACACCGCGTCGCCGCGCTGAAAAAGGATCAGGCCCGTCGGGTGGAGCTGATCGAGGCCAATGTCCTCGACGTGGAGACCCCCGCGCCCGAGGTGGTACTGGCGATGAACTTCAGCTACTGGCTGTTCAAAAAACGTGCAGAGCTGATCCAGTATTTCCGGCGTGTGCGCGAGGCGCTGACCGAGGACGGCATTCTGTTCATGGACGCCTATGGGGGCTATGACGCCTTTCGGGAGATCGAGGAGGAGCGCGAGATCGAGGACGGCGACCTGACGTTCACCTATATCTGGGAACAGGCCCGTTACGAGCCCATCAGCGGGGATCTTCTCTGCCATATCCATTTCGCCTTTCCCGACGGCTCGCGCATGGAAAAGGCATTCAGCTACGACTGGCGCCTGTGGACGCTGCCGGAGATCCGCGAACTGCTGGACGAGGCCGGGTTCCGCAAGACAACGGTCTACTGGCAGGGCTGGGATGAGGATGGCGAAGCAGATGGAGACTTCAAACCGGCCACCGAGGCAGACGCCGATGCGGGATGGATCTGCTACATCAGCGCGGAGAAATGACTATTCAACCCCCTCGAGGGTCCCAGCCTGCCGGGCCAGCAGGGTGGTCCGCGCCGAAAGTTCCAACGAACAGGTCCATTTATAGGCGAGATTGAGGGTTTCGCCGCAGGCATAGACGCCGTGCCCCCTGACCACCATGATACGGTGATCCTCCAGCATCTCGCTCACCCGTTCCGGGGCTTCGTCCAGGTAGCGAGCGTAAGGGATGGTCACGACGGGCACGCGCGGGAAATAATATTGCCCCTCGAAGTCCACCGGTTCGAAATCCGCGCCGTCCAGGGTGATGGCCACTGTGTGCGGGCCGTGGCTGTGCAACACCGCCCACGCATTGGCATTGCGCTGATAGACACGCTGATGCAGCGGCGCATCGAGGGACGCGCCTTCTCCGCAGGCGCCATGCATTGGACACTGGATGAGATCGTCGGGACTCAGAGTATCGGCACAGGCGCCGGTGGGCGTCACCCAGAAACTGTCGCCGTCACGCACCGAGGCGTTGCCACTATGGGCGTCGTTGCAGCCATACCGGTGCAACCAGCGGTAGTGGCGAACAAGTTCCTGCTGGATCGTCATCCCCTCCCCCTCACGCCATGATATGTTCCAGTATATACCCTGCAATCCGGTCGGGTGCATCGAGATCGAGCAGTGGCAGGTTTGTGGTCACCGGCAAGGGGCCATCAGCCGCCACGGCGATGATGTGGGGATCGCCAGGAAACAGCAGGGGCCGGTCCAGCACCCGGCGGTGGAGTTCGATCTTCGGGAAGGCCTCATGCCGGAATCCTTCCACCAAGAGGAGATCGACATCCTTGGGATCGACCCGCCACACCTCCTCCTGCAGGAGGGGATCGCAAGGCGTCTCACGTTCCGCCATCAATGCCCAGCGACGGCCGGAACTCAACAGCACGGGCGACGCGCCGGCCTTGCGCAGTTCGTAGCTGTCCTTCCCCGGGGTGTCGAATTCCACGTTGTGATGGGCGTGTTTGATCAGGCCGATCCGCAGGCCCTTTTCGCCAAGCAGGGGAATGAGACGTTTCAGGAGAGTGGTCTTGCCAGTACCGCTGAATGCGGCGAAACCCAGCAAGGGCCGGGGGTAGTCGATCATAGCGGGAAACTCCAACAATGGATGCCGAACGATGTTATTAACCCGTATTACGTTCCCCGTGGAGACTGACGAGCAATTCCGCCTCGTTGCGGCTGAGACCGTATTCTAGCATCAGTTGCTCGACCGGCATGCCCTGCCGGGCCTTGGCGATGGCGTCGCCATAGGGGCTGTCCGAGGTCTTCTGCTGTTCCAGATGCGCCTGACGTTCCTCGAGATGCCGCTCCTTCTGTTCCAGGCGAAGGATACGGCGATCGACCCCCACGGCGCCGGAACACAGGCCACTAAGGGTTTGATTGAGACTCTCGATCTCCCGTTGCAGAAGGTGGAAGCGGGCATGCTGACGGCGTAACGCCCATCCCAGCACAATACCGGCGCCAAGCAATACCGCACCTGTGCCGAACACGACCGTCCATATAAGTGTCAAATGGGTTTCCGTCATGCGTATTCGTCGATGTGATTGTCGTCCGGCGTGTCGTCGTCGGGCCGTTTCTTCGAAGGGGGCCGACGGTCATCCCGCTTTGCGGACGATCCCACCCGCTCTCCCCTGTCGGGCGTCTTCCTTCCCGGCGTGGTGGGCCAGACGGGGTGTATGGGCGTGGAATTTCCGATATCAGCCACTGCGGTCTCCTGCCCAATCAAAACAGATCGGCACCGCCCAGTTCTTCTTCGGTGAGCAGTTTGTTCAGATCGACCACGATCAAGAGGTCATCGTTGCGGGTCGCCACGCCCTGGATATAGCGGGAGCTTTCATCGTTGCCAACGCTGGGCGCGGTGTCGATCTCGGAGAGACGCAGTTCCACCACCTCCGCAACGTTGTCCACCAGCATCCCCACCACCTGGTCCTCGGACTCGATGACGATGATCCGGCTTCTGTCGTCCACCTCGTGCGGGGGCAATCCGAAACGCCCACGGGTATCGAGGACGGTGACGACGTTCCCGCGCAGATTAATGATCCCTAGGACATAACCGGGGGCACCGGGCACGGGGGCAATCTCGCTGACACGCAACACCTCTTGTACATGCATGACATTGATCCCGTAATTCTCCTCCCCCAATCGGAAGGTGACCAATTGCAGGACGGGATCGTTCACTAGATTCTCTGCGGTTGCTGAACTCATGATCTTTCCTCTCGCTCTCCTTATATGAAGCGTCAATTTACAGACGCCGGAACAGGGCCTTGGCTACCTCTTTGCATTTTCCATGCCCATTCCTCCTGGCCTGCCGACCGTGAACCCGACGGTATGCGCGAAAACCTTCCCTACCTGATCCCTGCCGCCACTGCCGCGTCCATTCCCACCTGCGTCCCATCACCCGCCATGATCACCAGACGAACCCGCCGGTTCTTCGCCCGCCCCGCTTCCGTACCGTTGTCCGCAAGGGGATGGTGTGCGCCATATCCCACGGCGGCAAGGCGTTTGGGATCGACCCCCAGCCGAGTGAACAGGTGCACCACGCTGGCCGCGCGGGCCGCCGACAGCTCCCAGTTGGACGGGTATTGGGCAGTGTGAATGGGCACGTTGTCGGTGTACCCTTCTACGATAATGGGGTTGGGCAGCGGCTTCAGAAGCTGACTCACGTCACGCAGCGCCTCGATGGCTTCGCGCGCCAGTTGAGCGCTGCCGCTCTTGTACATCATCTTGTTGCGCATGGTGACGGTCACCCGCGTGTTGTCCTGTTCGACATCCACCAAGCCTTTCTCGATGAAAGGGGAAAGGACAGACTCGATACTGCCTGCAATGTAGCCCAAACGCCTTTTCGCGGAACTGCCGGCCCAGGCGGCATGATCCTCCGAGTCCGCCGTTTGCTGCAACGCGGACGGCAAGGTCACAGGGTCGTCGATTCCCGGTCCCCGTTTGACCGGCGTGTCGATGAGCGCCACGCTTCGCGCGTCTCCCACATAGGAGACGCCGCCCTTCACGGGAGGCGTGATATTGACAGGATCGCTGCCGCCGCCGGTGCGATCGAAGACCTCGTTGAGGGTCTCCGACAACACCCGGTACTTACCCTCATTGACGGAAGAAATGGAATACATGACCACGAAGAAGGCGAACAGCAGGGTCACGAAATCGGCATAGGACACCAGCCAACGTTCATGATTGGGATGCTCTTCCTGTCGGATGCGTTTCTTGCGCGCCATGGACTGCCTCCCGACCTCAGTTGAGGAAGCCCTGAAGCTTGGTCTCGATATTGCGGGGGTTCTCGCCCTCGGCGATCGACACCACACCTTCCACCACCATCTCCTGAAACTGGGTCTTTTCCATGGTGAGCGTCTTCAGTTTGCTGGCGAAAGGCAAGAGAAAGAGATTGGCAAGTCCCACACCGTAGATGGTCGCCACGAAGGCGGTGGCGATCCCCTCGCCCAGCAGGCTGGGATCGGCCAGGTTCTGCATCACATGAATCAGGCCCATCACCGCGCCGATGATGCCGATCGTGGGCGAATACCCCCCCATCGCCTCATACACCCTGGCCGCCTGCATATCGAATTGCTCCTGGATCTCCACCTCCACATCCAATATTTCGCGAATCGTTTCCGGTTCGTTTCCGTCCACGAGCAACTGCATCCCTTTTCGGATCAGTGGATCAGGCGATCTCTCCGCCACCTCCTCGAGCCCGAGGAGCCCCTCGCGGCGCGCCGTATTGCTCCACCGGACGAATTTCTTGATGGTGTCGCGCGGCTGGATACGCGGAGGCACGAAGACCCGCCCGGCCAGACGCAGGGCATGCATGAACACAGATACCGGCGTCTGCAACAGGATGGCGCCCACGGTGCCCCCCAGTACGATGACGATCGCGGGGCCATTTAGAAGGGAATCGAGGTGTCCCCCTTCGAGGACATTGCCCCCAAGGATCGCCGTGAAAGCGATGATCACTCCCAGAACGCTGAGAAAATCGAGCCTCATAGCGGGATCCTGCCCAACATCGGCCCGATCTCGGCGAGCGCCAGTTCACGATCGGACAACCCTGCCTGGGTGACTGCCCGAGGCATTCCATAGACGACGCAACTCGACGCATCCTGGGCCCACACAGTCGATCCCGTGGACTTGAGCAGTTCCGCACCCTGCTTGCCATCACTCCCCATCCCGGTCATCACGATCCCCAGCACTGCCCCGGGATAGAGGCGTGCCGCCGACCCCAGCAGCACATCCACACTGGGCCGGTAGATATGTTCACCTCCCCCTTCGACCACCCGGGCCCTTGCCAGGCCATTGCCGTAAGACTCCACCAGCAATTGCTTTCCACCGGGGGCGAGCAGCACCCGGCCCGGCCGCAGTTCATCACCGTCGGAAGCCTCCTTCACCTTGATCCGGCACTGCGTATCGAGTCTTTCCGCAAAGGTACGGGTGAAACCCGCGGGCATGTGCACGGCAACGATCACCGGCAGGGAAAAGTCCTCCGGCAGAGCACCGAGCACCTGCCGAATCGCAAGGGGCCCCCCGGTGGATGCGCCGATGGCAACGAGGCGGTAGCCCTCGCCACGTGAAAGCGGAAGCACCGGCTGTGGATGGGGCGCGGGAGCCGGCGCCGGGTTTGACGATGCCGGGGGTGTCAACGCGCCACGACCGACTGCAATCACCCGTTGCACCAACGTATTGTCTGCAACGGGCCGGCCCAGCTGACCCCGCTCCAAGGTCAACGATCGTTTCGGCAGAAAATCGAGGGCCCCGGCCTCCAACGCATCCAGGGTGGCAACGGCCCCCTCCTCCGTCAATGACGAAAACATCAGGATCCGGATAGGCCGCTGCTGCATGATAGTGCGCACGGCG
>JALSTP010000220.1 GCA_026983675.1 Sedimenticola sp.
CATTGAGCACTGCCTGGGTGCCCACGATCTGTGACGTGGGGGTCACCAGCGGAATATAGCCCAGATCCTTGCGTACCCGGGGGATCTCTTCGAGCACGTCGTCCAGCCGGTCGGCCGCGCCCTGCTCGCGCAGTTGGTTCTCCATATTGGTGAGCATGCCACCCGGGACCTGGGCCACCAAAATGCGCGAATCCACCCCCTTCAGCGCCCCCTCGAAATCCGCGTATTTCTTGCGCACCTCCCGGAAATAGGCGGCGATCTCCTCCAGTGCCGGGAGATCGAGGCCAGTGTCCCGCCCGGTCTGCTGCAGGATGGCCACGACCGACTCGGTGGCCGAATGGCCGTAGGTCATACTCATGGAGGAGATGGCGCTGTCCACGGTGTCGACACCCGCTTCGACCGCCTTGACGATGGTGGCCGTGCTGAGCCCCGTGGTGGCATGGCAATGCAGCGCAATGGGGATGGCGCAGGATGCCTTCAGCCGGCTGACCAGCGCCTCCGCCGTATAGGGCGTGAGCAGACCGGCCATGTCCTTGATGCAGATCGAGTGGGCGCCCATGTCCTCCAGCCGCCGGCCCATGTCCAGCCAGTAGTCCAGGTCGTGTACGGGGCTGACGGTATAGGACATGGCGCCCTGGGCGTGTTTCTCCACCCGCAGCGTCGCCTTGATGGCCGTCTCGAGATTGCGCAGATCATTCATGGCGTCGAAGATGCGGAACACGTCGATACCGGTCTCCGCCGCGCGTTCCACAAAGGCCTCGACCACATCATCGGCATAGTGGCGGTAGCCGAGAATGTTCTGCCCCCGCAGCAACATCTGTTGCGGAGTATTGGGCATGGCCTGTTTCAACCGCCGCAGCCGCTCCCAGGGATCCTCACCGAGAAACCGGATACAGGCGTCGAAGGTCGCGCCGCCCCAGGTCTCCAGAGACCAGAATCCGACCGCATCCAGCTTCGCGGCGATGGGCAACATGTCGTCGATGCGCATGCGGGTCGCCAGCAGAGACTGGTGGGCATCGCGCAGCACCACCTCGGTGATGCCAAGGGCTTTCTTGTTGTTCATAAGTTCAGATACTCGTCGGAACGCCGCCCCACAAACCGCGGGCGCCGGCGTCAGATTCCACGCTCCACCCTGGAATAAGGCGGGATTACTTTTGTGTCGTGCGGAACATATCGACCGCGGCGGCAATGACGGCGATCAAGGTATCGTCCGGCGCGGCTTCCCGGGCGGCGCCGGAGGATGCGGGGGCCACCGGTTTCTCCCGTGGGGGCTCCAGGCGCTGCCCCACCCGCGACATGCCCACGGTGGCCAGCACCAGGACGGCAAGGAATCCGAACACGAGCCCCATCCCGAGCAACATCAGTTCGACGCCTTGTAGTAATAGCTCAGTGACGGGCATGGATTCCCCTTCGGCCTCGGATTATTCGTCGTTCTAAGGAAATCATGCCGCCCTGTCAAGAAAATCCGTGTTTTTTGATAGACTTCCCGCCTTCATCCCTTGCCATCAACGGAGAAATCCTCCATGCCCCTGCCATCCGATAAAACCGCGCCTCCCCCGCTTGTCCTGGCCTCCACGTCACCGTTCCGCCGGGAGCTGCTGGCGCGCTTGCAGATCCCCTTCGATACCGCCTCGCCCGACGTCGAGGAAACGGCCCTGCCCGGCGAGCCGCCGGAGGCATTGGTGACCCGGCTGGCCGAAGCCAAGGCGCGCGCCGTCGCAAAGAACCAGGCGAACGCCCTGATCATCGGGTCGGACCAGGTGGCCACGATCGACGATCGCATCCTGGGCAAACCGGGCGGCCACGAGCAGGCCATCGAGCAACTCAGGGCGGCCTCCGGCCGGCGCGTGACCTTCTACACGGGCCTTGCCCTGCTAAACAACGCCAGCGACCGCCTCCAGGTGAGTTGCGAGACCTTTCACTGCCACTTCCGGCGCCTGTCCGATACCCAGATCGACCATTACCTGCGGCGGGAGCAGCCCTACAATTGCGCCGGCAGCTTCAAATCCGAGGGTCTCGGCATCGCCCTCTTCGAACGTCTCGAGGGCGGCGACCCAAATACTCTTATCGGCCTGCCCCTTATCCGGCTCGTGGAGATGCTCGGCGCGGAAGGAGTGGCAGTGCTATAGCGGATGCGCCCGTTTCTCGTGCACGCCTCCCTCGCCCGACGTCACCCCATGCTATAGGCCGGACGAGATATCCTGAGACTGGTTTACCGGATTGAACGAAACGCGCACTCTCATCGTGGGACAGGGGTTGGCGGGCAGCCTGCTTGCCTGGGAACTCTTGCGGCGCGGCCAACGGGTGGTGATTCTGGATGATGACCATGCCCGCGCATCCAGCACGGCGGCGGCCGGCCTCATCAATCCCGTCACGGGCATGCGTCTGGTCCGGCATCCCTTGGCCGAAACCTTTCTCACCGCCGCCGAGGGCTGTTACCGGGCGCTCGAACGGGACCTGCACATCCCGTTGCTTCACTGGGTGCCCTTGTGGCGTTGTTCCCGCTCGGAAACCGATCCGGCGCGGCACCGCACCCGCCGGCGGGACCCGGCCTACAAGGACTTCCTCGGTCCGTGGCGGGCGGCGGCGCCCCACCCCGCGATCGTTGCCGGCCAAGGGGGTTTCATGCAACGGCACACCGGCTACCTCGCCCCACGGCGGCTGCTGGCGGCGCTGAAAGATCGGTTTCGTCAACAGGGCCTTCTACGCATTGCGCGCGTCGAGGCCGGAACCCTTCAATACAGCCGCCGCCGGGTCCTGCTGGCAGGTTGCCGTGCGGACCGGGTGGTCTTCTGCGAAGGCGCGAGCGGCGCGGGGAATCCCTGGTTCCGCTGGTTGCCTTTCCAGCCAGTCAAGGGCGAGATCCTGACCCTGAGGGCCGATGCATCGCTCCCCAACGTGATCGTCAATGCCGGACAGTGGGTGCTGCCGCTGGGCAACGGCCGCTTCAAACTGGGCGCCACCTATGACAGAACGCATCTGGACTGCATCCCGACCGCTGCGGGCAGGGACCAGTTGCTGGCCGCGCTCACCCACCTGATCCGGCTGGAATCGCCGCCACGGCTGCTGGCGCATCGGGCGGGGATTCGACCCTCGACCCTCGACAAGGCCCCATTCATCGGTCCCCACCCCGTTCATCCCGCCCTCCTGATCTTCAACGGCTTCGGCTCCCGTGGCAGCATGAGCATCCCTTGGTATGCCGCCCGGTTCGCCGATTATCTTTGTGGCCACGGTCCCGTGCCGGCGGAAGCAGACATCCTGCGTTTCCGGGATCGGCTGAAATGAAACACTGCTTCGTCCACGTGCCGTTGGTGCGACGCGCCCAACGGTGGGTCGCCAAGGTCTTGCGCCCTGGTGACAGGGCAATGGATGCCACGCTGGGCAATGGATACGACACCCTCTTTCTTGCCCGTCAGGTGGGCGCGACGGGCCGCGTGTATGGCCTCGACGTCCAGCCACGGGCGCTGGCCAATACCCGGCGGCGGCTGCACGAAGCCGGCGTGGAGGAACGGGTAACGCTGCTGTGCTGCGGACACGAACTTTTGGCACAGCACGTTAGGGGCCCCTTGCGGGCCGCAATGTTCAATCTCGGCTATCTGCCGGGGGGCGACAGGGGACTCACCACTCGACCGAACACCACCCGGATCGCGCTGGCGGCGGCATCGGCGCGGCTCGGCGAGGGCGGCATCCTCACCGTGACCACCTATCGCGGTCACCCGGGGGGACAGGAGGAGACGGAGGCCGTTTGGCGGTGGGTGGAGAACCTGCCTGCAAAGGCGTTCATTGCCCGCGTGGAATCGCCCCTTTCCGCCGCGACGCGTGACGACACCCCCCTGCTGTTCATCGTCCGGCGGCGATCATCGCCTCACAACTGAGCCGCGTCGAAGGTGTCGCAGGCATCGATATCGCCTTCCCGCAGACCGATCCTGAACCATTTTACTCGCTGGCTGGAGGTTCCATGGGTGAACGAGTCCGGCGTTACATAACCGCGGGCCTCTTTCTGAAGACGATCGTCACCGATGGCGCTCGCCGCATTCAGCCCCTCCTCCACGTCACCCTCTTCCAGAAGATGGCGGTCGCGATGGGCATTGTTGGCCCACACACCCGCATAACAGTCGGCCTGGAGTTCCACCCTGACCGAGAGGGCATTCGCCTGTTTTTTTGTCATCCGGCGTTGCGCGCGGCGCACCTGGCTGGAGACGCCCAGCAGGTTCTGTACGTGATGTCCGATCTCGTGGGCGATCACGTAGGCCTGGGCAAAGTCGCCCGGCGCATGATGCCGCTCCTTGAGTTCGCGGTAGAACGCCAGATCGATGTAGACCTTGTGATCGCCGGGGCAATAGAACGGTCCCATCGCTGCCTGCGCCATGCCGCAGGCCGATTTTACCGAGCCGCTGAAGAGCACGAGTTTGGGTTCTTCGTAGCGCCACCCCCTCGCCTTGAATATCTGGCTCCAGGTCTGTTCGGTATCCGCAAGAATCACGGAGACGAAATCAGCCAACCGCGCCTCTTGAGGTGAAGGCGTGTAGGAGGTGCTTTGGCGTCCACCGGCGCCGGGCCCGGCCAGGTTGCCCCCTTGCTGCAGAACCACACGCGGGTCCACGCCGAAGTACATGGCCACCAGGGCCAGCACCACCATACCGATACCACCGCCTCCGACCCCGGCCGCAATACGCCGCCCCCGGCGGTCTTCCACATTACGGCTGCGCCTGCCTCTCTCCCATCTCATAAGTAAACCCTGTCTCCGTTGTTGATCTCAAAGGCAGATACCTTGGCATAGATTGCGTTCAGGGATCAAACAACAAAATCCACAAAGGGAATTCCCTTCCGAAATGACGGCCTCAGAAGATCGAGGCATTGAGCCACATGTGCGCCAGAATGCTGGCCGCATATCCGAGGGCAACCACCGGCATCCAGCGCAGATGGCTGAAAAAGGTATATTGACCTCTCGCCTGCCCCATCAGCGCCACACCGGCTGCCGAACCGATGGAAAGCAGCGACCCCCCCACTCCGGCGGTCATGGTCACCAGCAACCACTGACCCAGCGACATATCCGGCTGCATGGTCAGCACCGCAAACATCACGGGGATGTTGTCCACGATTGCGGAGAGAAGGCCGATGGAGACGTTTGCGCTGGTCGCGCCCCACTGGCTGTACATCGTCTCCGACGCCAGCGCCAAATAGCCCATGAATCCGAGTCCACCGACGCACAGCACCACCCCGTAGAAAAAGAGCAGCGTATCCCATTCCGCACGGGCCACCCCCCGGAACACATCAAATGCCACGATATCGCCAATCTCGCCATTGTTCGTTTTTACCCTTTCACGATACGCCGTCTTTTTCAGGTAATAGCCAAAGAATTGCAGATAACTGAGTCCTGTCAGCATGCCGATGACCGGTGGCAGGCCAATAAAGTTATGGAATCCCACCGCGGTGACGATGGTGGCAAGAAACAAGGCGATAACGCCCCAGGCGCCGCGCTTCATCTCCACATATTCGTCGCCCACCCGAGGCTGCCCGGCAGGAACGGCGAAATGCATGATCGCCGCCGGGACGGCGAAATTGACCAATGCGGGTACAAACAGCAGAAAGAAGGTCCAGAATTCCACCACCCCTTTCTGCCATACCATCAGCGTGGTGATATCGCCAAAAGGGCTGAAGGCGCCGCCTGCGTTTGCTGCAACGACGATGTTGATACAGGCAAGGCTCACGAACCGGGCATTGCCTCCCGCTACCGCCATGACCACCGCGCACATCAGCAAGGCCGTGGTCAGATTGTCAGCCACAGGGGAGATGAAAAAAGCCAGAATTCCGGTCAACCAGAAGAGCTGGCGAAAACCGAATCCCTTGCGAATCAGCCAGGCCCGCAGCGCATCGAAGACCCGGCGGTCGTCCATCGAGTTGATGTAGGTCATCGCCACCAACAGGAAAAGCATCAACTCGGCATATTCCACGAGATTATGGCGTACCGCCGCCTCCGCCAGTTCACTCATCCCGTGCTGGTGGTAGACCCGGCCGATCATCAACCAGATGATTCCCGCGGCCAGGATAACCGGCTTCGACTTGCGAAGATGGGTATATTCTTCCGCCATCACCAGCAAATAGGCGACGACAAATACGGCAATCGCCACAGCGCCCACATCGCTGCCGGTCAGATCAAGGGCATGGCCTGCGCCCTCCCCACTGGCGAATGCGAGCGGCGGGAAAACAATCGCAGCCAATGCAACAATAGATTTCATGTCAATGCTGTTCCCACGAGTCTCCCGGTATGGACAAAGGCCAGCTGAATATTAACCCGGCAACAAGATCCAGGGGGTATTGCTGGAGACACG
>JALSTP010000221.1 GCA_026983675.1 Sedimenticola sp.
TAATAATAAGGAAAGGGTCTTGTCAGACGGGAACTGTACGACTAGAATAGGCGCCAGCACTTACCGTAGAGGCGTGGAATCCGGTGGAGCAACCGGTGAATGCGGTTAAGATGGACCCCGTTAGCGGGGTCTTTTCGTTTGTGTGAGCGAGGCAATATCGCCTCCGGCTGTGGGTATCCCCGGCGGGTGGGTGATTCGGCAGCTTTTTTGAAGTGGGCCTCGGGCCCATTTTTTGTTTGTTATGAAATTTCAGGTGTGAATGCGGGCTGTACCGGAAAAACTGAAAGAGTTGGTAAACGGCGTTGTCCAGTCTCTGGGCTATGAATTGGTGGGCGTGGAATTGCTCAATCGGGCCAAGTCCGGCCCATTGCTTCGCGTCTATATCGATCAGGAAAAGGGCATTACGCTGGACGATTGTAGTGGTGTGAGTCATCAGTTGAGCGGTGTTTTGGATGTGGAGGACCCTATTCCGGGACACTACGTGCTGGAAGTGTCGTCCCCTGGCCTCGACCGCCCGCTGTTTGCCAAAGAGCATTTTGAACGTTTTCGTGGCCATAAGGCGCGGCTGAAAATACGTTCCAAGATCGAAGGTCGTCGCAACTTCGTCGGCCAATTGGAAGGCATCGAGGGTGACGCGGTGCTGATTAGAGAAAATGACGAGGTCTATCGGTTGCCGTTGAGTGAGATCGATACGGCGAGGCTGGTACCGGAATTCTGACTGGGAAAAGTGCAGAGATGAGCAAAGATATTCTGCTGGTTGTAGATGCTGTTTCCAATGAAAAGGGCGTCGACAAAGAAATTATTTTTGAGGCGATAGAGGCGGCGCTGGCGTCGGCAACACGTAAGAAGCACGGCGGCGAGATCGATGTGCGCGTGCAGATCGACCGGGAAACCGGAGATTATTCCTCGTTCCGCCGGTGGAAAATCGTGGAGAATCAGGAGGCAATCGAGTCGCCCCTGACAGAGATCACCTATGATGCTGCGCAAGAGTTGGAGCCGGGTATCGAGCTGGGCGGCTACATTGAGGAACCTATCGAGTCAGTGGAATTCGGCCGGATCGCCGCGCAGACTGCCAAGCAGGTGATCGTGCAGAAAGTGCGTGAGGCGGAGCGTGCGAAGATGGTCGAGGCCTATAAGGAGCGTAAGGGTGAGTTGGTAACCGGCATTGTCAAGCGCATCGACCGTGGCAACGTGATTCTGGATCTGGGCGGAAATGCCGAGGCCTATATCGCACGCGAGGAGATGATTCCACGGCAATCGGTGCGGGTGGGTGATCGGTTGCGCGGTTATCTATACGATGTGCGATCCGAGCCCCGTGGACCGCAATTGTTCGTGAGCCGTACGGCGCCTGAACTCCTTATCGAGTTGTTCAAGCTGGAAGTACCCGAGGTTGGAGAGGGTTTGATTGAGATCGTCGGCGCGGCGCGCGATCCCGGCCTTCGCGCCAAGATTGCGGTGAAGAGCAACGATCCACGCATCGATCCTGTGGGTGCGTGTGTCGGTATGCGGGGTTCGCGCGTGGCGGCCATATCAAACGAGCTTGCCGAGGAGAGGGTCGACGTCATTCTATGGGACGAGAATTTTGCCCAGTTCGTCATCAATGCCATGTCTCCTGCGGATGTTGTTTCCATTGTCGTAGACGAGGATGCCCACAGCATAGATGTCGCGGTTACCGAGGACAATCTCTCTCAGGCGATTGGTCGCGGTGGTCAGAATGTGCGCCTCGCCAGCCAGCTCACGGGTTGGGAGATCAATGTCATGAGCGAAGCGCAAGCCGCAGAAAAGGGCGAGGAGGAAGCCAAGACTTTCATTGAAAGTTTCAAGGAACAGTTGGATGTGGATGAAGATATAGCGACCATTCTGGTGCAGGAGGGATTTACCACGGTGGAAGAGGTGGCCTATGTGCCGCGCGAAGAAATGTTGAATATCGAGGAATTCGATGAGGCCCTGGTGGATGAACTGCGGGGGCGGGCTCAGGATATGTTGTTGACCCGTGCCATTGCCGGCGAGGAGGCATTGGGTGGGAAAGCGCCCGCCGACGACCTGTTGAACATGGAAGGCATGGACAGTGAAATGGCGGCGCGGCTCGCAGCCCGCGGTATCTCCACGATGGAGGATCTGGCCGAGCAGTCGGTTGATGAGTTGATGGAAATCGAAGGCATGGACGAAGAACGGGCGGGCAAGCTGATTATGACGGCGCGTGCCCCCTGGTTTGCGGAAGAAGAGCAGGATCGGGACGCGGGGAGGTCCACGAATGAGTGAAGTAACGGTCAAAGAATTGGCCAAGGTCGTTGGTACGACTGAAGAGCGGTTGCTCGAACAGCTCAAAGAGGCGGGGGTCGAAGTCGCATCGCCCGATGCGGCGATCACGGACAAGGAGAAGATGCAGTTGCTGCTCTATCTGCGTGACCGTAGGGGCAAGAAGGAGGTCGGAAGGACAGAGCCCGCAAAAGTAACGCTCAAACGCAAGACGGTGAGCGAATTGCAACAGCCTGTTGGAGGGTCACGAAGTCGCAGCCGCGCGGCGCCCGCGGGCCGTGGGAAGACGGTCAGTGTCGAAGTGCGGCGCAAGCGCACCTATGTGAAGCGCGAAGAAACTGGAGAAGGGGAAAGGGCGCGGGTCAGCGCCGAAGAGGCCGAGCGCGCACGAGCGGCGCTCGAAGCGCAAGCCGAAGAACGGCGAAAGATTGAAGCCGAGATCGAAGCGCGCAAGAAGGCTGAAGAGGCCCGGCAGAAGGCGCTGGAAGAGGAAAAGCAGCGTGCTGACGAAGCCGCGCGCAAGGCCGCCGAGGAGGCGGAGGCCAAGGCGCGCGAACAAGCGCAGGTCGAGGCGCAGCCTGCTCCGCTGCCTCCCGTCGAAAAGGCGCGTCCCGGCAAAAAGGCGCCTCGCAAGGAGAAGCACAAGGATAAGGGAGAGGAGGGGCGTTCGGCACGCTACGGTCGCGCAGAATTGCATATGGCGGAAGGCAAGCGGGGGCGCCGAAAACAGAAAGGAGCGGCCCGGCGTGGAGCGGCAAAGGTGTTACCCGAGACCCAGCACGGTTTTGTCAAACCCACGGCGCCCGTGGTGCGTGAGGTGCCGATTCCCGAGTCGATCACCGTGGCTGAACTTGCCCAGAAGATGTCCGTCAAGGCAGCGGAAGTCATCAAGGAACTGATGAAGATGGGGATGATGGCCACGATCAACCAGGCGATCGACCAGGATACCGCCTTTCTGGTGGTCGAGGAGATGGGGCATAAGCCGGTGCCAATGAAGGAAGAGGATGTCGAAGCGGAACTGCTTGGCGCAGCCGAAGAAGAGTCGCAGGAGGGCGAGCCGAGACCGCCGGTGGTGACCATCATGGGTCACGTCGATCATGGCAAGACCTCGCTGCTCGATTACATTCGCACCAGCCGTGTGGCAGCAAGTGAGGCGGGCGGCATCACCCAGCACATCGGCGCCTATCATGTACAGACCAAGCGAGGCACCATCAGTTTTCTCGATACCCCCGGCCATGCGGCGTTCACCGCCATGCGGGCGAGGGGGGCAAAGGTGACGGATATCGTGGTGCTGGTGGTGGCCGCCGATGACGGCGTCAAGCCCCAGACCATTGAGGCGATCCAGCATGCGAGGGCGGCGGGGGTTCCGTTAGTGGTGGCGATCAACAAGATCGACAAGCCGGAGGCGCAGCCCGACCGGGTGATGCAGGAGCTCTCACAGCAGGATGTGATCCCGGAGGAATGGGGAGGCGATGTCATATTCGTCAAAGTGTCCGCCAAGACCGGCGAGGGCATCGACGATCTCCTGGATGCGATATTGTTGCAGGCCGAGGTGCTTGAATTGAAGGCGCCCGTGGATGCGCTTGCGCGGGGCACCATCGTGGAATCGAGCCTCGACAAGGGGCGCGGCCCGGTGGCCACCGTGTTGGTTCAGTCCGGCACTCTGAAGCAGGGTGATACCATCGTGGCGGGGACGGAGTATGGTCGCGTGCGCGCCATGTTCGATGAACTTGGCCAAAAGGTGAAAGAGGCCGGACCTTCCACGCCAGTGGTAGTGCTTGGTTTGTCGGGAACGCCCAATGCGGGCGACGATCTCGTCGTGGTAGCGGATGAAAAACGGGCCCGCGAGGTGGCCATGTTGCGCCAGGAGAAACACCGTGACACCAAGTTTGCCGCGCAGAAGGCGGCCAAGCTGGATGAGCTGTTCTCCCGCATGGCGGAAGGGGAAACCCAGACGGTCAACCTCGTGATCAAGGCCGATGTTCAAGGCAGTGTCGAGGCGCTGCGCGAGGCGCTGCTCAAGCTCTCCACCGATGAGGTCAAGGTCCAGATCGTATCTGCCGGCGTGGGCGGTATCACCGAATCCGACGCCAATCTCGCCGTGACTGCGGGCGCCACCATCATCGGTTTCAACGTGAGGGCGGATGCCGCCGCGCGGCGCGTGATCGAGGAAAACGATATCGATCTACGCTACTACAGCATCATCTATGAGGTGATAGACGATGTGAAGAAGGCGATCAGCGGCCTCCTCTCGCCCGAGATCCGTGAAGAGATCATCGGTCTGGCCGAGGTTCGCGACGTGTTCCGATCCTCCAAGCTCGGGGCGATCGCCGGTTGCATGGTCGTGGAGGGCGTGGTGAAGCGTAATAACCCCATCCGCGTATTGCGTGACAATGTGGTGATCTACGAAGGCGCGCTTGAATCGTTGCGTCGTTTCAAGGAAGACGTGGCGGAGGTCAAGGCAGGGATGGAGTGCGGCATCGGCGTGAAGAATTACAACGACATCAAACCGGGTGACCGGATTGAGGTATTCGAGCGCACAGAGGTGGCCCGGGAAATCTGAGTCATTGTCGTCGGCGCGTTTCCATGCAGGAATTCAAAAGAACCGATCGGGTCGCATCCCAGCTTCAGCGCGAATTGGCCGTGCTGGTGCGCGATGAGTTGAAGGATCCGCGATTGGGGATGGTCACCATTCAGGCCGTCCGCGTGGCCAGGGACTACAGTCATGCAAAGGTCTACTTTACGGTGATGGGCGAGGAGTCTGACCCCAAGACGTGCGAGTCGATTCTGAACGGACCCGCGCGGGGGTATCTGCGCCGTCTTCTGGGACAGCGGGTTCGGATTCGCACCATTCCCGAACTTCACTTCGTCTATGACACCTCCATCGACGAAGGGACGCATCTGTCCGAATTGATCGAGCAGGCCGTCGCCGCCGACAAACAGCATCCCTCATCCGAATAACCAGCAAGAACCAGGCATATCCTATGGCAAGGCGGCGCAAGCAGGGCAGGAACATCAGCGGTATTCTCTTGTTGGACAAGCCGCCGGGGATCAGTTCCAACGCGGCCCTGCAGCAGGTGAAACGGCTCTACCATGCACGGAAGGCGGGGCATACTGGCAGCTTGGATCCGCTTGCGACGGGGCTGTTGCCGCTCTGCTTTGGCGGGGCGACAAAGATATCGGCCTTTTTGCTGGATGCGGAGAAGCGATACCGGGTCAGAATCCAGCTCGGTGTGACCACCACCACCGCCGATTCCGAGGGTGAGGTGGTCGATACATTGCCGGTGGAGGGGGTGACCGAGGTCCTGGTTGAAGAGGCGCTCGGCCGGTTCCGGGGCGAGATCGAACAATTGCCGCCAATGTATTCGGCATTGAAGCACAAGGGCGAGCGGCTCTATAAGCTGGCTCGGAAAGGTATTGAAGTCGAACGTGAACCGCGCAAGGTCCATATCTACGAACTGAAACTGCTGGCGTTCGAACTGCCCGAGATCGAACTCGATGTCCGCTGTTCCAAGGGCACCTATGTCCGCACCCTTGCGGAAGACATCGGCCGGGCGGTGGGATGTGGCGGGCATGTGGCGGCACTGCGGCGTACCGGTGTCGGTCCATACAGTGATGTGGATGCCCATACGGTCGATGAACTGGAGGGAAATGCCGAGTCCGGTTTCGCCGCGCTCGATGCGCTGTTGTTGCCAGTGGAGAGCGCGTTGTCACACTGGCCGGAAGTCCGTCTGACGGGAGATGCCGCGTTCTATTTGAAACAGGGACAGCCCGTCCTGGTGCCGCGAGCGCCCACGGAGGGCTGGGTGCGGCTGTACGCCGAGGGAGATCGTTTCATCGGCGTGGGCGAGATACTGGACGATGGCAAGGTGGCGCCGCGAAGGCTGTTGGCTGCGACCTGATTGCGAAAAACGAACAAAGCACGCATACTTGGCGCGCCCTGCTCCGGCGGGACGCAATAAACAGGGCGGTCCGCGCCGCCCGGTGGTCAGACACCCTGAACTCATTGTTGGGGTTGTCACTGCAGGAGGCCTGCCTCCCAGGACCATCGATACGACATCCTGACAGGAGAAGATGAAATGACAATGAGCGCAGAAGCGAAAAAGAAGATTGTGGAAGAATACCGGCAGGGGCCGAATGATACGGGTTCCCCGGAGGTGCAGGTTGCGTTGCTGACGGCGCGCATCAATGAACTCACCGCCCACTTCACCGAACACAAGCACGATCACCATTCCCGCCGTGGACTGGTACGGATGGTCAATTCGCGGCGCAAGCTGCTCGACTACCTGAAAAAGAAAGATGTGGAGCGTTATCGCACCCTCATTTCACGCCTTGGCCTGCGCCGTTAGTTCGGCCTAACACTCCACGAGGAACCAACAGTGACCCCTATCAAAAAGACCTTTCAGTACGGTGAGCACACAGTCACTTTCGAGACCGGCGAGATAGCACGGCAGGCCGATGGCGCCGTGGTCGTCAACATGGGCGACACGGTGGTGCTCTGCACCGTGGTGGGCGCGAAAAAGCCGATGGAGGGGCGGGATTTCTTCCCGCTCACCGTCGATTATCAGGAAAAGACCTATGCAGCGGGCAAGATCCCGGGCGGTTTCTTCCGTCGCGAGGGACGGCCTTCTGAAAAGGAAATCCTCACCTCGCGCCTGATCGACCGGCCCATCCGGCCGCTGTTTCCTAAGGGATACCGGAACGAGACCCAGGTGATCTGCACGGTCAAGTCCCTCAACCCGGCGGTGGATCCCGAGATTCCCTCGCTCATCGGCACCTCGGCGGCGCTGGCCATCTCCGGTCTGCCTTTCCAGGGGCCGGTCGGTGCGGCGCGGGTTGGATACAAGAATGGTGAGTACCTGCTCAATCAGGCGATCACGGGGCTGAACCCGGATTCCGATCTCGATCTGGTGGTGGCCGGCACTGAAGAGGCAGTATTGATGGTGGAGTCCGAGGCCGCCGAGCTTTCGGAAGAGGTGATGCTGGGGGCTGTTCTGTTCGGTCATGAGCAGATGCAGATCGTGATCCAGGCCATCAAGGAGCTGGCTGCTGAGGTGGGGAAACCGACCATTCCCTTCGAGGTGCCGGAGGAGGATGAGGAGCTGAACGCAGCGGTGAAGGCGGAAGCCGAAGCCGCGCTGACCGAGGCCTATTCCATCGCGGACAAGATGGAGCGCTATGCCCGCATCGACGAGATTGTGGCGCAGGTGGTCGAAAAGCTGTGCGCTGGAGAGGAACCGAAGTGGAGCGAAGCCGAGGTCAAGGGCGCCATCGACAAGCTCAAGAAAAAGATCGTGCGCGGCCGTATCCTGGAGGGCAAGCCGCGTATCGACGGCCGCGATACCAAGACGGTGCGTCCGATCTCCATTCGTACCCGCGTGTTGCCACGTACCCACGGTTCGGCATTGTTCACCCGCGGCGAGACGCAGGCGCTGGTGGTTACCACGCTGGGGACCGAGCGCGACTCCCAGATTATCGATGCGCTCGAAGGCGAGCGCCGCGAACCCTTTATGCTGCACTACAACTTCCCGCCGTTCTGCGTAGGGGAGACGGGGCGTGTCGGGAGCCCCAAGCGGCGTGAGATCGGCCACGGCCGGTTGGCCAAGCGCGGGGTGCTGGCGGTGATGCCGAGCATGGAGGAGTTTCCCTATTCCATCCGCGTCGTCTCCGAGATCACCGAATCCAACGGCTCCTCCTCGATGGCCTCCGTCTGCGGCACCAGTCTTTCGTTGATGGATGCCGGCGTCCCGATCAAGGCGCCGGTGGCCGGCGTGGCCATGGGCCTTATCAAGGAGGGGGATCAGTTCGCGGTATTGACTGACATCCTCGGGGATGAGGACCACCTTGGCGATATGGACTTCAAGGTCGCCGGGACCGAGGCGGGTATCAATGCCCTGCAGATGGACATCAAGATCAACGGCATCACCCGGGAAATCATGGAGATTGCCCTGGATCAGGCCAAGGCCGGACGGTTGCACATCCTGGGCGAGATGAACAGCGCGATCAATGCGCCGCGTCAGGAGATGTCCGAGCACGCGCCACGGATCATCTCCTTCAAGATCGATCCGCAGAAGATCCGGGATGTAATCGGCAAGGGGGGTGTCACGATTCGCACCATCACGGAGGAGACGGGCGCTACCGTAGATGTCAGTGATGATGGCACCATAAAGATCTTCTCGGTGGACAAGGCGGCGGGCGAGGAGGCCAAACGCCGTATCGAGCTGATTACCGCTGACGTGGAAGTGGGCAAGGTCTACGAGGGCAAGGTGGCCAAGCTGATGGATTTTGGCGCCTTCGTGACTATCCTGCCAGGCAAAGACGGCCTGGTCCACATCTCTCAGATCAGCGACGAGCGTGTGGAGAAGGTCAGCGACAAGCTCTCGGAGGGTGATCTTGTCAAGGTAAAGGTATTGGAGGTGGACAAGCAGGGCCGCGTCCGTCTCAGTATGAAGGCGGTGGGCAAGGAGGCATAACCGGCGGATTGGAGAAAGGCCCTTTCCGGTATTTTCGGCAAGGGCCTTTCCGCATTTTACGTTACTTTTTCTTTTTCCCCTTCTTTTTGCTCTTTTTCTTGCCTTTCTTGTCCTTGCCTTTTTTGTTCGATTTCCCCTTTTTCTTGTCTTTCTTTTTGTCCTTCTTCTTGCCCTTGGCCTCCAGGCTAGACGGTGTGCCCTGGAACAGTTCCTCGATCAGGTGTTCGTCGCTCAGGAGCCCGTCACTCAACAGGCCGGCCAGGATCGAGTGGCTTTCGGCGATGCCCTGGGTTTGGGATGAGAATGTCATGATGTCCCCCTCGAAATATTATTGCCGGGTTAATAAAATGTCACGTGATGTGAATAATTCTTGGCGCAAGTGCATCATACCCTGCTTTTCGCCGGGCTGCGATCGCATGCAGCGATGGGGGGCGATGGTGCGGGGCGCTCAGTGTTCGTAACGTCCATACAGGCTGGCATAGAGTCCCCGGCCCTTGACCAGTTCCTCATGGGGGCCTTGTTCCACGATCCGGCCACTCTCGAAGACCAGCGCGCGGTTCGCCTGTTTCACCGCGCTCAGGCGATGCGCAATGATGAGGGTCGTGCGGTTGCGCAGGAAGGACTGGAGGGCGGTGTGCAGGCGGCCTTCGGTGGCGGTGTCCAGTGAAGAGGTGGCCTCGTCGAGAATGACCACCTTGGGGTCGGTCAGTACCATCCGGGCGACCGCGAGCCGCTGGCGCTGGCCGCCGGAGAGACGGACGCCATCGCGGCCGATGGGGGTGTCGAGCCGCTGGTCGAGTTGTTCGACGGTCTCTTTCAACTGGGCGATTTCGAGGGCCTGCCAAAGTGTTGTATCGGGAATCTCCCGGCCCAGGGTGAGATTCATGCGCACCGTGTCGTTGAACAGGGCGGGGTGCTGAAGCACCGTGGCGACGTTGTTTCTGACCACATCCATGCCGATCTCGGTGATCGGCACGTCATCGAAGTAGATCTGTCCCCGATCGGGCGTGTAGAGACCGAGAATAATCTGCACCAGGGTGGTTTTGCCGCCGCCGCTGGCGCCCACGATGGCCACCTTCTCGCCGGGGGCAATCTCCATGCTCACGCCGTCGAGCACGGGCGGCCCATCGCCATAGGCAAAGTGAATATCCTCCAGCCGGACGCCCACAGTGGTTTTGCCTGCAAACGGGTTTCGAAGGTGGGGGTACTGCGGTTCGAGGCGGATGTCGATGAGGTGGTTGATCCGCGTCAACGCGGCCCGTGCGGCGTGGTAGGCGTACTGGATGCCAAGTACCTCCTGTACCGGGTTCATCATGAACCACAGGTAGGCGAACACCGCCAGCATCTGGCCGATGGTGAGATTGGAATAGAGCACCATGACCATGCTCAGGGCGCGGAAGATGTCGAAGCCGAACAGGAACACCACGAAGGAGAGGCGGCTGGCTGCATCGCTTTTCCAGGTGAAGTCGGTGGAGTAGCGGCGGATACGGTTGGCCTGATCCACGATGCGACCGATGTAGAAGCGTTCGCGGTTGCTGGCGCGGATCTGCTGAATGCCTTCCAGCGTCTCTGCCAATGCCTCCTGAAAGACCTGGTAGGCACTGTTTTCGCGTCGTTTGAGTTCCTTCACACGGCGGCCGAAGACGGTCGTGATGTAGATGACCACCGGGTTGACCAGGAGGATGAACAGCGCCAGTTTCCAGTGCATCCACAGCAGGATCACCGCCGTGCCGATGATGCTGAGGACCGCGACCAGGAACTTGCTGGTGGCGACGCCGACGAAATTGTCCAGCGCGTCCAGATCAGTGACCAGATGTGAAGCCACCGTGCCGCTGCCCAGGGTTTCGTACTCCGACATGGAAACCCGTTCCAGCCGCAGCAGCAAAGCGCGGCGGATACGAAAGATGACATCTTTGGATATACGCGTGAATTGCCGCGTCTGCCATACCGACAGCACCAGCGCGCAGAGCCGCAGCACCAGGGTCAGGGCAAGGATCACCAGAATATAGAGGATTGGCGTATGCCAGCTTTGCGGAAACAATTCGTTGATGGTGCCTACCGCGGCGCCGGGCTTATGCAGCAACACCTCGTCCACCAGCATGGGGATCAGGAGGGGCACGGGGACGCTGACCACCGTGCCCAGAATGGCAATCAGGTTGGCCATCACCAGTTCGCGCCGATGGGTCAGGATCATATCCACCAGGTCCCGCCAGCTGTATTCGCGGTTACGGATCTCGGGTTGGCGGGCGTCTGGGGGCATCGGTTGGCGTGGGGTGGGCTTGCAATCCGCCTATTGTACCAGTTGTCGGCGTTTTGCGGACTCGACCCTGTCACGCCCTTCTGATACGGTGAGGCATTAGATTCCTGTTTTATTTTGACGTTACGTGGAGGGTCGACCGGGCAGATGTTGAAGCGGGTGATATTTCAGGGGGTGTTGATGCTGATGTTGTCCGGCAGCGCCATGGCGGACAGTGCGATCCGATTGAACGGCGCCTTCACCCAGGGCGGGATGCTCACAGGCCAGACGACGCCGGGGGCCAAGGTGACGTTCGACGGGCGGCCCGTGCGGGTTTCGAAAGAGGGTATATTCATCGTAGGATTCGGGCGCGACGCGCCGCTTGAGCACAGGTTGGTTGTGGATCTGCCGGATGGCCGCCGTCAGCGGCGCAACATCGAGATCAGCGCCCGGAAATACAAGATCCAGCGGATCGACGGTCTGCCCAAAAAGAAAGTGACGCCCGACAAGGAGGCGCTCAAGCGCATCCGTAATGAGATCGCGATGGTCAAGAAGGCGCGCAGCAGGGACGATTCCCGCACCGACTTTCTGACCGGCTTCATCTGGCCGGTGACGGGGCCGATCACCGGCGTGTATGGCAGCCAGCGCATCCTCAATGGGAAGCCCCGCCGGCCGCATTTCGGCGTGGATATCGCGGCGCCGGTGGGGACCAAGGTGGTGGCCCCGGCGGACGGCGTCGTCACGCTGGCATATCCCGACATGTATTTCTCCGGGGGAACGCTGATCGTCGATCATGGCCATCATCTCTCGTCGTCGTTTCTGCACCTGAGCCGTATTCTGGTAAAGGTGGGGCAGCGGGTGAGGAAAGGCGAGGTCATCGCCGAAGTGGGGGCCACGGGCCGGGTGACGGGGCCGCACCTCGACTGGCGGATGAATCTCTCCGCAGCGCGCATCGATCCCCAGCTTCTGGCCCCGCCGATGCCACACGCGGGCCCCCACTGAGCCTGCGTTTTGCATTGTGATGCGGACAGCCGGCTTCTATAATTCGAGCCACTATTTTCAAGGGCAGGGTGCAATGAGAAGATCAATCGTGTTGTTGTTGGCGTTTGCGCTTTGGGTGCCATGGGTTCCACTCCAGGCGCAGGATCTCCTGGCCGTCTATGATCTGGCGTTGAAGAACGACCCGAAGCTGCGCGAGGCGGAACGGCGCCGTGATTCGGTCAAGGAGCGCCGGGTTCAGGCCAGGGCGCTGTTGTTGCCCAACATCGGCCTCAGTGGCAGTGCGGAGCGTATCGACAGGGACAATCACAGTCGTCCCGACGACAATTACGGCCAGAACACCCTGGCGCTCAACCTCAAGCAACCCCTTTACCATCGGGATTACTGGCTTCAGCTCGAACAGGCGGACAGCGCGATTGCCCAGGCGGAAGCCGAATACGCGGCCGCCAGATTGGATCTGATGCTGCGTACCGCCACCGCCTATTTCAATGTACTGGGCGCCCAGGATGACCTGAAATTCCGTACGGCGGAGCGGGAGGCCACTGGACGCCAACTGGAGCAGGCCAAGCAGCGCTATGACGTGGGGCTCATTGCCATTACGGATGTGCATGAGGCGCAGGCCGCCCATGACGGCGCCCGCGCCAACGAAATACAGGCGCAGACCCAATTGGACAACGCATGGGAGGAGTTGAGGGAGATCATCGGTAACACCGATGTGCCGCTTGCCCGTCTGGGGGAACACATGGCGTTGACCTTGCCTGACCCGCAGGATATCGATAAATGGGCGGAGATGGCGCTCAAACAGAATTACGCCATCGTTGCCGCGGCGGCCTCGGTGGACGCATTGAAAAAGGACATTGAGATCAAGCGTTCCGGCCATTACCCTACGCTGGATCTGGTCGGTGCCTACTCTGCGTTCCGGTCGAGCAGCGATAGCGCGTTCAGTGGCGACAACGATACCACTAACCTGGGATTACAACTCAATCTGCCCCTTTATGCCGGCGGCGCGGTGACTTCCAAGACCCGTCAGGCGCGTTTCGATTACCAGGCTGCCCAGGAGGCCCTCGACCAGCAGCGCCGCGCGGTCAACCGGCAGGTGCGGGACGCCTATCGCGGCGTATTGTCCAACATCAGCCGGGTGAAGGCGTTGAAGGCGGCCACCCTCTCTGCGGAGAGCGCCCTGGAGTCGACCCAGGCGGGGTTTGACGTGGGCACGCGCACCATGGTGGATGTGCTAAACGTGCAGCGCAATCTGTTCGAAGCCCGCGCCAAGTATGCCCGCTCCCGCTACGACTATATCCTCAATGCCCTGCGTCTGCGCCAGGCGGCGAGCCTGCTCGGTCGGGAGGATTTGGAACGCGTCAACGCCTGGCTGGAAGACAAGTAGATCAAGCGGCGGTATCGGCGGAAGTCCTATTTCATGTCCGGAAACAGCATCGGAAAACTCTTCGTAGTCACCTCCTTCGGCGAGAGTCACGGCCCTGCCATCGGTTGCATCGTGGATGGTTGTCCGCCCGGCATGGCGTTGAGCGAGGCGGACCTGCAAAGGGATCTGGACCGGCGCAAACCGGGCACTTCGCGTCACACCACCCAGCGGCGGGAAGCGGATCGGGTCCGGATTCTCTCGGGGGTGTTCGAGGGACGCACCACCGGGACCCCCATTGGCCTCATCATCCAGAATGAAGATCAACGCTCCAAGGATTACTCCAAGATCATGGATCGTTTCCGGCCCGGGCATGCGGACTACACCTATATACAGAAATACGGCCTGCGCGATCATCGTGGGGGCGGGCGGTCGTCGGCGCGAGAGACGGCGATGCGGGTCGCCGCTGGCGGCATCGCGAGGAAATATCTGCGCGAGCGTTACGGTATCGGGATCCGCGGCTACCTTTCGCGCCTTGGTCCCTTGCGGCCGGAGGGGTTCGACTGGGCGGCGGTGGGGGAGAATCCATTTTTCTTTCCCGATGCCGCCAGAGTGCCAGAACTGGAGGCCTACATGGACGCCCTGCGCAAGGAAGGCAACTCCGTGGGCGCCGAGGTGACAGTGGTGGCAGAGGGCGTGCCCCCGGGATTGGGCGAACCGGTATTCGACCGGCTCGATGCCGAGATCGCTCACGCCCTGATGAGCATCAATGCGGTGAAGGGAGTGGAGATCGGCGCCGGTTTCGCCAGTGTGGAACAGAAGGGCACGGAACACCGTGACGAGATGACCCCGGAGGGCTTCCTCAGCAACAACGCCGGCGGCATCCTGGGCGGCATCTCCTCGGGTCAGAACATCGTCGCCCGTATTGCTCTCAAGCCCACCTCCAGTCTGCGTCTGCGGGGTCGCTCGGTCAACCTCGAAGGCAAGCCGGTGGAGGTGGTGACGGAGGGGCGCCACGATCCCTGCGTCGGCATCCGGGCGACGCCCATCGCCGAGGCCATGCTGGCCATCGTATTGATGGACCATGTGCTCCGTCAGCGGGCACAGAACGCGGATGTGACCCCCACGACACCTGTCATTCCCGCCGGACGGGACGATCCCGGCCTCTGAGCCGGTTCACGCGCCTGTCTTGACCGAGTCGATACCGTACTGGCGGTTGTCAGGGTTCTACTTCTTCTATTTTGCCTCCCTCGGCGCGCTGGTGCCGTACTGGGGGCCCTATCTGCAGACGCGGGGGTTCGATGCCACCCGTATCGGTGAGTTGATGGCGGTGTTGATGGCGACCAAGATTGTCGCCCCCAATGTCTGGGGCTGGATCGCCGATCACACGGGGCGGCGGATGCAGATCGTGCGTATCGCCTCGTTGCTCTCGGTGTTGACCTTCGCCGGGGTCTTTTACGTCAAGGGTTTCTGGGGATTGGCGCTGGTGATGGCGGCGTTCAGCTTCTTCTGGAATGCCAGCCTGCCCCAGTTCGAAGCCGTGACCCTCGATCATCTGGGCGAGCGCAGTGAACGCTACAGCCACGTGCGGTTGTGGGGTTCCATCGGCTTCATCGCGTCGGTGGCCGGCCTGGGCGCGACGTTGGATCACTATGGGATGGCCCGGGTGCCTCAGGTGGTGCTGGTCCTCTATGGAGGTATATGGCTGGTCAGCCTGACCGTGCCGGAGCGGGTGGATGGCGTTCATCCGCACGACCCCGGGTCGCTGATGGGGGTGTTGCGTCAGCCGCGGGTGCTCGCCTTCCTGGGGACCTGTTTCCTCATGCAGGCCGGACACGGCGCCTACTATGCCTTCTATTCGCTCTACCTGGAGACATACGGGTATTCCAACGCCATGACCGGTGTGCTGTGGGCATTGGGTGTCGTGGCGGAGGTGGCGGCGTTCGTGGTGATGCACCGCCTGATGCGGAGATACAGCGCGCGCCAGATGCTCATTGCCAGTCTCGGCGCAGCGGCGGTGCGTTGGCTCCTCATCGCCCTGTTTGCCGAGTGGTTATGGATTCTGGTGGCGGCGCAGGTGTTGCACGCTGTGACCTTCGGTGTCTTCCATGCCGCCGCCATCCATCTGGTTCAGACGTATTTCCAGGGACGCCATCAGGGCCGTGGTCAGGCGCTTTACAGCAGTGTCAGTTTCGGTGCAGGGGGGGCGGTGGGGAGCCTCGTCAGTGGCCATGTCTGGAGTGGTTTGAGTCCGGCCTGGACGTACGGTGTCTCTTCTGCGGTCGCCCTTGCCGCCCTGTTTACCGCGTGGCGCTGGGTGGATCGCTGAGCGATCCACTACAGGCGTCGATCATCCTGCGTGCCGCCTGCGAGAGGGTGCGTTTGCGGTGAGTGACGATGCCGAGCTCGCGGCTCAGCCGCTGTCCCGGGACCTGGAGCACGGTCAACTCATCGTCCAGCAGGGTCTCCGGCAACAGGCTCCAACCCAGCCCCACGGCAGTCATCATCTTCAGCGTTTCGAGGTAGTGGGTGGCGAGGCCGGTGCGGATCGGCAAGCCGATGGGTGTCACCCGCTGTTCGAGGATCTCGCGAGTATAGGTGCCGTGTTCGGGAAGGACGGCGGGGTAGGTCAGCAGTTCCTTCAGCGCCACTCGCTTGCGGCCGGCCAGGGGATGATTGCGACCCACGACGAAGCACAGCGGATCGTGCCAGACCGGTCGCGCCTCCAGCGCCGGCGCGGGTTCGATGGGCAGGGTCACCACCGCCAGATCGATGGCGCCGTCCTCCACCTGGCGGCACGCGGTTTCCGAATCCATGAAGCGCAGATCGAGGTCCACTTGCGGGTAGTGTTGGACATACCGTCGCAGGATGCCGGGCAGCCGGTGCAGACCGATGTGATGGCTGGTGGCCATCACCAGCGGACCCGCCACCTGGTCACCGAGATTGGCGAGGGTGCGGCGGATATCCTCCATCGATTCAATCATCGCCTGCGCCCGCGGCAACAGCGCCTTGCCCGCCTCGGTGAGGTAGGGAATGCGCCCGATGCGATCGAACAGCCGGGTGTCCAGTGCCTGTTCCAGCGCGGCCACGCGCTTGCTGACGGCGGGTTGAGTGAGGTGCAATGCTTCTCCCGCGCTGGAGAAGGAGCCGTGATTGGCGACCGCCACGAAGGCCTTGAGATTGTTGAGTTCCATGGGTGGATGCCTGTTGCTGTTATATATTCCATTATAGAATGAAAAATATGAAAAATATGAATTGGTGTTATATAGCGTTCGGGTCTACGCTTGGCTTGAACCCTGGATGAGGCAAAGACGATGTGTGGCAAGACCCTCTATGACAAGCTCTGGGCGGAGCATGTGGTGCGGACCGACGAGGACGGCACGGCATTGCTCTATATCGATCGCCATCTGGTGCACGAAGTGACCTCGCCGCAGGCCTTCGAAGGGTTGCGGCTGGCGGGCCGGCGCCCATGGCGACCGCACGCGGCGCTGGCGATGCCGGACCACAACGTGCCCACGGTCAATCGTGAGCAGGGCATCGAGGACCCCATCTCACGGCTGCAGGTGGAGACACTCGATGAAAACTGCCGCACCTTCGACATCCCCGAGTTTTCGATGACCGATCCGCGCCAAGGCATCGTCCATGTGGTGGGACCGGAGGAGGGAGCGACGTTGCCCGGTATGACGGTGGTCTGCGGCGATTCCCATACCTCCACCCACGGCGCCTTCGGGGCACTCGCCTTCGGTATCGGCACGTCCGAGGTGGAGCACGTGCTCGCCACCCAGTGCCTGATCCAGAAGAAGTCGAAGAACATGCGCGTGCGGGTCGAAGGCAAGGCGGGGACAGGCGTCACCGCCAAGGATATCGCCCTGGCCATCATTGGCGAGATTGGTACCGCCGGGGGGACCGGTTATGTGATCGAATTCGCCGGCGAGGCGATTCGCGATCTCTCCATGGAAGGGCGTATGACACTCTGCAATATGACCATCGAGGCGGGGGCCCGTGCCGGCCTGGTGGCGGTGGACGACAAGACCCTCGAGTATGTGAGAGGGCGGCCCTTTGCCCCCCGGGAGGATCTGTGGGAACAGGCAGTGGCAGCCTGGCGGGAGCTGCACAGTGATGCCGATGCGGTGTTCGACCGCGAGGTGGTGCTCGATGCGGCGGCCATCGTGCCACAGGTGACCTGGGGCACCTCACCGGAGATGGTGGCGCCGGTGACGGGCAGGGTGCCCGATCCATCGGCGGAACCCATCGAAGTCAAGGCGGAGGGCATGCGCCGGGCGCTGGCGTACATGGGGCTGGAGGCCGGTACGCCGATCACGGAGATCGCGGTGGACAAGGTCTTTATCGGTTCCTGTACCAATTCGCGCATCGAGGACCTTCGCGCGGCGGCGGCGGTGATAAAGGGGCGGAGGAAGGCGGACAATGTACGCCAGGTGTTGGTGGTGCCCGGTTCCGGCCTTGTCAGGCGCCAGGCGGAGGCGGAGGGGCTCGACCGCATCTTCATCGATGCAGGTTTCGAATGGCGTGAACCCGGTTGTTCCATGTGCCTGGCCATGAATGCCGACCGCCTGGAGCCGGGCGAGCGCTGCGCCTCCACCTCGAACCGCAACTTCGAGGGGCGTCAAGGGCCGGGGGGGCGCACGCACCTGGTCAGCCCCGAGATGGCGGCCGCCGCGGCCATTGCCGGGCATTTTGTGGACGTGAGGGCATTCTGAGGCGTCTTCGCTTTCCCCCACCTGTTATTGACGGAAATCATCATGCAAGCGTTTAACACCTTTACCGGCATTGTCTGTCCCCTTGATCGCGCAAACGTGGATACCGATGCCATCATTCCCAAGCAGTTTCTGAAGAGCATCAAGCGCACGGGTTTCGGGCCCAATCTGTTCGACGAGTGGCGCTATCTGGACCATGGCGAGCCGGGGCAGGATTGCAGTCAGCGGCCCCTGAATCCCGACTTTGCGCTCAACGACCCCCGCTACCAGGGGGCGCAGATCCTCCTGGCGCGGGAAAATTTTGGTTGCGGCTCGTCGCGGGAACATGCGCCGTGGGCATTGGCCGACTACGGATTTCGTGTCATCATCGCGCCGAGCTTTGCGGATATCTTCTACAACAACTGTTTCAAGAACGGCCTGTTGCCCATTGTGCTCGATGCGGAAACGGTGGATGCTCTGTTCGGCAAGGCCGGCGGGCGGGAGGCGCTCGAGATCACGGTCGACCTTGCCGCACAGACGCTGACGCTGGCGGACGGCACGGTGATCCCGTTCGATGTGGATCCCTTCCGTAAACAGTGCCTGCTCGAAGGGTTGGACGACATCGGTCTGACGCTTCGGCATACGGACGATATCAAGGCGTATGAGGCGCGTCGAAGGCGGGAAGCGCCGTGGTTGTTTCAAGAACGATAAGGAACAAGAAACGAACATGAGCAAGAAGATACTGGTACTGCCAGGAGACGGCATCGGTCCGGAGATCGTGGCCGAAGCGATAAAGGTGCTCGATACATTGCGTGCCGAGTACGGGTTGGAAGTGGAGGTGGAGGAGGCGCTGGTGGGCGGTGCCGCCATCGACGCCACTGGCAGCCCATTGCCCGAGGAGACCCTGGCACTCGCCCGCGAGGCCGACGCCGTGTTGCTGGGGGCGGTGGGCGGGCCCAAATGGGCGCGGCTGGACATCTCGGTACGCCCCGAAAAGGGTCTGCTCGGTCTGCGTTCCGGGCTCGAACTGTTCGCCAACCTGCGCCCGGCGCTGCTCTATCCCCAGTTGGTGGAGGCATCGACCCTCAAACCGGACGTGGTGTCGGGCCTGGACATCATGATCGTGCGGGAGTTGACGGGTGGCATCTACTTCGGTGAGCCCCGCGGCATTCGCAAGCTCGAAGGTGGCGAGAAGGAGGGTTTCAATACCCTGGTATACCGGGAGTCGGAGATCGAGCGTATCGCCCGGGTCGCCTTCGATATCGCGGCCAAGCGGGAGGGCCGCCTCTGTTCTGTGGACAAGGCCAACGTCCTGGAGGCCACCGAACTGTGGCGTGAGGTGGTGACACGGGTGGGCAAGGAGTATGCCGGAGTGGAACTGAGCCACATGTACGTGGACAACGCGGCTATGCAACTGGTGCGTGAGCCAAAGCAGTTCGACGTGTTGGTCACCACCAACATGTTCGGCGATATTCTCTCCGACTGCGCCGCGATGTTGACGGGCTCCATTGGCATGTTGCCGTCGGCTTCGCTCGGGGAGGGGGGTAAGGGGATGTACGAGCCCATTCACGGGTCGGCGCCGGACATCGCCGGACAGGGGACGGCCAACCCGCTGGCGACCATCCTGTCCCTCTCCATGCTGTTGCGCTATTCACTGGGCGAGCCGGCCATGGCGGCGCGCATCGATCAGGCCGTGGACCAGGTGCTCGACGACGGGTTGCGCACCCCCGATATCTGGTCGGAAGGCACGACGCGGGTGGGGACCGACAGTATCGGCGATGCAGTGGTCGTGGCCCTGCGCTATGTTTAACGTTATATAGGCAGTATCGATCGTCATGAACAGAATAGGTTTCGTAGGTTGGCGGGGCATGGTGGGCTCAGTGCTCATGGCGCGCATGCGCGAGGAGGACGATTTCCGCCATATCCCCGAGCCCGTCTTCTTCACCACCTCGCAGATGAGGCAGCAGGGGCCGGATATCGGCCGTGATATTCCCCTGCTCAAGGATGCCCGCGATATCGACGAGCTGAAGACGATGGACGCCATCGTCTCTTGTCAGGGGGGCGGATACACCGGCGAGGTCTTTCCGAAGTTGCGTGCGGCGGGATGGACAGGGTACTGGATCGATGCAGCCTCCACCCTGCGCATGGCCGACGACAGCATCATCGTCCTCGATCCCGTCAATATGGATGTGATCGCACACGGGCTGCACAAAGGCGTCAAGAACTATATCGGCGGCAACTGCACCGTCAGCCTGATGCTGATGGCGCTGGGCGGACTGTTCCGGGAGGGGCTCGTCGAATGGATGAGCGTCATGACCTACCAGGCGGCGTCGGGGGCGGGCGCGAAAAACATGCGGGAACTGCTCAGCCAGATGGGTGCACTGCACGATGCGGTGAAACCCTTGCTGGACGATCCGGGCGCCGCTATCCTTGAGATCGACCGCGTCGTGGCGGAGACCTTGCGCAGCGATGCTTTTCCCACGGAACACTTCGGCGTCCCGCTGGCCGGGAGCCTGATTCCCTGGATCGACCGCCGGATGGAGAATGGTCAGAGTCGAGAGGAATGGAAAGGGCAGGCCGAAACCAACAAAATCCTTGGCCGCGAAGGGAGTCCGGTGCCCATCGATGGCACCTGCGTCCGTATCGGCGCCATGCGATGCCACAGCCAGGCACTGACCGTCAAACTGACGCGTAACGTACCTTTGGACGAGATCGAACAGATACTGGCCTCCGCCAACGACTGGGTGGAAGTCGTTCCCAACGAGCGGGATATCACCATGAAGGCGCTCAGCCCTGTCCGGGTGACCGGTACCCTGGATGTGCCCGTCGGACGCTTGCGCAAGATGACCCTGGGTGAGGAGTATCTGTCGGCATTCACCGTGGGTGATCAGCTGCTGTGGGGGGCGGCAGAGCCATTGCGGCGCATGTTGAATGTGCTTCTCCAGGAACGCTAAACAAGGGGGAGGCTTCCCGTGAAACCATGCCTTGCCATCGGCGCCGACAGGCTCATTGAACCGGCGATTCTTGCCTCGAAGGTATACCGACGGGGAACGAAAATCTTGCCGTTGGTCCCTTAGTCCCTGGATGACGCCTCGCGCCCAGTGGGCGGCACTCTTGGAAAAATCCTTTACTGAACTATAGTTGTGTCAGTTTTATAATATTTGTTCCCATTGTTGGCAAGTGTCTTCGGGACATATAGAATAGTCGAATCGTTCCTCAATCCAATCTCCCCGGTTCTGCAAGATCCGGAGAAACCATTCGCAAGGAGGTAATATGCTTCGCAGACTCTCCCTGGCAGCGGCCATCACCGCAGCGCTGTCGCCAGTCAGCGTATCCGCTTTGGGACTTGGGGAAATTCACCTGAAGTCAGCGTTGAATCAGACCTTTAATGCCGATATTGATCTTGTTGCCGTGAAGGCCGGGGAGATTGACGGTGTCAAGGTGGGGCTTGCGCCTGCCGAGGCCTACGCTGAAGCGGGTGTCGAACGGCCCTTCCTCTTGTCCAAGCTCCGCTTCAAACCCATACGCCTGAGGGGGGGGAAAGCGGTCATCCGCGTGACCAGCAAGGAGCCTATACGGGAGCCCTTTCTCGACTTCCTGATCGAAGTAAATTGGCCGCAAGGCCGCTTGGTCCGGGAATATACCGTGTTGCTTGACCCTCCCGCGTCGGTGGGGCGCAAGCTGGAACCCGTGGCGGCGCCCATTGCCAACCGTACCCGCGCGGTACAGGGCAGGGCGGCGTCCTCGCGCGAAGCCGCATCGCAACGGCCAGCCTTCCATGAAGGCGCGTCCAACACCGGCCTGATTCGACGGGTGGGGAAAGGGATCGAGTACGGACCTGTGCCAAAACACGACACGCTTTGGAGCATCGCCAAGCGAATGAAGGTGCCGGGAGCTTCGACGCCCCAGGTGGTGATGGCGCTATTGCGTAACAACCCTTCGGCGTTTATCGGACAGAACGTCAACAACCTCAAGGCGGGCGTAATCTTGCGCCTTCCCGATCTTGCCAACGTCACCACCTTGTCGAGGCGGGAAGCGTGGAGGCAGTTTCGCGCACAAACCGCCCAGTATTTCCAGCCCGAGGCGCCTAAGAGCCGCTTGGCGCTCGCCTCAGCCGAAGTCCCCGGGAAACAGACGGCGGGGAAAGGGGGAGCAGGGGGCGGATCTGCAAAGGACGTGGCGCGCATCGAAAAGGAAGTGGCGCTCCTGCGTGAAGCGACCGAGAGTCGGCGCCTCAACGATGAAGAGCTGCGCGCCAGGGTGAAGGAACTCGAAGCGCAGTTGCAGGATATCCAACGTCTCATCACCGTCAGGAGCGAGCAGTACGCGCAGCTCCAGAAGATGGAAGGTGGGGCAACCTCGGCAGCGGCAGCGGAACAGGCGGCGTCGGAAGGCGCGCCTTCGTCTGCTGCGGAGGCATCGCCAGAGCCAGAGAAACCAGCGGTCTCGGGGGAAGAGGCAACACCCGCGGAGACAGCGCCGGTTGCAGAAGGCGCCGAGTCGGGTGAGGAGGCAACGCCCGCGGTGGAAGCGGCGGCAGGCAGTCAAACGGCGGGGGGCGCAGCGGAAGAGACGCCACCGGCAACGGAAGGTGAAGAAAACGCGGCCCCGGTGGAACCCCCCGCGTCGGAAGCCACGCCGGAAACGGTGGCAGAGGCCGGATCGGCCACAACCGGGACCGGTGATGGAGCAGAGGCGGCGACGGAGACCCAGACCGAGACTGGCAGTGAAGCTACGGCGCCTGAGGTGGCTGGCGAAGGATCACCGTCGATGCCCGAGGCGGAAACGGAAACGCCAGCCTCGACAGAAGTGGCGGGCGATCAACTGGGCAAGAATGAGACGGCGCCGGAGGAATCGGTGGTATCGCCTGTCACGCCGGAACCGGAGGCGGTAGCGCCGCCTCCCGAGAAGACCGGTCTGCTGGATAATCTTGGCGATACGTTTTCGAAGAACCCCGCCATGCTGGCCGGCGGCGCAGGCGTGATTGCCCTCCTCGGGGCGCTTGGCTGGATGTTCGCCCGCCGGCGGCGGGAGGCCGAGGACGAGATGGAAGAGAGCATCCTTTTGGGCGGCGGAACAGGCGACATCGAGACCGCCGAGACAGGCCATGGGGGCTTGGCGGAAAACTCTGAAGAGACCTCGTTCCTCAGTGATTTCGCGGCCAGTGACTTCAAGGGTCTTGATGAAGAATCCGGCGAGGTGGATCCCATCTCGGAGGCCGACGTATACATTGCCTACGGCCGTTACCAACAGGCAGAGGACTTGGTAAGGCAGGCCATCGACCAATCGCCCGATCGCCTCGACCTCAGGTATAAGCTGCTGGAGATCCAGTCGGCGGCGGGTGAGAAAGCGGCGTTCGCCAAGACGGCGAAGGCGCTGCTCGAGGAAGGCGCGGATGAGAAAGACCCCGAGGGGTGGGACAAGGTGATCAAAATGGGGCGGGAGTTGCTGCCTGAAGATCCCATGTTTGCATCTGGCGGCGCCGGTGGGTCGGAAGGACCGGGCTTGTCGGTGGTAGGAGGGGGCGCTGCTGCTGCCGCTGCCGTGGCTGGCGCAATGGCGAGTGGGGCACAGGAGGCTGCGACATTCGAGCTTCCGGAGGAGGGCGCCTCCGAAGCCCTGGGCGAAGGAATGACTGAGGTGGGGCCCGATGCAGGCGCCGTGGATGGCGAGGTCGATGCTTCTGCTGCGGCGGCGGAGCTGGACGATCTCGATTTCACCACCGGTGACGAAGAAGGGCTGGAAGAAGGCGCCGCCCATGCGACGGACGAGATTGTGGCGGAGGCGCCTGCCGGCGCGGACGATACGGAATTCGATCTGGATTTCGATCTGAGCGAGATCGAAAGTGAAATAGAGAGAGGGGCGGATCAGGCCAGTGCCGAGGCTGCCAATGACGAAGAGGACGACAACGCGCTCGACTTTGATCTGGGTGACTTGAAGTTGCCCCATGAAACGGCGCTTGATGAGGCCGCGGGCGCGGCGGACGTGGCGGGCGAGGCAACGGACGAGGTGGTGAGCGATCTGGAGCGGAGCTTGTCGGAGGCGGCCCAGGTTTCGGAGGCCGAAATGCCAGCGGGGGGCGGCGCGCCTGAGGAAGGGCTCGACCTCGAGGGTATCGATCTGGCAGGTTTGGATGTCGAAGACAAGGAGGAAGCCTCAGTAGCGGAAGAGATCGACCTTTCGGATGTCGACTTCGATGAGCTTGGCCTTGGGCTCGAAGAGGATACGGAGGAAAAGACAAAGGCGGGTGGCGTCCTGGCGGATATCGGGAATGAGGAGGATCTGGAAGAGGAAGTGGATACCAAGCTGGACCTCGCCCGAGCCTATGTCGACATGGGGGATGCGGACGGTGCGAAGGGCATCCTCGGTGAAGTGATCGAGGAAGGTAACGAGGTGCAGAAGAAGGAAGCGCAAACGTTGCTAGAGCAGATTGCATCCTGACCGTGCTTTTCCGATAGTGGACGTAAAAAGGCGCCTCGGGGCGTCTTTTTACGTTGTGGGGTGCAGTAAGCGCGCTTTCGGGTAGAATGCCCGGCCATGCGTATCGCCCTCGGTATCGAATATGATGGCGCCGCCTACCATGGGTGGCAGATTCAGCCGCATGCACCCACCGTTCAGCAGGTGCTGGAGATGGCGCTTTCGCGGGTGGCGGATCACCCCGTCCGGGTCCAATGTGCGGGGCGGACCGATGCGGGGGTCCACGCTACCGCCCAGGTGGCCCATTTCGATGCCACGACTTATCGTAGCGAAAGGTCGTGGGTGTTGGGCGCCAATGTCAATCTGCCTTTCGACGTCAATGTGTGTTGGGCGGCACAGGTCCCGGAGACGTTTCACGCCCGTTTTTCCGCCACGGGCCGTCACTACCGCTACGTAATTCTGAACCGGATGACGCGTTCGGCCTTGCAGCGCAACAGGGCGGTATGGGAGCACCGTCCATTGGATGCGGAAAGGATGCACCGGGCGGCTCAGCGGCTCCTTGGCCGTCACGATTTCTCCTCCTATCGGGCACAGGGATGCCAGGCCAAGTCTCCTGTACGGGAGCTTCGCCGCCTGCAGGTGAGGCGCGATGGTGAAAGAATCGTGCTCGAAGTGAGTGCGGATGCCTTCCTTCACCATATGGTGCGCAACATTGCCGGTGTTCTTATGGCCATAGGCCGTGGTGAGCAGCCGGAAACCTGGGCACGGGAGGTGCTCGAACTCAGAGATCGCGCCCTTGGGGGGGTGACAGCGCCACCGGAGGGGCTCTATCTGGTGGGTGTTGACTACCCGGAAGAATTCCGCCTGCCGAAGCCTGCTCTTGTGTCAAAAGATGCTCTGCGGCGCCCAGGCGGGTGATGACGGCGTCGAATCCGACAGGCTTGAAGTTCGCCGCCCCTTTGTTCTAAAGGGTCCAATAGGTTATCTTCTCACCCTTATGCGCACCCGGGTCAAAATATGTGGCATCACCCGTCCGCAGGATGGAGAGGCGGCGGTGCGTCATGGCGCGGATGCGATCGGTCTGGTGTTCTATCCTCCCAGTCCGCGCGCAGTGACCATTGAGCAGGCGCAACGTATCGTGCGCGGGTTGCCCCCCTTCGTCACCGTGACCGCATTGTTCGTGAATGCGGAGGAAGCGGCGATACGCGAGGTGCTCTCCGCGGTCTCCATCGACCTGCTCCAGTTTCATGGAGACGAGTCGCCGGAGGCGTGTGCGCGTTATGGCCGCCGATGGATCAAAGCGGTGCGGATGCGCGGCGGGGTCGACCCGGTGGTGGAGTCGGCGCGCTATCATGAGGCGGTTGCCGTGTTGTTCGACGCCTACCGGTCCGGCCAGCCTGGCGGTACGGGCGAGGTCTTCGATTGGACGCGGATTCCGCCGGAATTGGCGAACAGGGTTATACTGGCTGGCGGACTGGCGCCGGAGAACGTGGCGGAGGCCATCCAGCGTGTGCGTCCGTATGCAGTGGATGTGAGCGGCGGGGTGGAGAGAGAGAAGGGTGTCAAGGACGCGGCGAAGATCGAGGCTTTTATGCGAGGAGTGGAACGTGGCGACCACCACTGAGACCGGGCTGACCCAGTTGCCCGATGAACACGGTCATTTCGGACCTTACGGCGGCGTTTTCGTTGCCGAGACATTGATGCACCCCCTGGAGGAGTTGCGCAAAGCCTATGAGCGCTTTATGCAGGACCCCGGATTTCTGGCCGAGTTGGACGCCGATCTGCAGAATTACGTGGGACGACCTTCCCCGGTCTACCATGCGGCGCGGTGGAGTCAGGAGCTGGGCGGGGCGCAGATCTATCTCAAGCGCGAGGACCTCAACCACACCGGCGCCCACAAGGTGAACAACACCATCGGCCAAGCACTGCTCGCAAAGCGCATGGGCAAGACCCGGATCATCGCCGAGACGGGCGCCGGCCAGCATGGCGTGGCAACGGCCACCGTGGCGGCCCGGCTGGGGCTGGAATGCGTGGTCTATATGGGCGCCGTGGACATCGTACGCCAGGAGGCCAACGTCTACCGAATGCGTCTGCTTGGGGCGGAAGTGCGGTCGGTGGCGTCCGGTTCCCGGACCCTCAAGGATGCCCTCAACGAAGCCATGCGCGACTGGGTCACCCATGTGGACGACACCTTCTACATCATTGGCACCGTCGCCGGCCCGCACCCCTATCCAGCGATGGTGCGCGACTTTCAAGCCGTGATCGGGCGTGAGGCGCGGGAGCAGATCCAGGCCCAGGCGGGGCGCCTGCCCGATGCGCTTGTGGCCTGTGTCGGCGGCGGTTCCAACGCCATCGGCCTGTTCCACCCCTTTCTCGCAGACGAGGACGTGGCCCTGTACGGCGTCGAGGCGGCGGGGGAGGGGATCGAGACCGGCCATCACGCTGCCCCCCTCTGTGCCGGCCGGCCCGGGGTGCTGCACGGTAACCGCACCTACCTGATGGAGGACAAGGACGGCCAGATCATCGAGACCCACTCCATCTCTGCGGGCCTCGACTATCCGGGTGTCGGTCCCGAGCACGCCTGGCTCAAGGACAGCGGCCGCGCAGAATATGTCTCTATCACCGACGACGAGGCCCTGGCGGCGTTCCACGCCCTGACCCGGATCGAAGGCATCATCCCCGCACTGGAGTCGAGCCATGCCCTGGCCTATGCGGCCAAGCTGGCGCCGACCCTGCCTTCGGATAAAATCATTCTGGTCAACCTCTCCGGCCGGGGGGACAAGGATATGCATACCGTTGCGGCACGGGAGGGGATCAAGCTATGAGCAGGATTCGACGCCGCTTCGGCGAACTGACGGCGGCTGGCCGCACCGCACTGGTGCCTTTCGTCACCGCGGGGGACCCCAATCCCGATATCACCGTGCCGTTGATGCACGCCATGGTGGAGGCGGGCGCCGATATCATCGAACTCGGGGTGCCCTTTTCCGACCCCATGGCCGACGGACCGGTGATCCAGCGCGCGAGCGAGCGCGCCTTGGCCCACCATGTCAGCCTTCGCGCCGTCATCGCCATGGTGCAGGCGTTTCGTGAGCGGGACACCACCACGCCGGTGATCCTCATGGGGTATCTCAATCCCATCGAGGTGATGGGGTACGGCACCTTTGCGGATACGGCCCATGCCGCAGGCGTCGATGGTGCGCTGACCGTGGATATCCCCCCGGAGGAGGGGCATGATTTTTTACGGGCGCTGGGCGACAAGGCGATGGATGCCATCTTTCTTCTCGCCCCCACCAGTACCCCGGAACGTATTGAGAGGGTCTGTAACGCAGCGAGCGGTTTCGTCTACTATGTCTCCGTAAAGGGCGTCACCGGCTCAGCGGCGCTGGATGTGGCCAGTGTCGAACAG
>JALSTP010000222.1 GCA_026983675.1 Sedimenticola sp.
GGCCCACTATGCGCCTCAAAATCGAGAAAAACTGGCCTCGCCTTCCCACCATGCTCGCGACGATCACCTAAACCCGACAGACTCCTGGGACATCGACAAGGCAAAATCACTGTTTCAAGAGGCGGAATCGCGCTTCGCAGCCACGACGGCCGGATAACGAAGCGCCCACGTGCGCCCGGTCGATATTCCATCCACCGAGACCGCTAAAGTGGTGTCTGTTGCGGGACGGGCTTGCCTTAACGCCAACCTCTGTTCAGGATAAGCGACACTCCTCTCTGTCGGGTGACACGCCCCACCGAAACACAGATCATGTTCATCAGCACACTGGAACTCTTCAAGATCGGCATTGGGCCGTCAAGCTCGCACACCATGGGTCCCATGTTGGCCGCGGCCCGTTTCCGGGAACGGGTGCTCGAGACGTTGCGCGCATCGTCACCCGGGGCCTCATACCGCATTCGCTGCACCTTGCGGGGGTCTTTGGCCCACACCGGAAAAGGCCATGCCACCGATCGCGCCATCCTCCTGGGGCTGCACGGCCTTACGCCACAGGACGCGGCCCGAATGGATGTCGATGCCGTGGAACGCGACCTTCGGCAACGCGACCGACTGGACGGGACGGGGCCCCACACAGTGGCATTCGACGCCCAACACGACATCGTCTTCGACCGCGGCCCGCCTCTGCCGCCACATCCCAATGGCATGATCTTCGAGCTGCTCGATGCGGCAGGCGAACCACGGCGAGTCGAGACGATGTTTTCCATTGGCGGTGGCTTCATCGCCGATGCGGAGGAGATTGAGACGCTGGAGGCGCCACTGAAGCCTTCGGTGGGTTCGGACACCCATTGTCCCTTCGGCTTCGCAACGGCCAGTGAAATGCTGGAGATGGCGACGCAGACGGGCTGTAGCATCGCCGAGATGAAACGTGCAAACGAAACCGCCTGCCGGACCGCCACCGACCTGGATCAGCAACTCGACACCATCTGGTCGGCGATGCGCCAATGCGTGCGAAACGGCCTGAACGCGGTGGGTCCGTTGCCCGGACCACTCGGAATCCAACGCCGTGCCCGCGCGCTTTACACGGACTTACAGAAACCGACGGGGCAGGCCACGGTGAACGACTGGCTCTGCGCCTACGCCATGGCGGTCAATGAGGAAAATGCTGCAGGCCACCTGGTCGTTACCGCACCCACCAACGGCGCCGCGGGCGTTATTCCCGCCCTACTCCACTATTTGGTGGCGCACGAGTCCGGCACACAGGAACAGGTCAGAACCTTCCTGCTCACCGCGGCCGCCATCGGCGGGCTGATCAAACACAACAGTTCTATCTCCGGCGCGGAGGTCGGTTGCCAAGGTGAAGTGGGCTCCGCCTCGGCAATGGCCGCCGCCGGTCTCTGTGCGGCCCAGGGCGGGACCCCCGGAGAGGTGGAAAAGGCCGCCGAAATGGCCCTTGAACATCACCTTGGAATGACCTGCGACCCCGTGGGTGGCCTGGTCCAGGTCCCCTGCATCGAACGCAACGGTTTTGGCGCCATCAAGGCCCACACCGCCGCCGCCCTCGCCCGCCGCGAAGGCGGCGACCACTTCATGCCCCTCGACGCCTGCATCAGCGCCATGCAACGCACCGGTATGGAGATGTCGCACAAATACAAGGAAACCTCGCTGGGCGGCTTGGCCGTCAGCATTACCGAATGCTGACGTCGGCTGTCCAGATAACGAAGCCAATTCTCTGAATTCACAGATCGCGATTGAATACGATATACACGTTTTGCCGGGTCGATCACATACCGCCCGTTCATAGGGGTCGGGCATACATCATAGCGTGTGCCTGCTGCAGCCAAATCAGGAAACTGATTATACGGCCTGTTCACAAGACACCGTTCACTGCACCGCCTCAACCAACACCGGTGGATTGGGCGCCGTTGGAACTCTCACAGACACCCCACGCGACCATGCGCTCACACCAAACTTCAACGGTGGTGACCCATCCTCTTGCCCCCGATATACGGTGTTGTTGATCACATAGACGCGTCCGCCACCGTAACACACCCTGCGGATTCAGGGTGATGCGATGCGGATATGCCGGTAACATATTAACCCGGCAACGATATATATCGTTGCCGGGTTAATAACGTCTTTCAACCGTGCCATGAAACATTGCATCATCGGTAATGAATGTTGTGTCCCCAGATCTCGCACTGGTTATTCCGTACCTGCTGATGACTTGTAACTGGATGTCATTCTTCAACAAACATTGAACAACCCATTGAACCACCATCCCCGGAAACGCTTCGGCCAGAATTTTCTGCATGATCCCGCCATCATTCAGCGCATCGTCCGGAACATCGATCCCCGCCCCGGCCAGCATCTGGTGGAGATCGGCCCCGGAAAGGGGGCGATCACCCGGCCGTTGCTGGAGACCGCCGGCGCGCTGGATGTGGTGGAGCTGGATCGCGACCTGATCCCGCCCCTGGCACAACAGTGCAGCAACCTGGGCCGATTGCGCATCCACAGTGCCGATGCCCGAAGATTCGATTTCTGCGCCCTTGCCGGGCCGTCGGAAAGACTTCGGGTGGTGGGGAATCTGCCCTACAACATCTCCACCCCGCTGCTGTTTCATCTGCTGGATCAGACATCGTGCATCGAGGACATGCACTTCATGCTGCAAAAGGAGGTGGTGGAGCGCATGGCAGCCCCGTCGGGGAACAAGACCTATGGGCGGCTGTCGGTGATGGTGCAGGTGCGTTGCCGGGTGACGCCGCTGTTTACCATCGCGCCGGGCGCCTTTCAGCCACGGCCAAAGGTGGATTCCATGCTGGTGCGTCTGCAACCCTACACATCGCCTATCGCACCCATCGTGGATTTCGATACGTTCGCCCGGCTTGTCAACCACGCCTTTTCACGCCGGCGCAAGACGCTGCGGAACGCCCTGCGGGGCGTGCTCAGCGAAGAACAGATCGAGGCGGCTGGTATCGATCCCTCGCTGCGGCCGGAGAGAATCGATATCGTCCAATTCGCCCGTCTGGCGAATGTTGCTTGCAGCCGAGACGAAACATCCCCATTAGAATAGAATCCACCGTTCCGGCCCGGCGGTTTGGGTCCGGGGCCCCACAATCTCCATCAACGGGAAGCGGCAGAAAATGAACGACAGTCAACACGATTCGGACAATGTGGAAATCCTGCATGGTAATGAGATTGCCCGCGCCGGCGAGGTGCTGCCGGCGGTAATCCACCTGCTGCCGGTAGCGGCGCGACCCTTTTTCCCTGCCCAGGCGGTCCCCTTGATCATGGATCTCGGAAGCTGGGGGGAGACCATCAAACAGGTCGCCGCGTCGAGCCATTCGATCATCGGCCTGGTTCTGGTGAAGAGCGAGACCGCCGAGCAGGCGACGGTGGACGACTTCATGACGGTCGGCACGGCCGGACGCATCCATCGCGCCGAGACCGTGGACGGCAAGCTGCAGGTCTTGGTGGAGTGCATGCAGCGCTTCAGGATCGACAACTTCCTGACCGACAAACCGCCCTTCACCGCCCGGGTTGAGTATCTGCCCGAGCCCGCCGGTCCGCCCGGTGATGATGTGAAGGCCTATGCCATGGCCATCATCAACACCATCAAGGAACTGCTGCCGCTCAATCCCCTGTATGTGGAGGAGCTGCGCATGTTTCTCGACCGTTTCGGGCCGGACGATCCCTCGCATCTGGCCGATTTCGCCGCCAGCCTGACCACCTCTGACAAGATGGATCTGCAGAAGGTGCTGGAGACAGTGGAGCTGCTGCCGCGCATGGAGCGGGTGCTGATCCTGCTCAACAAAGAGTTAGAGCTGGCCAAGGCGCAGCAAAAGATCCGCAAGGTGGTCGAGGACAAGATGCAGACCCAGCAACGCGAATTCTTCCTGCGTGAGCAGCTGAAGGCGATCCAAAAGGAGCTGGGTATCGCAAAGGACGACCGCACCGCTGACATCGACCGCTTCAAGGAACGCATCGCCGGGCTGACCCTGCCGGAGGAGGCGCAGAACCGCATCGACGATGAGATGGAAAAGATGGCCATCCTCGAACCCGGTTCACCCGAGTACGGGGTGACGCGCAACTACCTGGACTGGCTCACCAGCCTGCCCTGGGGCACGCACTCACAGGACAACCTGGACCTGGAGCACGCACGCAAGACCCTGGACCGCGATCACTATGGCCTGGACGATGTGAAGAAGCGCATCCTGGAGTTCCTTGCGGTGGGCATCATGAAGGGCGAGGTGGCCGGCTCCATCATCCTGCTGGTGGGCCCGCCCGGTGTTGGCAAGACCTCACTGGGCCGCTCCATCGCCAACGCCCTGAACCGCAGCTTCTATCGCTTCTCCCTCGGCGGCATCCGCGACGAGGCGGAGATCAAGGGCCACCGGCGCACCTATATCGGCGCCATGCCTGGCAAATTCATCCAGGCTATCCGATCCGCCGGGACACAGAACCCGCTGATCATGCTCGATGAGATCGACAAGGTGGGCAGTTCCTACCAGGGCGACCCCGCCTCGGCGCTGCTGGAGGTGCTGGACCCGGAGCAGAACAGTGACTTCCTCGACCACTACCTGGACGTGCGCTTCGATCTCTCCAAGGTGCTCTTCATCTGCACCGCCAACCAGCTCGACACCATCCCCCGGCCGTTGCTCGATCGCATGGAGGTGATCTCGCTGGCCGGCTACATCACCAGCGAGAAGCAGCAGATCGCGCGCAAATACCTGCTCCCCCGCCAGCTCAAGCGGGCCGGCCTGAAGCGTAACGACGTGCGCATCGACGCCGCCACCCTGCGCGCCATCATCGAGGGCTATGCGCGGGATGCCGGGGTACGGCGGCTGGACAAACAACTGGGCACCATCGTGCGTAAGGCGGTGGTCAAGATCCTGGACAAGGCCGCCACGCCCATCAAGATCACCAAAGACGCGCTCAGGGATTACCTGGGGCCACCCGTTTTCCGCGACGAGCGCGCCCTGACCGGCGTCGGTGTGGTCACCGGCCTGGCCTGGACCGCCATGGGCGGCGCCACCCTCAGTATCGAGGCGGTGCGCACCCACGGCTTCAACCGCGGCTTCAAACTCACCGGCCAGTTGGGGGACGTGATGAAGGAGTCCGCCGAGATCGCCTACGGATTCGTGGTAAGTCATGCCGAGACGTTCGGGGCGGACCCGGCATTCTTCGAGGCATCCTTCATCCACCTGCACGTCCCCGCCGGCGCCACGCCGAAGGACGGCCCCAGCGCGGGCATCACCATGGCCAGCGCCCTGCTCTCGCTTGCCCGTAATGAGCCGGTGAAACGGGGCATCGCCATGACCGGCGAACTGACCCTGACCGGACACGTGTTCCCGGTAGGCGGCATCAAGGAAAAGGTGATCGCCGCGCGGCGGGCAGGCATCCGGGAACTAATCCTGCCCATGGACAACCAAGGCGGGTACGAGGAGGTACCCGAGCACATTCGCAAGGGTATCAAGGTGCACTTTGCCGCGCGTTATGACGACGTGGTCCCGTTGCTGTTTCGCAAGGGCCCCAAGGTTAAAAGCAAATAGACACCTACAACGCCTTCCAGTACTCCCTCAGGATGCGGCTCTTGCAATCGCCCTTGCCGGTGAGGGGCGGGGTCTGCTCGTTGCCTTGAAATACGGAGATGGCATGGGTCCATTGCTTGGCGGCATTCATGCTTTCCGAACAAGCGTAGATCAAGGCATATCGACCCGACTGTTTCTCGTAGACGAAATAGTTCCCCTCGCTGCCCGAATTGAGCCGGTAACTGGCGATGGGGGCAGGCGTTTGTCCGTCCACACACTTGGAAACCTCATCAAAGGCAACGCAGGAGACGACCTCCGCCACCCTCCCGTTGAGCATCCCCATGGAATTCAGCCTGTAGTAACCCTTGGGATCGCGGCCCTTTTCCTCTTCCAGCAACCAAGTGCGGCAGCCTGGTTGCTCGCAGGCCACGGATTCGACGCTCCATGCCGGCCGGTGGGTGTTGTCCAGATCCAGAAGCGAGAAGATGCGCGACCAGTCGTCATAGAACGCCGCCAGCCCCTTCTCCCGGACCGCCTCCAGTTCCTTGGCGGCATCGCGGTTTCCTGCCAAAGCCTGTTTTTCGAGCCAGTGAAGGTAGCTGTCGACGCGCGAGTGTGGTCGACCTTTGCTGACCGGACGCGACGCTTGCGCCCTTCGCGGTGGCGCCGGGGCGACTGCATCAGGGGTTTTCTTGACCCCTGCCGCCTGCTCCAACGACGTCACCTGCCGAGCGGCCTCGGGCCTCGGCGGCGCCACCGGCGGAACAGGCGGAGGAGGCGGCGCGGCCTTGACTGGCGTGTTCGTCTCTCCACCCTGTTGATCCGCAAAGGCCCTGGAGACCCGACGGCACCGAAACCCACCGTTGGAAAGCTTGCCGACCAACGCCTCCGCTTTTCCTTCACAAAAGCCTGCCTGACTCCTGGCCTCCCACAACACCCTGGGCGCCTCACCCTCATCCGATTTGTCGTACACCACCTGGCAAGGCGTGCGCGCCGGAAACTGCGGATATTCGATGGTAACGATACGGTTCTTCTCCTGAGCGCCCGAGCCGACCGCACATACGTACTCCGTCTGCTCCGCCGCCGCTGTCACAGAGAACATCAGGACAAACAACACTCCGATGCGCTCAACGGCATATTTCATGACATACCCTCCGGTTTTCACTATTTCCTTGCTGACTGCGGCACACGCCGACCGTTACCGCATGGTATATTACGCTCCCACCACGGGAAGATACACTGGGCTGGCGCGGGACATCGATATTGGCGCTTTTTCATCCTGTATCCCAGGCGCTTAACGGGTTGGACGCCTTTTGACCGCAAATCCGCAGATATCGATTCGGGCGGTCGACCCCGGCAGATTCCCGGGTTTTCAGCCCGGTGGATCCGGGGAAGCATCCCCAGCAACGCCCCGCATGTCGATCAATCGAGCAGGAAGAAGTATGGCTGAGATACCTTTAGGCACACCCAAACCACCCCCCTCGTCCCCGCGGCCGTTCGCCCTCTTCGCGCTTGGATTTCGGCCTTTTTTTCTGTTGGCAGGCCTCGGCGCGGTCGCGCTGTTGGGCCTGTGGCTCTTCGTTCGGAGCGGCCATCTCCCGGCCAACGGCTACTATGGCGCTATCGGATGGCACAGCCACGAAATGTTGTTCGGCTACACCGCTGCCGTCATCGCCGGTTTCCTGTTGACCGCCGTGCGTAACTGGACCGGAGTGGACACCCCGAGCGGCCGCCCCCTCGCCTTCCTCGCGGTCGTATGGTTGCTGGGTCGACTGCTGCCCTTCGTCACCCCGCCGCTGCCGCCGGTCCTGTTGGCCATCACCGACCTCGCGTTCGCGCCCCTGGTGGGGCTAGCCCTCTACCGGCCCCTGATGCAGGGCGGCAACAAGGTGAACCGCGTCTTTCTGCTATTGTTCCTGTCGATGGGCATCGCCAATCTACTGGTCCATCTACAGGCGCTCGGAATCGCCCAGACCGGAGCAGCCGGCATCACCCTGATGCTGGACCTCGTCCTTCTGCTGATCACCTTCATCGGGGGGCGCGTGATGCCGTTCTTTACCGAAAAGGCGATCCCCGGCTTCAAGCCCCGCCAGGATACCGGACTGGAACGCTATGTGTTCGGATTCATGTTTGCCCTCATCGCCGTGGATCTGATCTATCCCGCCCCTTGGCTGACCGGCGCGGTGGCGGCAGGAACCGGCACCCTTCAGGCCATGCGACTGGCCGGATGGTACGACCGCCGTATCTGGTCCATCCCCCTTCTGTGGGTATTGCATGTCGGTTACATATGGCTGGTGCTGGGCTTCTTCCTCAAGACCGCCTCCGCCGCCGGCTGGTTCATCCCCAGTGTCGCTCTCCATGCCCATACCATCGGCGCCATCGGCATCATGACGCTCGGCATGATGGCCCGCGTCGCACTGGGACACACCGGCCGCGCCCTGCACACCGCCAATGCGGTCAACTGGGCCTTTATTCTGTTGAACCTGGCCGCGGCGTTGCGCGTATTCGGCCCGGAGGTCCTGGCCTCCGCCTACCCTGTTTGGATCCAGATCTCAGGCGGCCTGTGGATCATCGGCTTTCTGTTGTTCCTGACAGTCTACCTGCCCATCCTTGTCCGCCCGCGGGTGGACGGACGTCCGGGATAGACACCGCCCTGAAGAGGCATTCTAAAACGGGATATCGTCGTCGAAGTCGCTGTCGGGCGCTGCGGGGGCTGGGGCCGGAGCGGCGGCGGGTTGACTCTTTTGCTGACCGCCGGAAAATCCGTTGTCGTAGGCTGCGCTACCCCCGCCGCCGCGGCTGTCCAGCATCTGCATATCGTTGGCCACGATCTCGGTGGTATAGCGGTCCTGCCCGCTCTGGTCTTGCCATTTTCGGGTCTGCAGACGGCCTTCGATGTAGACCTTGGAGCCCTTTTTCAGATACTCGCCGGCGATCTCCGCGAGACGGCGAAACAGCACCACCCGATGCCATTCGGTGCGCTCCTGACGCTCTCCGGTCTGCTTGTCTTTCCAACTGTCGGTGGTGGCCACGGTAATATTGGCCACCGCGTTGCCGTTTGGCATATAGCGGACCTCGGGATCCTGCCCCATATTGCCGATCAGAATGACCTTATTGATGCCTCGCGCCATGTGCTTTACCTCGATAACGTGTTGATCGGGACCATTATGCCTTTTCCACCGCAAGTGCCGCCAGCGCATCCTCGTCGAGCGCCTCCAGATCCACCTTCAGATAGGCGACGCCCTCGCTCTGGACAATCACTACTTCCTCTACTCCGGCGACGGCGGCCACCTGGCCTGCCACTGCCTCTTTCTGGTCCGGCGTCAAATCACCTACCGGCAACAGCCGGGTGGAGAGTTGTCTGGGCGGGGTCATGCCCCAGGCCACAGCCAGCCAGAGCGACAACATCACGAAGGCGAACAGGAACACCGCTGCGGTGCCGAAGCGCTGATGCACCCATCCACCCACCAAACCGCCGAGGAAGGCGCCGATGAACTGCGAACTGGAGTAGACCCCCATCGCCGTGCCCTTGGCATCCGCCGGTGCCACCTTGGAGACGATGGAAGGCAGGGTCGCCTCCAGGAGATTAAAGGCGGTGAAGAAGAGAAAGAGGGCGATCACCAATCCTATCAGGCTTGCCTTGAACAGATAGAATCCCAACTGAGCCACCGCCAACACCGCAATACCGCCAAGGAAGACCTGCTTCATCATGTGCCGTGTCTCAGCGATGATCACGAACGGCACCATGGCGCCAATGGCCGCCACCAGCACAGGCAGGTAGATCCACCAGTGGTGCGCCGTCGCCAGACCCAGGTCACGCAACAGCAGCGGAAAGGCGAGGAAGACAGCAGTGAGCACCATGTGCAGGGTGAAGATGCCCCAGTCGATACGCAACAGATCGAGATTCCGCAATACCCGCCCGAACTGGCCGGGCACGGGCTCGGCGTCCTGATGGAAGGTCGAGCGCTGCGGAGTGGGGACCACAAACGCCACCACCACGATTCCTCCCAATGCCAAGGCTGCGGTGATCCAGAAGATACCGGGCACACCCACCCAGTGATCCAGGACCGGCCCCAGCACCAGGGCCACGGCAAAGGCCATGCCGATACTCATTCCGATAACCGCCATCGCCCGGGTGCGCTGGGACTCGCGGGTGAGGTCCGCGGCCAAGGCCATGATGGCGGCGGCGATGGCGCCGCTGCCCTGCAGCGCCCGTCCCGCCACCACACCCCAGATGGTGTCCGCCGAGGCGGCCACGGCGCTGCCCAAGGCAAAGACCAGCAGGCCACCGATGATCACCGGTTTACGCCCGATGCGGTCGGAGAGCAGGCCGAAGGGGATCTGCAGGAACGCCTGGGTGAGCCCGTAGACGCCGATCGCCACCCCCACCAGCACCGGCGTGGTGCCTTCCAGGTGCTCCGCGTAGAGGGCGAAGACTGGCAGAATCAGGAACAGCCCCAACATCCGCAGGGAGAAGATTCCCGCCAGGGAAAAGGCCGCGCGCCTTTCCGTGGGGGTCATACTGGAATGATACTTTTCCTCGACTGTCATATCTTTTGCGTCACCTCCGTAAGACCGCGTATAGTAACAGGTTCGTCCTTTTTCGGATATCTGCATGGACAAGATTCTCATCCGTGGGGCCCGTACCCACAATCTCCAGAACGTCGATCTGGATTTGCCCCGGGATCGGCTGATCGTGATCACCGGCCTGTCCGGCTCGGGCAAGTCCTCACTCGCCTTCGACACCCTCTATGCCGAAGGCCAGCGCCGCTATGTGGAGTCCCTCTCCGCCTATGCGCGGCAGTTTCTCTCGCTGATGGAGAAGCCGGATGTCGATCACATCGAGGGCCTGTCGCCGGCCATCTCCATAGAACAAAAGACCACGTCCCACAACCCCCGTTCCACAGTGGGCACCATCACCGAGATCCATGACTACCTGCGCCTGTTGTTCGCCCGCGCGGGCACCCCACGCTGCCCCGAACACGGCACGGCACTGGAGGCCCAGACTGTCAGCCAGATGGTGGACCAGGTGCTGGCGCTGCCAGAAGGCAGCAAGCTCATGCTGCTCGCCCCGGTCGTTGCAGAGCGCAAGGGGGAACATCAGAAATTGCTGCAAGAGATGTATGCGCAGGGCTTCATCCGCGCCCGCGTCGACGGCAAGATCCATGAGATCGAAGCGGCGCCCGACCTGGACCCCAACCGCAAGCACAGCATCGAGATCGTGGTGGACCGCTTCAAGGTGCGGCCCGACTTGGCGTTACGGCTGGCCGAGTCCTTCGAAACCGCGCTGCGGCTCTCCGGCGGCCTCGCCCGTATCGCCTGGATCGACGACGACGGCGAAGAGCTCGTCTTCTCCGCCAATTTCGCCTGCCCCCTCTGCGGCTACAGCCTCCCGGAGCTGGAACCCCGGCTCTTCTCCTTCAACAACCCCGTCGGCGCCTGCCCCACCTGCGATGGTCTCGGCGTCGAGCAGTTCTTCGACCCCGCGCGAGTGGTGGCGCATCCCCACCTGAGCCTTGCCGCCGGCGCGGTGCGCGGCTGGGACCGCCGCAACGCCTACTACTTCCAGCTCATCCGCTCCCTGGGCAGACACTACCACTTCGACGTGGAGACCCCTTGGGAGACACTGCCGGAGGCGGTGCGTGAGGTGATTCTGTTCGGCAGCAACGGCGAGTCGATACGCTTCCGCTATTTCAACGACCGCGGCGGCAACACCACCCGCGTCCATCCCTTCGAAGGCATCATCCGTAACATGGAACGGCGCTACCGGGAGACCGAATCCAATGCGGTGCGTGAAGAACTGGCCCGCTATATCTCCACCCAACCCTGTCCCGACTGCGGTGGGACACGGCTCAACCCGGCAGCGCGCAACGTCTTCGTTGCTGACCGTGATCTACCCAGCCTCTCGGCCCTGCCCATCGGCGAGGCGCTGGCCTTCTTCGAGGGGCTGGCGCTGCCGGGCAAGCGCGGGGAGATCGCGGCGCGTATCGTCAAGGAGATCACTCAGCGGCTGAGCTTCCTGGTGAACGTGGGGCTCGACTACCTCACCCTCGACCGCAGCGCCGAGACCCTCTCCGGGGGCGAAGCGCAGCGCATCCGCCTGGCCAGCCAGATCGGCGCCGGTCTGGTGGGAGTCATGTACGTCCTCGACGAGCCTTCCATCGGCCTGCACCAACGCGACAACGGCCGCCTGCTCGACACCCTCACCTACCTGCGCGACCTGGGCAACACCGTGATCGTGGTCGAGCACGACGAAGACGCCATCCGCAGCGCCGACCACGTGGTGGACATGGGACCGGGCGCCGGCGCCCACGGCGGCCAGGTGGTGGCAGAGGGCACCGCGGAAGAGATTGCGCGCAACCCCGCCTCGCTCACCGGCCGCTACCTCTCCGGCAACCTCGAAATCGCGGTACCTGCCGAACGCACACCGGTGGATCCGGAACGACGCCTGGTCATCGAGGGGGCGAGTGGCAATAACCTGAAGGACGTGACCGCAGAGATCCCGGTGGGCACCCTGTGTTGCATCACCGGCGTTTCCGGCTCCGGCAAATCGACCCTCATCAACGATACCCTCTATCCCATCTGCGCGGCGGAACTGAACGGCGCCAACACCTCGCCCGCGCCTTATAAAGCGATCCATGGACTGGAACACTTCGACAAGGTGGTAGACATCGACCAAAGCCCTATCGGCCGCACACCCCGTTCCAACCCTGCCACCTATACCGGCCTCTTTACCCCCATCCGCGAGCTGTTCGCCGCCACCCAGGAATCGCGCTCACGCGGCTATACCCCGGGCCGCTTCAGCTTCAACGTCAAGGGGGGGCGGTGCGAGGCCTGCCGTGGCGACGGCGTCATCAAGGTGGAGATGCACTTCCTGCCCGACATCTATGTTCAGTGCGACCAGTGCAAGGGACGCCGGTACAATCGTGAGACGCTGGAGATTCACTACAAAGGGAAGACCATAGACGAAGTGCTGGCCATGACCGTGGAGGAAGCACTCACGTTCTTCGACGCCGTCCCGCCCATCAAACGCAAGCTGCAAACGCTGATGGACGTCGGCCTCTCCTACATCCAGCTCGGCCAGAACGCCACCACCCTCTCCGGCGGCGAGGCGCAACGGGTCAAGCTGTCGCGCGAACTCTCCAAGCGGGACACCGGAAACACCCTCTACATCCTCGACGAGCCGACTACCGGCCTGCACTTCCACGATGTCAGACAACTGCTCAAGGTGCTCCACCGCCTGCGCGACCATGGCAACACCGTGATCGTCATCGAACACAACCTCGACGTCATCAAGACTGCCGACTGGATCATCGACCTGGGACCAGAGGGCGGCGACGGGGGCGGTGAGATCATTGCACGCGGAACGCCCGAGACCATCGCCTCTGATACCCATTCCTACACCGGCCAGTATCTGCACGCCATCCTCGAGGGTGCGACGGCGAAGCGCGCCTGACACAAACGGGCCGGACCACCGTCCCAACGTCGTTCAACACTTCAGCACAGTGACCTCATCGCCCGTCCGCATCCCGAAACGCGCCTGAGCACTGCCCTGATTCACTGCAATCTCGACCAACCCCGATGAATTCCCATACCAGAAAGCGGCCCCCTTGGGGACCTCGCAAAACGTGCGCGCGTATCGGACCCGTTCTCCCGCAACTTCCAATACCATACTTCTTTCCACCGCATTGAAGAACAACCCGGTGAACAGATTCCCAAAGGGATCGATATAGACGATTCGCGCGGACATCCCCGGCCAGTCCGCGCCTACGATTGCATCGGGCGGTACGGATGTGCCCGCCAGCACCTCACCCCTCAGCAACCTCAACGCTGCAGGCGCAAACAGATCCCGGCCATGAAAAGAGGCCGACATCCCCTCCTCCGGCCACGCCAAGGCGCGAACCTTTGCGTCTCCCGACATACGCACGACCTGCGACAGCAGGCCATTATCGGGCCCCAGAAAATGCCCCCGTTCCGTCTCCACCCACAAGGCCCGCCGGTCACCCCCCACCCCCGGATCGACGACGGCGACATAAACGGCGCCCAGTGGCATATCACGGACAAGAGCAGCAAGCAAATAGGCACTCGAACATGGATCGAAACGGGGAGCGTCATGCAATAGATCGATGCAGCGGCACTCCGCCACACCGGCAACCAATACGGCCTTCATCTGGCCCACATAGGGCGATCCCACCCCAAAATCCGTATACAGGACGATCGGCGACCCGTTGCTCATCTCCGCCATCCGTCAATCGATATGCTTTAAGACAACCAACCCGACAACCCCACTAACCCGGCAACAATGTATATCGTATTCAGCCGTGGTGCACCGCTTCGAAGCAAGCCGGCCCATCGCCGCTGTAGCCACTCTACACCAAGATGGAGCAACACAGGCTGCGCCGCCCGCCATAGCGTGACATCGAATATCACAGAGGTGGAGCATTTTTCGGCACCGGATCAACACCTACCCTCGGCATGGCAGAGTGTATAATCCTCGCCAATAAAAAACCGGGCAAAAGCCCGGTTCTTCATGACGTCTCGATACCGTTTCCGATCAATCCTCGGCGACGACATCGTCCACGGGCCGGTCCACCAGTTCAACATAGGCCATGGGCGCCTTGTCCCCGGGGCGATAGCCACACTTCAGGATCCTCAGATAACCGCCTGGCCGTTCCTTGTACCGTGGCCCCAGTTCCATAAACAGTTTCCCTACCGCTTCCTTGTCCCGAAGGCGCGCAAACGCAAGCCGCCGCTTCGCCACGCTGTCTTCTTTCGACAGGGTGATCAGCGGTTCGGCAACGCGCCGCAGTTCCTTCGCCTTCGGCAGTGTCGTCTTGATGAGCTCGTGGCGAAACAGGGACGCGGCCATGTTTCGGAACATCGCTTTACGATGCGCGCTTGTGCGGCTCAGGTGCCGACCCGACTTGCGATGACGCATGACTCGTTTTCCTCAACTCTGTTCGTTTACTTATATGTTTGCCATCAACCGGCGATGTATTCTTCCAGTCCTTCAGGCGGCCAGTTCTCCAGACGCATCCCGAGCGAGAGCCCGCGAGTAGCCAGAACGTCCTTGATCTCTGTCAGCGACTTCTTGCCCAGATTGGGTGTCTTGAGCAACTCCACCTCGGTCCGTTGAATCAAATCGCCAATGAGAAAGATATTCTCTGCCTTCAGGCAGTTCGCTGACCGGACTGTCAGCTCGAGGTCGTCCACCGGCCGCAGCAGGATCGGATCGATCTGAGGCTCCTTGGTCTCCACCTCCGCTTCGACCGCCTCGCCTTCCAGTTCCACGAATACGGACAACTGATCCTTCAGGATGCCAGCCGCGCGGCGAATCGCCTCCTCCGGATCGATGGTGCCGTTGGTCTCCAGGTCGATGACCAGCCGATCAAGGTCGGTGCGTTGCTCGACGCGCGCGGCCTCCACGGAATAGGCCACCCGTCGTATGGGACTGTACGCCGCGTCGAGTTGCAGTCGCCCGATCGGCCGATCCTCACCCGCCGCGCTGTCACGCACGGTGGAAGGCTCATATCCGCGTCCCCGTCTGATGTTCAGCGTCATATTCAATTCCCCTTCCTTGGTGAGATGCGCTATGACGTGATCGGGATTGGCGATCTCCACGTCATGGTCGAGGGTTATATCGCTCGCCAGCACGGCCCCCGGACCCTTCTTCTTGAGGGTGAGTATGGCGTCGTCCCGGGCGTGCAAACTGATCGCCAGGTCCTTCAGGTTGAGGAGGATGTCCAATACGTCTTCCTGGACCCCCTCGATGGTGGTGTACTCGTGCAGAACCCCTTCGATCTCCACCTCGACCACTGCACACCCCGGCATGGAGGAGAGCAGAATACGCCGCAGGGCGTTCCCCAGCGTATGCCCGAATCCGCGCTCCAGCGGCTCAAGAGACACCTTTGCATGACGTTCGTTTATCGGCTGGACATTGACCACCCGAGGCTTAAGAAACTCGCTTACTGAGTCAGCCATGAATCATCCTCTTCCTGGGCTTACTTTGAATAAAGTTCGACGATCAACGATTCGTTGATATCCGCCGCCAGATCCGACCTGTCCGGTATGCGTTTGAATACGCCCTTCATCCCTTTGACGTCGACCTCCACCCAATCCGGGAAGCCGTATTGTTCCGCCAGCGACAAGGCCGCGGCAATACGCACCTGCTTGCGGGCCTTTTCCCCCACACTGATCTCGTCGCCGGCCTGAACCCTGTAGGACGGGATATTGACGCACTTCCCGTTCACCTGGATGGCCTTGTGACTCACCAGTTGACGCGCCTCCGCCCGTGTCGAGCCAAAGCCCATTCGATAGACCACATTGTCCAAGCGCCGCTCCAGGAGCTGGAGAAGGTTTTCACCCGTGTTGCCTTTCGCCTGAGCCGCGGCCTTGTAATAGTTCCGGAACTGTCTTTCGAGCACCCCGTAGATGCGCCGCACCTTTTGCTTCTCACGCAACTGCAGACCGTAGTCCGAGATCCTCCGGCGCCTGTCCGTGGTCTGACCAGGCACCTTCCCCATATCGCATTTTTTGTCCACGGGGCGGCCTACCTTGCTCTTGAGGAACAAGTCCGTGCCTTCACGTCGCATCAATTTACATGTGGGGCCTAAATAGCGTGCCATATGACTAACTCCGGAATAGATACATCAGACGCGCCGTTTCTTTGGTGGACGGCAGCCATTGTGCGGGATGGGGGTGACATCAGAGATACTGCTTATGCGGAATCCGGCATTGTTCAGCGCCCTGACTGCGGACTCGCGACCTGGACCTGGCCCCTTGACGTTGACATCCAAATTCTTCACACCGTACTCCTTTGCCTTCTGGCCGACCCGGTCTGCGGCCACCTGCGCCGCAAAAGGGGTGCTCTTGCGCGACCCCCGAAAGCCTGAACCCCCGGCGGTGGCCCATGCAAGTACGTTTCCCTGCCGGTCACTGATAGTGATAATGGTGTTGTTGAAGGATGCGTGAATGTGCGCAATACCGTCCGTGACGGTCCTCTTTACTTTTTTACGGGTGCGTGTCGTTGCTTTTGCCATATCTCGATGCCTGTGAATCTAGTAGGATCCGGTATGCCGGTCCGTTAACGCCGGATGGGCCGGCGGGGTCCCTTTCGGGTTCGGGCGTTGGTCCGCGTCCGCTGCCCCCTTACCGGCAATCCACGCCGGTGGCGTATTCCCCGATTGCAACCCAAATCCATGAGGCGCTTGATATTCATGGAAATCTCTCTGCGCAAATCGCCTTCCACGTTGTACTTGGCAACCTCCGCGCGGATCTTGTCTATCTGATCCTCGGACAATTCCTGCACCTTCACCGACGGTGATATTCCCACCGCATCACAGATCTGTTTGGCCCGCGACCGTCCGACGCCATAGATAGAGGTAAGTGCAATTACGGCGTGTTTCCTATCGGGGATATTTACACCAGCAATACGGGCCATCGACCTTTTTCTCCTGAATAGTAATCCTGCGCGAGAACCGGCTCCACCCGGCGAAAACGCGCTAATTTAACGCTCTTTTTCGGATAAATCAACCCGACGCCTAACCCTGACGTTGTTTGTGCCGGCCATCCTTGCAGATGACGCGCACAACGCCCTTGCGCCGGACAATCTTACAGTGACGGCATATTTTCTTTACGGACGCCCTTACTTTCATGGCTCAATCTCCTGCAATCTCCAATTCATCAATTATCCGGCCCACCGCTAACGGAGCATGCCTCCGCCTGGCGCCTTCAGATTGGCCTTCTTCATCAGGCCTTCATACTGGTGCGACATGAGATGCGCCTGTACCTGGGCCATAAAATCCATCACCACTACTACAATAATGAGCAACGAGGTCCCGCCAAAGTAGAAAGGCACATTCCAGCCGACGATCAGAAACTCAGGCAACAGGCAGACCGCGGTAATGTAGATCGCCCCGGCGAGGGTCAGCTTCGACATGACGTCATCAATATACTTCGCCGTCTGCTCCCCGGGCCGAATGCCCGGAATAAATGCACCCGACCGTTTCAGGTTGTCCGCTGTCTCCCGGGCGTTGAAAACGATTGCAGTGTAGAAAAAGCAGAAAAACACGATCGCAACCGCGTAGAGCATCACATAGACCGGCTCGCCCGGCGCCAGTTTCGCCGTCAGATCCTGCAGCCAGCGCATGGACTCCGAATTGCCGAACCACTGTCCCAGCGTCGCCGGAAACAGGATGATACTCGATGCAAAAATGGGCGGAATCACGCCCGCCATATTGAGTTTCAACGGCAAATGGCTACTCTGCGCCGCATACATCCTGCGGCCTTGTTGCCGCTTTGCATACTGTACGGTGATGCGCCGTTGACCCCTCTCCACAAAGACCACGAATGCCGTTACGGCAGCCGCGATCATGAACAGCGAGAGCACCATCACAGCGTTCATCTCACCCGTCCTGACCAGCTCCAGGGTCCCGCCTATCGCCGCCGGAAGGCCTGCCACGATGCCCGCAAATATGATCATCGAGATCCCGTTCCCAATGCCTCGTTCCGTGATCTGCTCGCCCAACCACATCAAGAACATGGTGCCAGTGACCAACGACACCGCGGCGATGAGAACGAATCCCGGACCCGTCATGGTCACCACATTCTGACCGCTCACGGTCTGACTCTCCAGTGCGATAGCGATCCCGATCGACTGAAAGGTCGCAAGGACAACCGTACCGTAGCGCGTATATTGGGTGATCTTCCGGCGTCCCGCCTCCCCTTCTTTCTTCAACTGTTCAAGCTTCGGGATTACGGAACTCATCAATTGGACGATGATCGAGGCCGAAATGTACGGCATGATACCCAGCGCAAACAGACTGGCGCGCTTCAGTGCGCCGCCCGAGAACATATTGAACATCCCCAGGATCGACCCCTTGTTCTGATCGAACAAGGCCGCGAGCGCCACGGGGTTGACCCCGGGTACAGGGATGAAGGTTCCAATCCTGAAAACGAGCAACGCGCCAACCAGGAACAGAAGGCGCTGCCTCAGCTCCGTCAGGCGGCCCATGCCGCCCAAGGCGCTCATCACCGATTCATTGCGTCCAGCCATCTAGTCCTCGACTGTGCCGCCGGCCGCTTCGATCGCCGCCCGCGCACCTTTGGTCACCGCCAGCCCCTTCACGGTCACCGGCCTATTGATTTCGCCGGAGAGAAACACCTTCGCCTTTTTTATCTGCCCCGAAACGACACCCGCCTCCTTGAGCGAAGCCAGATCCACCACGTCCGCCCCGACCTTTGCCAGTTCGCTCAACCGGACCTCCGCAGCCATACGGGCCTTTCTTGAGCGGAACCCCACCTTGGGCAACCGCCTTTGCAAGGGCATCTGGCCGCCCTCGAATCCGACTTTATGGAAGCCGCCCGAACGGGACTTTTGCCCCTTGTGCCCCCGACCACCCGTCTTGCCAAGCCCGCTGCCGATGCCACGGCCCACGCGTTTTCGGGCCGACTTCGCACCCTCTGCGGGCTTGAGTGTATTCAATCGCATCTCAGATCTCCTCCATTCGGACCATATACGAGACCTTGTTGACCATCCCTCGCACCGATGGGGTGTCTTCCACCTCGACAGTCTGATGCATGCGCCGGAGACCCAACCCTCTCACGCACGCCTGATGGCTCTTCAATCTGCCATTCATGCTGCGCACGAGCGTCACCTTGATCATTTTCTTCTCGCCCATCAGATCACCCCTGGATCTCTTCCACCGTCTTGCCGCGTTTCGCTGCCACCGACTCCGCGTCGGTCATATCCGCAAGCCCCCGCATCGTCGCGCGGACGACATTGACGGGATTGTTGGAACCGATACATTTCGACAGGACGTTCTGTACGCCCAGCACCTCGAACACGGCCCGCATTGCACCGCCCGCGATGATGCCCGTGCCTTCCGATGCCGGCTGCATGAAGACCTTGGCGGCGCCATGGCGTGCGACTATCGGATATTGCAGTGTCGTATCCGCAAGCTTGACGCTGATCATGTTCTTACGTGCGTTCTCCATCGCCTTCTGGATCGCGATCGGGACCTCCCGGGCCTTCCCCTGCCCGAAACCCACACGGCCCTTGCCGTCGCCAACGACCGTAAGCGCGGAGAAACCAAACTGCCGGCCACCCTTTACCACCTTCGCCACCCTGTTGACGTTGATCAGTTTCTCCAGCAGCCCGTCTGTTTCGGGTTTCGCGTTGAAATTTGCCATATTCCCAACCTCTAAAATCGCAGCCCGCCTTCACGCGCCGCGTCTGCCAGCGCCTTGATGCGACCATGATATTTGAAACCTGACCTGTCGAAGGCCACTTGCTCGATGCCCGCCGCTTTGGCCCTTTCAGCAATCGCTTTACCGACAATCACCGATGCATCCTTGTTGCCCGTGTGACCGTCAATGGCACTGCGCAATGCCTTGTCCACCGTCGATGCGCTCACCACGACCTCGGATCCGGAAGGCGCAATAATCTGTGCATATATATGCCGCGGGGTTCGATGAACGGAGAGCCGATGCACCCGCAGCTCTTTGATCTTGGCCCGTGATCGACGCGCCCGCCGTATTCTGGAAGTCTTTTTGTCCATCGCATAATCCTATTTCTTTTTGGCCTCTTTACGCACAACATGCTCATCCGCATAGCGCACGCCCTTACCCTTGTAGGGCTCTGGAGGCCGAAAGCTACGAATCTCCGCCGAAACCTGCCCGACCTTTTGCTTGTCGATTCCGCTCACCACGATCTCTGTCTGTGAAGGCGTCGAAATCTCGATTCCCTCCGGCACTGCATAATCTACAGGATGCGAGAAACCAAGATTCAAATTCAACGTGCGGCCCTTTGATTGCGCACGGTACCCGACTCCCACGAGCTGTAACTTCTTCTCGAATCCCTGCGACACCCCCACAACCATATTGTTTATGAGTGCACGCGTGGTACCCGCTTGCGCCCAAGCCTGTTTGCTCTCTGTGGCCGGCCTTACCGCCACAACACCTTCTTCCAATACGACCTCTACATCCGGATGCACCACCCATTCCTGGGCACCTTTCGCGCCCTTTACGGTGACGTGCTGTCCGTCGATCTTGACCTCGACGCCCTTCGGAAGCGAGACAGGATTCTTTGCAATTCTAGACATGGATACCCACCCTTAAGCTACGAAGGCGATGACTTCGCCACCCTGCCCCGCTGCGCGTGCGGACTTGTCCGTCATTACGCCCTTCGACGTGGAAATAATCGCGATACCCAATCCGCCGCGAACCTTCGGCAGGTCGTCCTTGCCCTTGTAGATTCTGAGCCCAGGCCGACTCACCCTCTTGAGCATATCGATGACAGGCTTGCCTTGGAAATACTTCAGCTTGATCACCAACGTAGGCTTACCGTCAGAGACATCCTCATCCACCTCCGCGATATAACCCTCTTCCTTCAGCACGTTTGCGATTGCGCGCTTGGTTTTCGAAAGCGGCATTCTGACATCAACCTTGCCTGCTCTCTGACCGTTTCTGATTCGTGTCAACATATCCGCAATCGGATCGGACATACTCATATCTAAGCTTCTCCTCGGGTCAGGCCACCACTATCGATGCGATACCCAATTTCATCCGCCGCTGCCAAGCAGCGTGACTTTCGTTTGGTTACCAGCTTGCCTTCACCAAGCCCGGAACATCACCCCGCATCGCCGCCTCGCGCAACTTATTTCTCGCCAAGCCGAATTTACGGTAATATCCATGTGGGCGGCCACTGATCCGGCAACGATTATGCAGCCGGACCGGACTCGCATCGCGCGGTAGCTTCTGCAACTTGAGTGCAGCCTCTTCACGTTGTTCCATACTGCTGTTCGGATCATTGAAGACTGCCTTCAGGGCTGCCCTCTTCGCAGCGTATTTCCGCACCGCCTTGGCCCGTTTGACCTCGCGCGCAATCATGCTCTTTTTCGCCATCGTGCTCTCTCAGTTCCTGAACGGGAAGTTGAACGCCGCCAGCAGCGCCCTGCCTTCCTCATTGTTTCGTGCCGTTGTCGTGATGGTGATATCCAGCCCGCGTAACGCATCCACCTTGTCATAATCGATCTCAGGAAACATGATCTGTTCCTTTACACCCATGCTGTAATTACCGCGGCCATCGAACGATTTGGTGTTCATGCCGCGGAAATCCCGGATACGCGGGATCGCGATATTGATCAACCGGTCGAGAAACTCGTACATCCGCTCCCGACGCAACGTGACCTTGCAGCCAATGGGCCACCCTTCCCGAATCTTGAAACCGGCGACCGATTTACGCGCCTTGGTCACGATTGGTTGCTGACCGGATATAGCGCGCATATCGTTGACGGCGAACTCCATGACCTTCTTGTCACCAATCGCCTCACCGACCCCCATATTGAGGGTGATCTTGGTGATCCTGGGGACCTGCATCACGCTCTTGTAACCGAACTTCTGCTGAAGCTCCGGCACGATCTTGTCCTGATATAACGCTTGCAACCTTGACATTTCGATGCCCGCCTTGAACCTTTAGATATCCACTACTTCGCCATTCGACTTGAAGACCCTTACCTTGCGCCCGTCGTCGAGTATCTTGAACCCAATCCGGTCCGCTTTGCCGGTCGCCGGATTGAACACCGCCACGTTGGAGATGTGCAATGGCATCTCCTTGTCGAGAATACCGCCGGGTTCTCCCTTCATAGGATTCCCCTTGGTATGGCGCTTCGCCATGTTGACATTTTCGACCACGACCCGCTCTTCATCGACCACCTTGAGGACCGTGCCCCGTTTTCCCTTGTCCTTGCCACAAATGACGATCACTTCATCGCCACGCCGTACTTTTCGCATCGCCATGGTGTTGCCTCACAAAACTTCCGGGGCCAGAGAAATAATCTTCATGAATTTCTCCCCCCTCAATTCACGTGTCACCGGGCCGAATATGCGGGTACCGATGGGTTGCAATTGTGTATTCAGCAGCACGGCGGCGTTGCCATCGAAACGTATCAGTGAACCGTCTGCGCGACGCACCCCCTTCTTGGTACGTACGACGACGGCATTGTAGACGTCGCCCTTCTTGACCTTGCCGCGCGGGATTGCATCCTTCACGCTCACCTTGATGACATCCCCTATACCGGCATAACGACGGTGCGAGCCACCCAGAACCTTGATGCACTGAACGCGTTTTGCACCGGAGTTGTCGGCGACATTCAGCATAGTTTGCATTTGAATCATTTTTCTATACCAACCCTGATAGTAGCGTCTCGCCTCAGCGCCTAGCTTGCCCGTCCCATGACCCGCACCAGCCTCCATGTCTTGGTCTTCGAGATGGGCCGGCATTGTTCGATCAACACCACATCACCCACCTTGCACTCATTGTCCTCGTCGTGGGCATGAAGCTTCGTCGACCTGCGGATGAATTTCCCGTAAAGCGGGTGCTTGACCTTTCTTTCCACGAGAACGGTGATGGACTTATCCATTGCATCACTGACAACCGTTCCAGTCAGCGCCCTGTTCATCGCCTTTTCCTCGCTCATGATGCCTCACCTGACTTCAATTCGTTCATCACTGTCTTGATCCGGGCGACGTCCCTGCGTACTGCTCTCATCTGATGGTGACGGGTCAGCTGACCGCTGCCAAGCTGCATCCGCAGGTTGAACTGCTCCTTCAACAGCGCCTCCAGGTCCGACTGCAACTCTTCCTGGGATTTCTGCCTGAGTTCACTTGCCTTCATCACATCACCACCCGTTTTGTAAACGTCGTCTGGACCGGCAGTTTGGCGGCGGCGCGCGCAAATGCCTCCCGGGCCATTTCCTCGCTCACACCTTCGATCTCATACAACATGCGCCCCGGCTGTATCTGGGCGACCCAGTATTCAACATTACCCTTACCCTTACCCATCCGCACTTCGAGCGGCTTCTTGCTGATGGGCTTGTCCGGAAACACCCGAATCCAAAGCTTCCCCCCACGTTTCACGTGGCGGGTAATGGCACGTCGGGCCGCCTCTATCTGGCGCGCCGTCAACCGTCCGCGACCCGTGGCCTTTAGGCCGAATTCGCCAAAACTCACCTTGTTGCCCGATTGGGCCAGCCCCCGGTTCCTGCCCTTCTGCTGCTTGCGGAACTTCGTGCGCTTTGGTTGCAACATGTCTTATGCCCTCTTACCCGTGGCCTTGGCTTTCGGCTCTTTTGCCGCCTCGGTGGAGTCCCCAAACACCTCGCCCTTGAAGATCCATACCTTGACGCCGATGACACCGTAGGTGGTGTTGGCTTCGGCAAAGCCGTAGTCGATATCGGCCCTAAGCGTATGCAACGGCACCCGGCCCTCGCGATACCACTCGCTGCGCGCGATTTCCGCACCGTTCAGGCGACCCCCGATATTGATCTTGATGCCTTCAGCGCCAATGCGCATGGCATTCTGCACCGCGCGCTTCATGGCACGGCGAAACATGATGCGCCGCTCCAGTTGCTGCGCCACGCTCTCCGCTACGAGTTGGGCGTCGAGTTCGGGCTTGCGGATCTCCTCAATGCTGATATGCACCGGGATCCCCATCATTCGCGAAACTTCACCACGCAACACATCGATATCCCGCCCGTTTCTTCCGATGACGAGTCCGGGCCGGGCCGTGTGAATCGTGATGTGCGCGTTCTTTGCAGGACGGTCGATCTGGATACGGCTGACGGACGCTTCCGAGAGCTTCTCCTTCAGATAATCGCGAACTTTCAGATCGGTATTCAGCAGGTCCGCATAATCGCGGCTATCCGCATACCATTTGGATGTCCAGTCCTTGACGATCCCGAGCCGTATTCCTGTTGGATGAACTTTCTGACCCATCGTGGTCTCTCTCGCTGTGAATTACTTTTCCGCCACTTCTACAGTGATGTGGCTTGTACGTTTGAATATTCTGGCGGCCCGCCCTTTCGCCCGCGCTCTGATTCTCTTCATGGTTGGACCTTCGTCGACCCATATGGCACTCACATGCAGCTCGTCGATATCGGCGCCTTCATTGTGTTCGGCGTTGGCAATTGCAGACTCCAACACCTTCTTGATGATGCCCGCCGATTTCTTTTTACTGAACGTCAGAAGATCGAGCGCCTCTTCGACCGGCTTCCCTCTCACCTGATCCGCCACCAGCCTCGCCTTCTGTGCCGAGACCCGGGCATGCCGCAATTTCGCAAATGACTGCATGATGCCGACTCCGATTACTTGGATTTCTTGTCCGCCATGTGGCCACGATATGTGCGCGTGACAGCGAACTCACCTAACTTATGGCCCACCATGTTTTCACTGATCAATACCGGGACGTGTTGACGCCCGTTGTAGACCGCGATGGTGAGTCCCACCATCTCCGGCAATACCATCGATCTGCGAGACCAAGTCTTGATCGGGCGTTTGCTGTTCTCCTCCACCGCTTTCTCCACCTTCTTCATCAGGTGGTGATCGACAAATGGCCCTTTCTTAATGGAGCGTGGCACGTCTCTAACCTCAAGCGTTATTTACGGTTACGTCGGCGTACGATCATGCGATCGGTACGCTTGTTCTTGCGCGTCTTGTGTCCTTTCGTCGGGACACCCCACGGACTGACCGGATGCCGCCCTCCGGAGGTCCTTCCTTCACCACCGCCGTGCGGATGATCCACCGGGTTCATCGCCACACCGCGGACGGTTGGGCGAATCCCGCGCCAGCGGGATGCGCCTGCCTTTCCAAGCGAGCGCAAACTATGCTCAGCATTGCCCACTTCCCCGATCACCGCGCGGCAATCGGCAAGCACCTTTCGCATTTCGCCGGAGCGCAACCGCAGGGTGGCGTGTTGCCCCTCTTTGGCGACGAGCTGGGCCGAAGTTCCCGCAGCACGCGCAATTTGGGCCCCCTTTCCGGGTTTCATCTCGATACAGTGAATCGCGCTGCCCAGCGGCATGTTCCTCAACGGCAGGCAGTTACCAACCGCGATAGGCGCATCTTCTCCTGAACGGATCTCGGCGCCCACCTTGAGCCCTTTCGGCGCGATGATATAGGCGCGTTCGCCATCCCGGTACTTGATAAGGGCGATATGGGCGCTCCGATTGGGATCGTATTCCAATCGCTCGACGATGCCAGGCACGCCGACCTTGTTCCGCTTGAAATCGATGATCCGATAGCGCTGCTTGTGCCCACCACCACGATGCCGGGTGGTGATCCTGCCTTTGTTATTCCGCCCGCCACTTTTCGTCTTGTGTGAAACAAGCGGCAAGTGGGGCCCGCCCTTGTGGAGTTCGGGAGACACAACCTTTACAACGAAGCGCCTTCCAGGAGAGGTTGGTCGAGTTTTTACAATTGCCATCACATTGCTTCCAAACGTTCGGCGTCGAGGCCCATCAGGCCCCCGTCGCGAAATCGATATCGTGGCCAGGCTTCAGACGCACATACGCCTTGCGTGTATTTGCTCTTCGACCCTGAATCTGGCCAAACCGCTTTGACTTACCCTTGGTGTTGACGACGGTGACGCGTTGCACCTCAACATCGAACATCTTCTCCACCGCCTTTCCAATCTCCCTTTTTGTGGCGTCCGTCGCCACCCTGAACGCGTACTGACGGTGTTTATCCGCCATGTTCGCGCTCTTTTCCGAGATGATAGGACTCAACAAGACCTTGAGAAGGCGCTCATTGTTCATGACAGACGCTCCTCCAGCAGTTTGATCGCCGGCACCGTTGCCAACACTTTGTCGTAGGCAATCAGGCTTACCGGATCCACTTCCCCGACACTCCGCACATCCACACGATACAGATTGCGCGAGGCCAGTTTGAGGTTGTCATCGCTCGCCTCAGTCAGAATGAGGACTTCCTTTAGCCCCAATTCTCCCAGCTTGGCGGCCAACTCCTTAGTCTTCGGCGCCGACACGCCAAAGCCTTCGACGACAACGAGCCGGTCCTGCCGCACCAGTTCCGACAGGATGGAACGAATCGCACCGCGGTACATCTTGCGATTGACCTTCTGCGAATAATCGCGCGGCTGTGCCGCAAAGGTCACGCCGCCTGAGCGCCAGAGCGGACTCCGTATAGTACCCGCGCGCGCCCGGCCGGTGCCTTTCTGACGCCATGGTTTGGCGCCCCCGCCGCTCACCCCGGACCGGCTCTTCTGTGCTTTCGTCCCGGCCCGACCGGCGGCCATATAGGCCGTAACCACCTGATGGATCAGCGCCGGCTTGAACTCCATACCGAATACCTGTTCTGACACCTGAACACCGCCATCTCCACCTCGTATACTGAGGTCCATATCGTCTAACCCCCTGTTTTCTGCTTCGTGGCTGCGGACACGACCAGATCCGCACCCGTGGCGCCAGGCACCGACCCCTTGACCAGCAACAGATTCCTTTCCGTGTCGATCCGGACAATTTCCAGGCTCTGCTGGGTACGGTTGACGTTCCCCATGTGACCCGCCATCTTCTTTCCCTTGAACACTCTCCCCGGTGTCTGGCACTGGCCGATAGAACCGGCCGCGCGATGGGAAAGCGAGTTACCATGCGTCATATCCTGGGTCCTGAAATTATGGCGCTTCACACCGCCGGCAAACCCCTTTCCCTGGGTACGCCCCCTGACATCCACCTTTTGTCCGGCCTCGAAGATATCGACCTTGATCTCACCACCAACGGCTATATCGTCGCCTTCATTCTCGTCGAGACGGAATTCCCACAGCCCGCGTCCCGCTTCGACCCCCGCCTTGGCGAAATGCCCCGCCGCCGGTTTATTTACTCGCGATGCCTTGCGTTGACCGCAAGTCACCTGGATTGCGCGATAGCCATCCCTTTCGTCGGTCTTCACCTGCGTTATGCGGTTTGGCGTTACCTCAATGACGGTTACCGGGATGGATGCGCCCTCCTCTGTGAAGATTCGCGTCATCCCGGCCTTACGCCCTATCAATCCGATCGACATTGCTAATACCTCAGTTCAGTTTGATCTGAACATCCACACCCGCAGCCAGATCGAGCTTCATCAATGCATCCACGGTTTTGTCCGTGGGATCGACGATATCCATCAGACGTTTGTGTGTCCGGATCTCGTATTGATCGCGCGCGTCCTTGTTGACATGCGGTGAAATCAGCACCGTGAACCGCTCCATTTTCGTGGGCAACGGGATAGGCCCTTTTACTTGAGCACCAGTTCTTTTGGCGGTCTCAACAATCTCACGCGCGGACTGGTCGATCAATCGGTGATCGAACGCCTTCAGACGGATTCGTATTCTCTGGCTTGCCATTTCTCGATTACTCTATGATCTTGCTCACCACGCCGGCGCCCACGGTGCGCCCACCTTCCCGGATCGCAAAACGCAACCCCTCTTCCATCGCGATCGGCGCAATCAGCTTCACCGTCATCTTGACGTTGTCTCCAG
>JALSTP010000223.1 GCA_026983675.1 Sedimenticola sp.
TGTTGCCGGGTTAATAATAATATTGTAGCGTTTTTTACACATTGCCATATGGAATCATATAAAATCCCTTAATTTATCCTGGATCTTTGCCATTGACTCAAGAGACGAACGCGCTTGCGACGATACTCGATCTGGTTCGTTGGGGGGCGAGCCGTTTCAATGAGGCCGCGCTTTTTTTTGGCCATGGAACGGACAACGCCATCGATGAGGCGGCCTTTCTCGTCCTGCACGCATTGCACCTGCCCAGTGATTTATCCGCGGTCTATATGCAGGCCACGGTCACTGCAAGCGAGCGGCGTAAGGTGTTGGATCTGTTTTCCCGCCGCATCGAGGAACGCCTGCCGGCGGCCTATCTGGTGGGAGAGGCCTGGTTTGCAGGACTGCCATTCCATGTGACCCCGGAGGTCCTGATTCCCCGTTCACCCCTTGCGGAGGTGATCGAACAGGGTTTCGATCCCTGGCTCGGTGACGGGCAGGTCGAGACGGTGCTGGATCTTTGCACGGGGAGTGGCTGTATCGGTATTGCAACAGCGGTGCATCTGCCGGGGGTGCAGGTCGATCTGGTGGATATCTCGTCGGCGGCCTTGGAGGTCGCCCGCCGCAATGTCGCACGGCACGGTGTGGAGCGCCAGGTCCGGATCGTGCACTCCGATCTTTTCGCTGCCCTGGAGGGGCGCAAGTACGATATCATTGTCAGCAATCCCCCCTATGTGGGGGCGGAGGAGATGGCCGGATTGCCGGCCGAGTACCATCAGGAACCGGTACTGGCGCTGGCCGGTGGAGAGGACGGCCTGGATGTGGTGGCGCGGATTCTGGCGGAAGCCGGGTCGCACCTCGCTGCTGGTGGGGTCTTGCTGGTCGAGGTGGGCAACAGCGCGGATGCCTTGGTTGCGCGCTATCCTACGGTGCCGTTCCTGTGGCTTGAGTTCGAGCGCGGTGGCGGCGGGGTGTTCCTGCTGACCGCCGAGCAGCTTGAACAGTATCGGTCCGGGTTTCAGAGGGTGACAGCGAAATGAGTCTCAGACGTGCGCACAGTGCCGAGGAATATATCGAGTGGGTCAAGCAGGCGGTCTTTGAGGTGAACGACCTGCGCGCCTGTCTGGAATTCGATTTGGAGGACATCGGCCAGTTTCCGGCATTCCTGGAGCCCCTGGAAGAGGGCGTCAAGGGTCTATATCGGGCGATGTGCGAAGGCGACTACCATTTCGGGCGCGAGGATCTCCCCTTTATGGATCTGGTGGAGCGTTACGCGGACGAGATTCCCTTCCATACCCTCCTCAAACAGATCAACGAGACGCATCGCAAGGGTATCGATACGGACGCCGCCGATTGATTCGCGCCCTCCGGGTGGCTGGCCGTTCGGTGACCTGAATACGACATTGTCAGCATGTGTCTGCCAACCAGAGAAGGGTCGTGCCATGAAAAATTCAAAGCTCTTTGATGCGGACCTGATTGCCAAATACGATCAGAGCGGCCCGCGCTATACCTCCTACCCTACCGCTGTGCAGTTCCACGAGGGCTTTGGCAAAGCCGAATATCGCGCGGCGGCCGAGGCGAGCAACACCACCGGCCGGGCGCTCTCCCTCTATTTTCACCTGCCGTTCTGCGATACGGTGTGCTTCTATTGTGCCTGCAACAAGGTGGCGACCAAGGACCGGAGTCTGGCGGAACCTTACCTGCAGCGGCTTTACCGTGAGATCGAGATGCAGTCCGCGTTGTTCGATTCCGAACGGCCGGTCGAGCAGCTGCACTGGGGTGGCGGCACGCCCACCTTCATCAGCCACGCGCAGATGCGGGAACTGATGGACACCACGCGCCGTCATTTCAAGCTGCTGACGAACGACGAGGGGGAATATTCCATAGAGATCGATCCTCGGGAGGCGCGCGGCGACACCATTGCGCTGCTGCGCGAACTGGGGTTCAACCGCATGAGCCTCGGTGTTCAGGACTTCGATGAAACGGTGCAGAGGGCGGTGAACCGCATCCAGTCCGAGGCGGAGACCCGGCGGGTTCTGGAGGAGGCGCGGCGTGAAGGGTTCCGCTCGGTGAGCATCGACCTCATCTATGGCCTGCCATTCCAGAGTGAGGAGAGCTTCGGGCGGACGCTCGACAAGATCATCGATTGGGCGCCAAACCGGTTGTCGGTGTTCAACTATGCCCATCTCCCGGAGCGTTTCAAGCCCCAGCGCCGGATCAGCGCGGAGGACCTTCCCGTGCCGGAGGAGAAGCTGCGCATCCTGCAGATGACCATCGAACGCCTGACGAACGCCGGTTATGTCTATATCGGCATGGATCATTTCGCCCGGCCCGACGATGAGCTGGCCATCGCTCAGCACAATGGCACCCTGTATCGGAATTTTCAGGGATACTCCACCCATGCGGGCTGTGATCTGATAGGCTTGGGGGTCACCTCCATCGGCAAGGTCGATCCTACCTATGGCCAGAACGTCCGTTCATTGGAGGAGTATTATCAGCGTATCGACGCCGGGCGCCTGCCTATCTTCCGGGGTATCGAACTGAGCAAGGACGACCAGATTCGCCGCGATGTGATCACTCAGCTGATCTGCAATTTCAAGCTGCGTTTCGATACCGTGGAAACCCGCTGGGGAATCGGTTTCCGGGACTATTTCCGCAAGGAACTGCCAAGGCTGGAGGGCATGATCGAGGACGGCCTGTTGCGGATGGATACCCAGGGCATCGAGGTATTGCCGCCTGGAAGGCTGCTGATCCGCAACATCTGCATGTCCTTCGACCGTTACCTTGCATCCGACGCCTCGAAGGGGAGTTTTTCGAAGGTGATCTGAGCTGTTTGGCTGCAAATCCACGGATATCGATTATTAACCCGGCAACACTATATATCGTATTCAGCCGCGGCCTGTCTTTGAATATCATAGGGTTAGGGGCTTCAGGCAGGCGCCGGACCTGAGTTCCAGCGCGCTGGACAGGATGTCCAAGTGTCGCGAGTGCATGGATGCACTGGAGCGACCTTGGCAAGGGAACGCCCCTTGCCTGCGCACTTCGCCTTGTTCCGGCGCCTGCCTGAAGCCCTGAATGCGATATATTTTATTGCCGGGTTAATAAGTCCGGCAGACTCCCAGCCGTTACTGCTAACCGGTGGCTTCCAGTTGATGGGAGCGGTCCAGTGGCAGGGGCACGGGCGCCGGGCGGCCCAGATGGTAGCCTTGAAGATAGTCCACCCCCATGTCTTCCAGCATGTGCTGGAGCGCCTCGTTTTCCACGAACTCTGCGATGGTCTTGATGTTCAGCACATGGGCGATGTTGTTGATGGTTTCCACCATCGCCTGGTCGACTTTGTCGTGCTCCATGTCGCGCACGAATTCGCCGTCGATCTTGAGAAAATCCACCGGGATCTTCTTGAGATAGGCAAAGGAACTGAGACCGGTGCCGAAATCGTCCAGGGCGAAGAGAAACCCACGGTCGCGCAGTCCGTTGATCATATCGAGGGCCCGTTCCAGGTGGGTGATCGCTGCTGTTTCGGTGATCTCGAAGCAAACGCTAGTGGGATCCACGTCCCATTTCTTTGCGCTTCGGGCGATGAACTCGACCATGGCCGGATCGTCGAGTGACTGCCCGGAGAGGTTGATGGTGTAGATATCGCAAGGGTCTCTGCCGGCTTCAATCTGTCCGGCGCGGTCGGCGGCGATGCGTTGCATGGCGTGGCAAACGACCCACTGGTCGATGGATTTCATCATGCCATAGCGTTCCGCGGTGGGGATGAAGGCAAATGGCAGGACCGGATTGCCTTCCTTGTCGCGCATGCGTACAAGGAACTCGCCCATGAAGGCCCCGCCCTTGTCGTGCTGCGCGGCAACGATAGGTTGCAGGCAAAGACTCAGCGCACCGTGTTTCAAGGCATACTGAATATGGTGCACCGACTGCAACTCCATCTCCCGGCGGGACACCTCCTTGTCGTCCGGCTGATAGACGTGGAAACGGTTACGTCCCAGGTCTTTTGCGATGAAACACGCGGAGTCCGCGGCGCTCAACACCGCTGTTAGACTGCTGCTGGTCGAATCGATGACGACAATGCCGATACTGACGCTGATCTTGAACAGTTTCTCCTCCCAGCGAAAATGGATGTCCTCGACACTTTTACAGATCTTGGCGGCGATCCGCTCGGCGTCTTCCAATGGACAGTGGGACAGCAAAATGCCGAATTCATCACCGCCGAGACGAGCCAGCAGGTCCGATGGGCGTAGCTGGGTCCTGAGGGCAGCGGCCACCTGTTTCAACAGCGTGTCGCCCGCGACATGGCCGGCGGAGTCATTTACCAGCTTGAACTGATCGAGATCGAGATAGAGGACCGCATGCTGAACGGATTCGGTGCGCGCCTGCTGCAGGGCGTGTTCCAGCTTGTCCTCGAAATCGCGGCGGTTGCTGAGGGCTGTCAGGCTGTCATGGAGGGCTTGATAGGTCAGGTGGGCGGTCAGGTGTCGCTCCACACTGGCATCGCGAAGTACCAGGACCACGCCGGAGATGTCCTCATCGTCATTGGTGATGGGCGCCACGCTTTCGTCCACGGGGATGGTTTCACCATCGTTTCTCAGCAGCAGAACGTATTTGTCTTCCTGATGGCATTTATGATTTTTCAGACATTTCTCCACCGGGCAGGGAAGGGGGGTTTCATCGGCCTCGTCAACGAGGGTGAACAGGTCCTTGAGCTTGTGCCCCTTGGCCTCTTCCAGGTCCCAGCCCGTGAGCTGCTCCGCAACCGGATTGATGTATTCCACAATGCCATTGACGTTCGTGGTGATGACGGCGTCACCGATCGATTGCAACGTGATCCGGGCACGTTCCTGCAATGCGCGGATCTGCTGGCGTTTTTCCTGTTCATCGATTTCTTCCATTCGTCGCCGGAAGCGATTGAAACCGAGCGCGAGCACGAGCAGTGCGGCCATGCCGTCGAGAGACAGGATGAGTGGGGTGCGAATTTCATTTGTCTGCACGGCGGTGTTGAAGCGGAAATCGAGGGTGGCGTTGTGATAAGAAAGTTCGCGGCTGTATGACAAGGGTGGGAAAAGGCGGATACCCTCATCGGTGGGCGGCCGAAGAGCAGGAACGAGGTTGGAGGAGGCGCCATTCCGCGGTTTGACGGTGAGGGAAAGATCCAGCGCCGGATGTCCCGCGAATTGATCCATCGCCAGTCTTTTGAGATCGAGCTGGATTGCGACGAAGCCGCGAAGACGACGTTGTCTTTCGGCCGCTGTCTCAGGGCTGTCGTGTCCATGATAGACGGCCTTGAAGGCCCAGGTTGAAGGGGCGCCAATCAGTCCGACGGGGGGTGATATGGCGATCTCTCCCCCCTGGCCCGCTTCCGCCATGGGCCTTTTGAGGGCAGGGACCGACAGCGCATCGAAGCCGAGCAGGTGGACGGATGTCGGTTTCATGGGCTCGATGAAAGTCACCGGATAATAGGTCTCCCGCAGGCGGGCAGGTGACATTCGGTGTGCGGTGAGTTCAGAGATGTTGAACATGGGAAAGCCGGCGTCCCGCATCTTGGTTACAAGCGCTTGCTTCTCCGCTGCGGAAACCCTTGGCAGGTAGAGAATGTGGTCGATGTACGGCGATTGGGACAGGACTTCATGGATAAACGTCGTGAGTTCCGGGGTGTTAAAGGCTTCCCTGGCCTGGTAGAGGGCGGCGATTCCGGAGAGGGTGGCGTCTGCATTGCCCAGGTGCAGGGTGATGGCATTGATCTGTTGGTCGACATACTCGTGGAAATTCTTTTCCGCCCGCGTCCGGTCGACGGCGATGATGGCGGTGGTGATTCCGGCGATCAGAAGGATGGCCAACAGGCCGAGTTTGATGACGAAGGTCGAGAGACGAAATGTTTTCATCGGCGGGATCCCTGTTGGCTGTGATGGGTTATGGCTTTCCATAGGAATTGGATGGAGTGGGCGCCTGGAGCCGGTGATTGCGTCGCCCCGTAAGGGGGACGATCCGGGCTCGGAGGTCTCCGCCCGGGATATTTTTCAAGTATGAAGTGATATCACTATCTAATCCCTTTGATTTAACGATATTTTTTGGTTTTTGCAGTAGTGTGCATGAACCGATGTTCGACGCCCGCCGACGGCCATTGGGGGACAATGCGCTGGCATGTTCCCTGCGCTCGCCCCCACCCGACTCGGCGTATCCGCAATGATGCGAAGGGACAAACAGCCGCTTTGTAAGTTCGGCAAGCGCAAAAGCAATGTGTGCCAGGGCCCCCGCCAAGGGGCTGTAGGGCGCATGTTTTTCCAAATAAATGACAAGGGCGTGA
>JALSTP010000224.1 GCA_026983675.1 Sedimenticola sp.
TTTACGACACGGTTCCTTTAGATGAATCATTCAGCCCTGCGGGGGGATACTTCCATTGATTACTGGTTGGTGCAGCCTGATCATGCCGTGTCAAGAAGGCCGCGATGTCTTCAATTTCAAGAAATGCGATTGAAGCTTGTGGCTGTCCATGCATGTGAAATATCTGCCTGATATGGGTATTGGCATTGGGCCAGTATGCGTTGCTCCCGCCATACTGGCCATTGTTAGCGACTATCACCAGCTGGAACATGTGGTAATGCAGTGCTAGAGCCATTTGGTCGAAAGTCTTGACGTCCTTATTAAGGGCCAGGATTGCGAATACGTCTGATGCATCTCTTAGATCTGCTACCAAGCCCAGATCCGTTGCGTCATAGCAGATAGCCGCTGTAAGCCATATTGGTCGTGTACCCTTCTCGCTCGACCAGGGATAACCTACCAGCCACTGGCAAGGCCGGAAATCCCGAAGACGAATCGTGCTGTCATTGAACAGTTGCTCGTTTGGTGCGAGGTGCGCCTTGCCTTGACGGCGAATCCGCATTTGCAAGCCGTAGGCATCAGACCATTCTGGAATGATCCACAAGGCTGAGTTGACGAGGGGTTTCCCAGCCAGAATATCTTCATAGGTTAGACCGGTCAGAATTATTGTCCTGTGAGCCCGAGCAAACGGGATCAGATGGGTACGAACATCGCGAGGGTGTACAGCAAGTTCTGGCAGGATTAGCCAGTCAAGGCGTCCGTCGCTTCCCTTGTGTGTTTCCCGTAAGGCAAGCATACGCTCCACCGCAGCGAGGGCTGCCGACAGATGATTGCGGTGCATTCTTCGTACCGTGGGGGCAGAGAGGGTGAGATCGGCTTTGCTGAATTCCTTAGGTCCCGGGATTACAGTCTGGACCACGCAAGCCCTCAGAGGTCGCTTTGAATTCGTAACCGACGGGCGTTTTGTATACAAAGGCAGCATCAGTGTGCCGGTGGCGCTTCCCCGATGTTTCTCGAGATCACCGATTCTTTCTGAAATTTTTTCTATTGCCTCGTCGAGGCTGCGTTCGATCCAGTCAAACTCATCCAGGCTCCGGCATCCCGGCCAACGTAGGAGGGCTAACACGAAGCGCTCCACCCAATCCGTAATTGGCAGCCAGTCGTCCCCAAAGGCCGGTTGGCCGCTGAATAAACCGTAGAGCCTCTGGTACCAATGACTTTCTGCCGGTCGGTATGCCGACACGCTTTCTTTCCAGAAAGCCGAGCGTACAGAACGGGTGAAATCCGGCTGTCCAGACAGGATGAATCGCAACAGAAAACCTAGTTGGAATCGCCACCGGTCGGATTCAGCGCACCATTTAGGTGGTTCATAGAGTGAACCCGAAGGGCTGGCCCGACTCGCCAGGATCTGCAATTCCTCCACATCGGTGATATTTACATCATCTTTCCGTTTCAGAAGAACCTGACCTGGCGTGATGACTTCGGGCACCTTTTCCTGTTGCTGCCACTCGCGGAGAAATGCCTTTGCAAATCGCAGCAAGCCGAGTTCGTTTCGGAGAGGGCCGGTGGGATGTTCCTTTAGGACAATCTCGGCCAGACTCTCGAACCCATCGCTCCAACCAAATATCCCGTTACAAAGGTCTTCTCTGATTCCAGGGGGAAGGTCGTCGCATAATGTTCCACCAGGTAAGGACGCATTGAGTTCGAGTGCAAATGAGGGATCCCGTACCGCGATCTCTCTCTTGCGTGCAGGAATAAGACTCTGCGCTACGAGTTCGATAGAGCTGTCCCGATCAAGGAATGCGCGTCTTGCGAGAACAGCGAGCGTCGCAAAATCCGCGCTCTTGAGTCGGTCACCCTCACCGCGCAGGAATCGGATCAGCTCCCGATAATGCCGGGTCTCTGGGCCAGCACCTGTGCGCACTATCGGAGCTCCGGCTGGATCAAAGGTGGCCAGAAACAAGAGCGCCTGCTGGCGCAGATACCACGGAACCGTTGCAGAAGACAGTGCAATCAGGCGTGCGGCCTCGTCACGCAGAATCCTACGGTATGCCGACAGATCCACACCGGATGGCAGGCACTCGTTATCTTCTACCAAGCCGGTTTCGGTGGCGCCCGCTCGCAGAATTTCAGCCAGGCAGTACAAGGCCACGTGCTTCGGCGCCTTTCGCCGGCCGCCCTTTTCGGTGAACGGCCTGAGCAGGTCAAGTACTTCTTTCAGTACTTCCTTGTCAGGCCAGATGTCCAGGCCTATGCGGAGAAGCCGGACATTGGATGGATCCTCGACCCACCGTTGGACCAGGCCAAGGGCGAAGGCACGCGCATCCTCATCCAATTCGCGCCGTGTCCGAGCTGGGCGAACCCCGCCAGCAGATGCTGTCTCACCAAGCCCGGAGGTGGTTTCATCAAATTCACCCGAGTCTTCAAGAAGTGGTCGGATTGAGCGAAATGTCATTCGAAACCGACCAGCTGCGAATCTGGAGACCGTCTCGTCACGAACATCAGGAACAGGCGAGAGGCGCCAGCCGCTGTCATCCGCTGCCACGCCAAGTGCGTCTTGCGTGTGCATCAATCCCTGAATCGCCGCAAGGATTTCCTCACCGCCAATTGCATCAAAGCCCCCGGAAACCGCTGACTGAATGCGATTCATTTTTGTGCTCTGTCGGACCAGCGGCCTTTCCTCGCCACCAAATGCGGCTACCTTGGTCTTCTCCTCAGATAGTTCAAGCCCGGCCGCCTCCTGCTGCAGAAGGCCTTGCAGCCATGCGGAGACTGCCTCCTTGATGTACTCAATCTCTCCATCGCCCCCTCGCCGTGCTGTAACGACGACTCGTAGATCATCGACATATCGACATGCATCCTCCAGGTGGATTCCCGTCCCGATATCGTGGCCGATCAGACGGCGCAACCTGTTATCAAACGAAAAAAGAACGGCGTTTGCGAAGAAACCGGCGGATACCAGACCCTGTGGTAGCGCAACGCGTGTGAAATCAGCCATTCCCGCTTGTTCAGCGTAGATAGCAACCTCTCCTTGGTCACGCGAGTCCCAAGTCCAACTTAGAACACGCCGTGCGAAGTTGAAGAAGTCAGGATCGTCAGTATTTCGCTGGATGTTTCGAAGTGCGGAGGCCAGGAGGTCCGGTCTTACACGGTCATAGAATTGGCGCAGGTCCGAGTACACCACAAAGACATGTTTTCCTTCTGACGACGTGATTGATTCGGCGACGATCTCGGGCCGGGAAAGAAAGGTGCGATAATCCTGGTAGTAGGCCCGATACAACTTCGCGGACCCCCAACGGTGGCGCAGCGCTTTTCCGGCGGCGTCGCAGAAGAGCCGATTTCCGTACGATATGACCCGTTTGCGACTGTCGATATCATGAACAGGTGTTCTTGGGTCACCCTGCATTGTCTCGATACGGTCGGCAAGACACAGCATGAGTGCCGTTGTCACAACCTGATCCTCAAGACTTACGTGGGCGAGTGGTCGAAGTCGAGATTGGGTCGCACGCTTTTCAGCCGGCTCCCAGGCTCCTGATGTCGGTGATACTTTCCAACGCTGACTCTTCGGCGCCGGCACAATGCGCAGAGGATCATTCGCCCACCGATCGGGGGATTGTAGCCGCTCGCGGATTTGGCCCAGGAAAGTCGGAAGGTTTACCGCTGCGAGATCAAGTGTCAGTGTATCGGAATACCAGTTATGGTATCTGATATAAGTCGCTGTCTTCTTCCACGCTTGAACGAGAACGTATTCCTCGCGAAGCAGATCGAGACGAGGTTCCAGCAATTCAGTAATCATGGCTGCGTCCGTGGTAATCCTCGCTCTCAGGCTCCTACATATATCGACCTACTGACTGTATGGTGTCTCATCGGCTGTGTTCTCCGGCGGTCGGGTCAGTGACATGAGAACTTCCCGGAAGCTGTTCAGGCCGGCTTCAAGGTTTTCGATGATTTCCTCGGCCAATTCATCCGGCTCCGGCAGGTTGTCGAGGTCGGTGTGGCTTTTAGAAATGGACCCCGGAATTTGGACAGCCGTTTAAGTGTATTCTGCCCACCTATCCTGTGGCCTGATTACGCTGCAACGGGCCACAGTTCACTTCCAGCATAGACCTGATCCGGCGTCTGCCGATCCAGGCCCTGATGCCTGCGTTCACGGTTGTAGAACCGGAAATAGTTTCCGATGTCCAACCGGGCTTCTGCAACGGTGTCGTATGCTTTGAGGTACACCTCCTCGTATTTCAGGCTGCGCCACAGGCGTTCTACGAACACATTGTCCACCCATCGGCCTTTACCGTCCATGCTGATCTTGATGCCAGCGTCCTTGAGAACGCCGGTGAAGGCATCGCTGGTAAACTGGCCGCCCTGGTCCGTGTTGAAGATCTCCGGCACGCCATAGCGGCTGATGGCCTCCTCCAGCGCCTCCACGCAAGGATCTGCATCCATGCTGTTGGAAACTCGCCAGGACAGCACCTTGCGGCTGTACCAGTCCATCATCGCTACGACGTACACAAAGCCCCTGGCCATGGGAATATAGGTCAGATCCGTCGCCCATACCTGATTCGGACGGTCAATCGTCAACCCCTTCAGCAGGTAGGGGTAGAGATTGAGCCCCTTGCCCGGGACACTGGTGTTACGCTTCGGATACAGCGCCATGATCCCCATCTGCCGCATCAGCCGCTGGACCTTCTTGCGGTTCACCGGATAGCCCAGATCCTGCAAATCATCCCGGATCCGGCGACTGCCGTAGAACGGGCGTTTGAGATGGATCTCATCGATTTGCCGCATCAGCTTCAGATCCTCATCAGAAACCTCCAGCGGCTGGTAATACACGGTGGAGCGATTGAGGTTCAGCAGCTGACACTGGCGGATCACGGGCAATGAATGCGTCCGGTCAATCATTTTCTGCCTCGCGGGCCGTGAATCCTTTCCAGCCCTTGTTCTAAAAAATCCCGTTCCATCGTCAACTGCCCGATCTTGGCGTGCAGCTCCTTCACCTTGTGCTCTGGCTCGGAAGCTGAACTTCCGCCTCGTGCAAAGACCTGATCTGCCTTGTCCAGCAGCTTTCACCGCCAGTCCTGGATCTGGTTCTGATGCACATCAAACTGCTCGGATAGTTCTGCCGGCGTCTTGTCTCCCCGGATGGCCGCCAGTGCTACCTTTGCCTTGAAACTCGCTGAATGATTACGACGTTTTCTCTTTATTTTCTACTCCTGCGACTACATTGACTAGCTTCGCAGAAGACACTTAAACTTTCCTCTTCCCTGTCCGGATACCGGGGTCTACCTCTCTGTTCCAGAATAATCAGTAACTTATTGATTTTTCAGGCCCTCATAATCCCTTGGTCCCAGGTTCGAGTCCTGGCGGGCCCACCAGACACGCCTCTTCGGGAAAACGGACCACGCCCCGCCAGCTGCGGTTTCGAACCGGGGTTGTCCAGGGTCGTGCGACACGCGCCAGCCGCTGGATGGCGCGAGGATGAAACGACCGCCGCTTCGGTCAATCAAGGGTTCAGCGAACCGAACACCTTCCTCAGCAAGGCCGTGGAGCGTTCGACGGGGTTTTCGCGGATCCGTTTCTCCTGTTCGGCGATCATCAGGAACTGGCCGTCGAGCGTCTTGCGGGTGACGTAGCCGTCGAGGTCGGTGCCGTCGCTGCCCGGCAGGCTGCCGAGACCGCCGGCGCGGCGCATCATCGACTTGTAGGCCGAGGTGACGCCGGTGCGGCCGGTGGCCTGCTCCACGATCGGGCGCATGCGCGCGAGCAGGGCCCCACTGCTGGTGCGGCGGAAGTAGCGGGTCGCCGCATCGTCCGGGCCCTGCAGGATGGCGCGGGCATCGGCCAGCGACATGCCGCGGATGGCCGCGCCGAACACGTCCACCACTTCCGGCACCGCCTGCTCCGCGGCAGCGTTCATGGAGGCAACGGACTCGTCAGACGGGCGGTAGACGCGGAAGCGGCTGTGTCACAGCTTGCATGCCGGCCCGTGGCCGGTACACTGCCTGCTATGCCCGCGGCCGCCGACCATACCCTGCTGGTCCCCGTCAAGGCGTCGACCTGCGGCGCGGGGCTCGGTGTCTGGCTCACCGAGCTGGCGCGCCACGCCGGCACCCGGCTGGTGCTGCTGCACGTGACGCCCGACCTGACCGATATCGAACCGGCCGAGGCGCGCGCCATTCTGGACGACGCCCGCGCCCTGCTGCACGACTGCGCGCAGCGGCTGGCGCTGCCGGCGGCGCGCATCGATTTCCGTCTCGCCATGGGCGATGCCGCCACCGAGATCG
>JALSTP010000225.1 GCA_026983675.1 Sedimenticola sp.
GCTGGAACGCAGGTCCGGCGCCTGCCTGAAGCCCCTAACCCTATGATATTCAAAGACAGGCCGTGGCGTGCCGGCCCGCAGACTGCGTTGCCCCATCTTGCTGTAGGGTGGCTACAGCGGCGATGGGCCGCCTTGCTGCGAACCGGCACGCCACGGCTGAATGCGATATATATTGTTGCCGGGTTAATAATAATATGGTGCCGGGTCAACAAACGGGTCTCAAGGCTTGTTGCGGCCGCGTTTTCGGCCCCGGTAGGCAGCAATCTGCTGGATAATGGGTTGCAGGGGCAGGGCGTCAATCCCGCCAAACCGGTGGATGGCCGACTCGATCAGACCGTTGATGTCCGGGATAGGGTAAGGCGCCGGTTGTCCGGGATAGAGGGCTGCATAGAGCCCCCGCAGTCCCCCTATCTGGATTCTCATGGCCTTGCCGTGCGCGAGGGCCGGCTGCTCATCACTCGTTTTCAGGGCAAAACGCGACTGTTCCCGAAGCATGTCGATGAGCGAGATGCAGAGCGCCTGGGCATCGTCGGACGTACAATGTACACCCTCCCTCTCTGCGATGCAGAAGCGTTCCGCGCAGGTGCAGCGGGCTTGATTGGTGAGGATGCTCTTTTCAAAGACGCACAGCCGGTCATTGATGTTCCGATAGGTCTCACGGAAGGCATCCTGGTCCATGAGGCGGGGCTACTCCCCGGTTTTTTGCACGAAGCGGTGGATCTGACGCCGCTCGCGCTTGCTCGGTCGGGGGCCGGCACGACGCAGTCCCCGCTCATGGCGGCGCGCCTCCACTGCCTGCCGGCGTTTCTGAAGGCTCTCTTCGGTTTCCCTGAAGAGCAATGCCGCTTCTTTCGCCGGGCGCCGCTGCTTTGAGAGGCCGGTGACCTCGATATCCCATTCCAGCGAGCCTTTGTGGATACGGAGTCGGGCGCCGATCCGCACCTCTTTGCCCGGCTTGCTGCGCTGCCCATTGAGGTGGACCTTGCCGCCAACGATGGCCTCGTTGGCCAGCTGCCGTGTCTTGAAAAAGCGTGCCGCCCACAGCCACTTGTCCAGGCGCAGGCGATCCGGTTCACCCTTGGTGGCCATCGGATGCGCTATTTCAGCCCCAGCAAGGGGTCGAGTTCACCCCGGGCGTCGAGGGCGGCCATGTCGTCATAGCCCCCGACATGGAGGTCGCCAATGAAGATTTGCGGCACCGTGCGCCGCTTGCTGCGCTCCATCATCTCGCGCATCCGGGCGCTGTTGCCCTCGATATGGCGTTCCTCGTACCTCACCCCCTTGCTGTCCAGCAGACGCTTGGCCCGGTGGCAGTAAGGACATATCGTGGTGGTATACATCACGACTTTGGGTTTCATGCTGATCAATACCCTGTTGTTCAGTTCACTAGGAGTCTGTCGGGTTTAGGTAATCGTCGCGAGCATGGTGGGAAGGCGAGGCCAGTTTTTCTCGATTTTGAGGCGCATAGTGGGCCTATGCAACAAAAAATCGAGGAAAAATGGACCGCTTTCCCATCAGCGCAGTAGATTAATCCTAAATCCGACAGACTCCTAGTATGCTATCAATCCCGCTCCAGGGGGTCCACTGGGGGAATTCCCCGGCTTGGAGTCGCTGGCAAATGGCCCTAACATAACCCGCTTCCTTATGAGCCCAAGCGGTGGCCGCAATGCTTCGTGATACCCCTCGAACTGTCTATCTGAAGGAATATCGCCCTCCCGAGTTCCTTATCGATACCGTCGATCTCCGTTTTGAACTGGGCGAGGAGGAGACCCGTGTTCACAGCCGTCTGGCACTGCGGCGCAACCCGGCCGCGGAGAGTCGGTCACCCGACCTGTTTTTGAATGGCGAGGGGTTGGAGTTGCTGGCGATCTCGATGGACGGGCGCCGGCTCGACGCGGCGCGCTACCGCCTGGACGACGAGGGCCTGACGCTCATCGGGGTGCCGAACCGTTTCACTCTGGAAACCGAAGCGCGCATCTATCCGCAAAAAAACACGGCGTTGGAGGGGCTATACAGATCTGGCGGCATGTTCTGCACCCAATGCGAGGCGGAGGGTTTTCGCCACATCACCTGGTATCTGGACCGGCCGGATGTGATGGCGCGTTTCAGTACCGAGATCCTGGCCGACCGCGCCCGATATCCGGTGTTGCTCTCAAATGGCAATCCGGTGGAAGAGGCATCCCTCGATGATGGCCGTCATCGCGTGCGCTGGGAGGACCCCTTTCCCAAGCCCTGTTACCTGTTCGCGTTGGTGGCCGGCGATCTCGAACGCATCGAGGATAGCTTCACGACGGCATCGGGACGTAACGTGGCGTTACGGATCTTCGTGGAGAAGGAGAACGTGGAGAAGTGCGACCACGCCATGCGTTCATTGAAGAAGGCGATGCGGTGGGATGAGCAGGAGTATGGCCGCGAGTACGACCTCGACATCTACATGATTGTGGCGGTGAACGACTTCAATATGGGTGCCATGGAAAACAAGGGGCTCAACATCTTCAACAGCAAGTACGTGCTGGCCCGCCCCGAGACGGCCACCGATCAGGACTTTCAGGGCATCGAAGGGGTGATTGCCCACGAGTACTTCCACAACTGGACCGGCAATCGCATCACCTGCCGCGACTGGTTCCAGCTCTCGCTCAAAGAGGGTTTCACCGTCTTCCGCGACCAGGAGTTCTCCGCCGACATGGGGTCTCGGGGGGTGAAGCGCATCGAGGACGTGCGCCTGTTGCGCGCCCACCAGTTCGCCGAGGACGCCAGTCCCATGGCCCATCCAGTGCGGCCGGAGTCCTACATCGAGATCAACAACTTCTACACCGTCACCGTCTACGAGAAGGGGGCCGAGGTGGTGCGCATGCAACGCAACTTGTTGGGGCGCGAGACCTTCCGTAAAGCCACCGATCTCTACTTCGAACGATTCGACGGTCAGGCGGTGACGACGGATGACTTCGTGCGCTGCATGGAGGATGCCTCTGGCCGCGACCTGACCCAGTTCCGCCGTTGGTACAGCCAGGCTGGCACGCCGGAGGTGTCGGTGGACGAAAGGTGGGATGCCGCCGCAGGACGCTATACCCTTACCCTGCGCCAGAGTTGTCCGCCCACCCCCGGTCAGCCACACAAGGAACCGTTTCACATCCCCTTCGCCCTGGGGCTGCTGGACAGCGATGGACGCGATCTGCCGGTGACCCTGGCAGGTGAGACCGCCGCCATGCCCGGTACCCGTATGCTCGAGCTGCGCGAGCCTGAGGAACGTTTTGAATTTGCCGGACTCGCCGAGCGGCCGGTGCCTTCGTTGTTGCGCGGTTTCTCCGCGCCGGTGAAGGTGCGCTTCAACTACAGCGACGCGATGCTCACCTTCCTCATGGCCCACGACAGCGACCCCTTCAACCGATGGGACGCGGCGCAGACCCTGGCCCAGAGGGTATTACTGGCCCAGGTGACGGCGCGTGCCGATGGCCAGCCCATGATGCTGCCAGAGGAGTTTGCCGAGGCGTTTCGTTTGGCACTGGTCGAGGAAGGCGGTGACCAAGCCCTCCAAGCCGAGGTGCTCACCCTCCCTTCGGAGAGCTACCTCGGCGACCAGATGGCGGTGGTGGACGTGGACGGAATCCACGCCGCCCGCCTCTGGACCCGCGTCGAACTTGCCGGACGATTGAGCGATACATTCCACGAAGTCTACGGGCGCAACGCGGCGCCGGTGGCTTTCAGCATCGAGCCGGCGGACATCGCCCGGCGGCGGCTGCGTAATCTCTGCCTCGCGTACCTTGCCGAAGGGGAAGGGGGCGCGGTGCTCTGCCTCGACCATTATCGAACGGCCAACACCATGACCGACACCATGGCGGCGCTCGGTGCACTCACCCATCTGGACGCGCCGGAGCGGGGCGAGGCGTTGGCCGCGTTCGAGGCCCGCTGGCGCGACGATCCTCTGGTGATGGACAAGTGGTTCGCGGTGCAGGCGGTGTCTCGCCTGCCCGATACCCTCGACCGGGTGCGGGCGCTGATGGCGCATCCCGCCTTCTCCCTCCGCAATCCCAACAAGGTGCGTTCACTCATCGGTGCCTTCTGTAACGCGAACCCCGTCCGTTTTCATGATGTCTCGGGAGAGGGGTACCGTTTTCTCGCCGATCAGGTACTGGCCCTCGATCCGCTCAATCCTCAGATTGCCGCGCGCCTGTTGCGCGCTATGGCCCGCTGGCGGCGTTACGACGAACCCCGTCAGCGGCTGATGCAGGCGCAACTGGAGCGTATCATGGCGGCAAAGGTCTCGAAGGACGTCTACGAGATCGCTGCCAAGAGTCTTCAAGCCCCCGAAAAGGAGGATTCTGTATGAGAAGTCTGGTCCTGGTCGCCCACGGCAGCCGCCGGGAGGCGTCGAACCAGGAGGTGCGCCATGTGGCCGAACAACTACAGGCGCGGGCGATGGATGTCTTCGACCGGGTGACGGCGGCGTATCTCGAACTTGCCGGTCCGACCATTCCCGAGGCCATCGAGAACTGCATCCGGGCCGGCGCCGACGAGGTAGTCGTGATCCCCTATTTTCTTGCCGCCGGGCGGCACATGAGTGACGACATTCCGGCAATCATCGAGGCGGCCCGGGAGGCGCACCCCGATGTATCCATCCGGGTGACCCCCTATGTGGGTGCCGCGCCGGGCGTGGTGGATTTGCTGTTGGATCTTGCCCGCGCGACGGACTAGTATAGGGGGGCGTCCACCCGCCGAGAACAAAGAAATGACGCCCGCCCTGCAGTTCCTGATCGCTGACGAACGTCCCCTTGCCGAACTGGAAGAACGCCTCAAGGCCCTGCTGTCGCTCCAGTTCGAGCCCGAAGAGCGGGTTGAGCGGCGTTATTACGACAGTTTTGACTGGCGGCTCTATCATCGCGATCTCTCCCTGGAGGCCGTTTTTGCCGGTGAACGCACCCAGTTGCGTCTGTTCGATCTGTTGGACGACAGCACCCGCGCCACCCTGGAGGTGACCGGCGAACCGCCGCGATTTGCCTGGGACTACCCCAAGGGCGCCCTCCGCGACAACCTGGAACCGATGCTGCAAGTGCGCGCCCTGTTGCCGGTGGTGACCATCCTCGCCCGTGCCCGCCGCATGCGGGTTCTCAACCGGGATGACAAAACCGTGGTGCGCCTGATGGTGGAGGAGGCGCGTTTTCGCGCGCCTCAGGGCGGCGCCGAGGGGGCGTTGGGGCGGTACCTGCGCCTCATCCCGGTACGCGGCTACGACAAGGCCATGCAACGCACCCGCAAGCTGTTGGAGAAGGAACTGGGTATCGAACCCCTCATGGAACATCCCATGCTGCGCGCCGTGGAGCTGAGTGGTCAGCGGGTGGGTGAGTACAGCACCAAGCTCGATTTCAAACTGAGTCCCAAGCGCCGTGCCGATCTGGTCGCCAAGGAGATCCACCTGCACCTGCTCAGGGTTCTGGAGGCCAACATCGAGGGCGCCAAGGCGGATCTCGATACCGAGTTTCTACATGACCTGCGTGTCGCCACCCGACGCATCCGCTCCGCCCTGACCCAGATCAAGGGCGTGTTCGAGCCGGATATCGTGGCGCATTTCAAGGCGGAGTTCGCCTGGATCCAGGAGATCACCGGTCCGACCCGGGACATGGACGTCTACCTGCTCAAGTTCGACGACTACCGCGGCAGTCTGCCCGCTTGGGTACGGCCGGACCTTACCCCCTTTCACGCCTTCTTGCTGGAGCGCCGTGCCGAGGCGCAGCGGCGTCTGGTGACGGCGCTGGAGTCGGCGCGCTTCCGGCGTATCATCGACGAGTGGCGCGGTTACTGCGAGGCGCCCGTACCGGAGCGCAGCCACCTGCCCAACGCCATCCGCCCGATCCATTGGGTCGCCTCCGAGCGTATCTGGCGGATGTACCGGCGGGTGATGAAAGAAGGGCGCGCCATCGACCAAAATGCCCCTGCGGAGGCGCTGCACGAGTTGCGCAAGAGCTGCAAGAAACTGCGCTATCTGATGGAGTTCTTCCAGGGCCTCTATCCCCGCCGGGCGTTCCGGCGTCTGCTCAAGTCGGTCAAGATCCTGCTCGACAACCTGGGCGACTTCCAGGATTTCGAGGTGCAGGCCCATACCCTGCGCGGCTTTGCCGAGCAGATGTTCGAGGAGAACAAGGCCGATGCTGACACCCTGATCGCCATGGGCATTCTGGTGGGCGACCTGCTCGATGGTCAGACACAGGCGCGGGCGGCGTTCGAGGAACGCTTTGGCCGCTTCGCCGAGAAGGCGAACCGCCGGCAATTCAAGCGACTCTTCAAGCCCAGTGGGCGGGAGTCCTGAGATGCGTATCGTCGCCGTGTACAACATCAAGGGCGGGGTGGGGAAGACCGCCACCGCGGTCAATCTCGCTTATCTTGCCGCGCGCACGGGGCGCCGCACCCTGATATGGGACCTCGACCCACAGGGGGCGGCCTCTTTTTACTTCCGCATCAAGCCCAAGATCAAGGGTGGCAGCAAGAAGCTGATCAAAGGCAAGCGCGACTTTGACGGCCTGATCAAAGGCACCGACTTCGAGAATCTCGACCTGCTGCCCGCCGACTTCTCCTACCGCCACATGGATCTGCTCCTCGACGACGCGAAAAAGCCCACCCATCAACTCCAACGCCTGTTGCGGCCCCTCTCGGAGGAATACGACTACGTGTTCCTCGATTGCCCGCCGAGCATCTCGCTGGTGTCGGAAAACGTCTTTGCCGCGGCGGACATACTGCTCCTGCCCATGATCCCCACCACCCTCTCGATTCGTACGCTCTCGCAGTTGGTGGATTTCTTTCGGCAGCATAGCCACAAGGGGATCCGGGTCCTGCCCTTTTTCTCCATGGTCGACCGGCGCAAGAACATGCATCTCGATGTGATGCAGAATCTGCCCAAAAAACTGAAAGGCATGCTCACGGCTTATGTCCCCTATGCCAGCGACGTCGAACGCATGGGTATCCACCGTACCCCGGTGGGTGAATTTGCCCCTGACAGCCTGGCTGCCAAGGCCTACGAGGCCTTGTGGAGAGAGGTGTCGGCGCGGCGGTGAAATGCATGGCGGGGGCTCGGGTGTGTGTCCGTCGTCCCCTTTATGACTCCACCGAATGTCCCGGCAGGGCAGGCGCCGACAATCCCCGCTCGCGCGCAAACAAGCGGTAGACAGCAGGCACCAGCACCAACGAGACGAGGGTGGAGAAGAGCAGGCCCGAGACGATGGCGACAGCGAGGGGCTGTAGCATTTCGGAGCCTTCACCCCAGGCAAGGGCCAAAGGGAGCATACCGACGACGGTGGTGAGAGTGGTCATGAGAATTGGGCGGAGGCGCAGGCGGGCGGCGCTGACAATGGCATCGTTCAATGTCCGACCGTGGCTACGTTCGACCTCGATATACTCGACGAGCACGATGGCGTTGTTGACCACGATGCCGGTCAGCATGATGAGACCGAGCCACACCGGCATGGAGACCGGCAGACCGGTGGCCCACAGTCCGAGGGCGACGCCAATGACGGCGAAGGGGACGCTGAGGATGATTACCAGCGGATTGCGCAGCGATTCGTACTGCACCGCCATCACGACGAAGACCAGGAACAGCGCCAGTCCAAGCAGCAGACTGCCCAAGTGGCGCGACTCGGTAAGGGTCTTCTCGCTGCCGGCTTCGGTGATGGAATAGCCCGGGGGCAGAGGGATATCCGTAATCATTTTCTTGACTTCATTCAGCAGGGCCTCGAAAGGTACCTCGCCCGTCTGCGAGGTGTTGATCTCCACCGCGCGCTGCTGACGTACGCGCAGGATGGTGGAGGGGGTGGGGACGATACGGATCTTGGCCACGTCGCCCAGGTGCAGGGGCACCCGTGGCGTGGTTTTGCTGAAGACGACGATGGAGGCCAGGTCGGCCGGGGTGCGGAGTTCGCTGGGTTCCAGGCGAAGGCGCACGGTCAGGCTGCGGTCGCCCTTGATGAAGTCGGTACTCTTGATGCCGCCGATGGCTGCCTTGAGCACCCGTCCCACGTCTTCCACCGAAAGGCCGAAGCTGGCCGCCCGCTCGCGGTCGACCGCGATAGCGATCTCCTGGCGTTTGGTGGCCGCCGTATTCCATACGTTGCGGAGTCCTTTGACTTTGCGTAGGCCTTCGGCCACCTTGGCGGCGAGGCGTTCCAACGTTTCGAGATCGGGACCGAGGATGCGCAGGGTGATGTCGTCGTCCCCCTGGCTCATGCGGATGCCGCGGATACCGCGGCTGTAGAGGCGCACCTTCGCCCCGACCAGTTTGGCCTCTCTCACCTTCGCCTCGACGCGCGCGATCCACGCCTCACTGCCGATGCCGCCCCTTGCCGCGATCGGTTTCAGGATCACCTGTATGTTCGCGCGGTTGGTGGCCTCATAGGTGCTGCGGCCGAACACGAAACCGCCGACTTGGGTGAAGTAGCTTTCCACCTCGGGCTGGTGCTGGATGATGGACTCCACCTTGCGGGTGATCTCGTCCATGCGGGCGAGGCTGATACCCTGTTCGGCGGTAATGCGCACCGAGACGCGCCCTTCGTCCATCTTCGGCAGAAAGACCTCCTCCGCCCGTTGCAATTCCGGCAGGGCCACGGCAAGACCGGCGATAAAGAACAGTGGCACCAGCCACGCCACTCTCAACAGCCGGGCGGTCAGCCGGCCGTAGCCAGCTTGCAGGGTGTCGAGGAGGCGATTCAACGTGCGCCGTAATGCCCCTTCACGGCCGGCCGGGGTACGGCCGGCGAGCGCCGGTACCAGCGTTAGGGCCACCACCAGCGAGGCGAGGATTGCGGCGGAGATGGTAAAGATCAGTTCCCGGAACAGCAGTCCCACCAGGCCGCCGATGAAGAGGAACGGCAACACCGCGGCGAGGTTGGTGGTGGTGGAAGCGACGATGGCGCTGTTGACCTCGGCCGCCGCCAGGCGTGATCGTTCGGCGGGCGGATCGTGAGGGTGCAGGCGCTGATGGCGGTAGATGTTCTCCAACATCACAATGGTGCTGTCCACCAGCATGCCGATGCCGAGGGCAAGTCCGCCAAGGGTCATGATGTTGAGCGTCAGCCCCCCCAAGGACATGAGGATGAAGGTGACCAGAATGGCGATGGGAATCGCGCTGCCGATGATGAGGGTGCGGCGCACGCTGCCGAGGAAGAGGTAGACCACCAGCATCGCCAGCAGTGCGCCGCTGGCGGCCGCGTTGACTGCGTTGTCGAGGGCCTGGCGCACATAGCGCGCCTCATCGTCCACCGGATGGATCTCGATCCCTGGCGGGATGACGCCGTTCTTCTGCAACTGGCCAACGCGGTTCTGCACCTCTTCGACTACATTGACCGTATTGGCCCGTGGCTGCTTCTGAATGGAGAGTTTCACGCCCGGCACGCCGTTGAGCCGGATCCGAAGCCGTTCCTCTTCCGCACCATCGATGACCCGCGCCACCTCGCCCAGGCGCAGCGGAACATTGTCCCTTTCGCCCGCCGTGATGGGCAGGTCGATCAAGTCGTCGAGGCGTTTGAAACGCCCGGCGGTGCGGCCGCTGATCTCCCGGCCGGGCAGCTCAAGGCGGCCGCTCGACACGTCTTTGTTGGCGGCCTCCAGGGCGTCGCCGATGTCGAGTATATCCAGTCCCAATCCGGCCAGTCGTTGCTGATCCGCCAGCACCTGGATCTCCTCCACCAGTCCGCCGCCCACCTCTGCGGCTGCCACCCCCGGCAGGTTTACCAGCCACTTGCCCAGGGTGTAGTCCACCCACCCGCGCAGTTCCACCGGATCTTGCAAGGGGGAACTGACGGCATACTCTGCCACCGGCCGTTGCGAAGGGTCCCATTTGTAGATCACCGGGGGCTCGATCGTGGTAGGGAGGAAACGCTTGGCGCGGTCGAGACGGGTGCTCGCGTCCCGCAACGCCTGGTCGATATCGGTGCCATAAGCGAACGAGAGGTCCACCGAACTGCTGCCTTCCCGGGTACGCGACTGGATGTAGATCGCGTTTTCGGTGATCGCCAACTGCTCCTCCAACTGGCGCGTCACCTGGTCCTCCATCACCTTGGCCGGGACGCCAGGGTCCGAGACGCGCACGCGGACCTCCGGGTAGATGATATGGGGCAGCAGATCGATGCCGAGGCGGCCGAGGGCGAACAGGCCGAGCACCATCACCGCCAAGGTGATCATCACCACGCCGATGGGGTGGTGGATGGACCAGGCGGCGAGGCCGCCGGTGCGTTCAGCCAGCCGTATCTTCGGCGCGGTCATGGAGCGGTTTTACCTTTTGGCCGTCGCGCAGGCCGAGGAAGCCGCGCACGATCAGAGTCTGCCCCGGGTGCAATCCCTCGACGATCTCCACCCGGTCGGCGAGGCGCGCGCCGCTGCGCACCGGCGTGCGACGGGCAATGCCTTCTCCAGCGTCGTAGAGGTAGACGAAGGCCTCTTTGCGATCACGTTGCAGGGCGGCGAAGGGGATCGTCAGCCGTTTTCGCGCGGCGGTCTTCAGCGTTACCCGGCAGAACTGGCCGGCACGGGCCTCCGGGGGGATGGCGTCGAAGGCGATCTCCACAGTACCCATGCGGGTCTTGGGGTCGAGCTGGGGATGGATGCGGCGGATGTGGCCGGGGAAGGCGCGGCCGTCGAGGGCGTCGATGCGGATTTCAACGGCGTCGCCCGTTTGCAATCGCGCCAGTAACAACTCGGAGAGCTTCGATTCGGCGATCAATGAATCGGGGTCGGCCAGGGTGAGGAGATGGGTGTGTCTGGCCACCACGTCGCCGGGTTCCGCCAGGCGCTCCGTGACCACGGCATCGAAGGGGGCCTTGATCACGGTGTATTGCAGACGCTTCTCCAGCAGCCGCTGTTCCGCCTGGGCGATCTCCAAGGCGGTGCGGGCCTGAGCCACCTCGTCCTCCGAGGCGGCGTTCCTGGCCAGCAGATTGCGCACCCGGCGCAGGTCGATCTGGGCCTGACGGGTGGTGGCGCGCGCCTTGGCCAGCTCCAGTTGCAACAGGTCGGCATCGATTCGCAGCACCACGGCGCCCTTGGCGACCCGGTCGCCCTCGAAATAGGGCAGGGCGGTGATGGCCCCTTCCTCCCGGTTGTCGATGTGAACGCTGCGACGCAGCTTGAGGGTGCCGGGACGTACGTAGGTGATGCGGGTGGGGTGGGCTTCAAGGGTCATGACCTCGACCAGGTGGTTCCGGGGGGCGCGCTTTTGGGACGTGCCGGCCGGGCGCTCCGCGCAGCTACTGGCGAACACCAGCACCGAGACCAGAAGGAGCAGGCGGCCCATGCGTTCAGGTGATGGGATAGGTCTTGCCGATGGCGTGGGTCTTTGGATGATAGTGCTTGATCTTCCGCTTGACGTTGCGCTGCACGATGATCCCCTGGATCTGCCATGCCTTGCCTTTCAGTTCAATGTCGGGATATGCGGGATTCTCCGCCACCAGACGGCCGTTCCCCTCGTCGTCCTGTATATAGCGCCTGAACCAGCGTTCGCCCTCCACCTCGGCGATGATGTAGGCGCCGTTGTAGCACACCTCGGAGGGGGTGATCACGATGATGCACTTGTCCGGGAACTCCGGCTCCATGCTGTCGCCCAGCACTTGAAGGGCATAGGGTTCGTTGTAACTGCAATCGGCGTATTCGCTGCTATCGTGTTCCATCGTCGATCCTCCGGGAATCATCTGGCCGCCTCATGATAGACTTTGCGGCACCCCGATTCCCATGATGATTTGTCGGGTAGAATCAATCTCTTGCCGCAAGGCGTTGTTGAAGAACATTCTAGCATGCCTCATTACGTCCAGGCCCAGACGCGGGTCCACGAAGACCGGCGCGACTGGCACAACCTGCGCGCCATGGTGCCCTTTCTATGGGAGTACCGGGGGCGGGCGCTGTTTGCGCTGTTGTGTCTGGTGCTGGCCAAGGTGGCCAACGTGGGTGTGCCGCTGGCGTTCAAGCAGATCGTGGACGCCCTGGGACCGCGCGATACGGCATTGGTGCTGCCGGTGAGCCTGCTGGCCGCCTACGGTGTGCTGAAACTGGCGAGTAGCGCCTTCAACGAGTTGCGCGACGCGGTGTTTGCTCGGGTCCGCTATCATGCCATGCGGCGGCTCTCCACCCGGGTCCTGAAGCATCTCCATGAGCTTTCACTGCGTTTCCATCTGGAACGCCAGACGGGCGCTATCTCACGCGACCTGGAACGGGGTACCCGATCGGTCAGTTCCATCCTCAACTACATGGTGTTCAGCATCATCCCGATGGTGGTGGAGTTCAGTTTGGTCGCCGCGGTATTGCTCGTCCAGTACGACCCGGTGTTCACCTTCGTCACCTTCGTCACCGTCGGGATCTACGTGGCCTTCACCTTTGCCGTCACCGAGTGGCGCATGGAGTATCGCCACACCATGAATCGACTCGACTCACGGGCCAATACCCAGGCCTTCGACAGCCTCATCAACTATGAGACGGTGAAGTATTTCGGTAACGAGCGGCTGGAGCTGGAACGTTTCGACCATACTCTGGAGGGCTGGGAACAGGCAGCGGTGAAGAGCCAGACCTCCATGTCATTGCTCAACTTCGGTCAGGGCGCGATCATCGCGGTGGGCGTCACGGCGATCATGTTCTTCGCCGCCCATGGAGTGGTGCAGGGGCGCATGACCCTCGGCGATCTGGTACTGGTCAATGCCTTTCTGCTCCAGCTCTTCATCCCCCTCAACTTTCTTGGCATCGTCTATCGCCAGATCAAGTATGCGCTGGCCGACATGGACCTGATCTTCAAACTGCTGGAGCGGCAGCCGGAGATCCGGGACAAGCCGGGCGCATCACCGTTGCGGGTCACGGAAGGCGCCATCCGCTTCGAGCACGTGGACTTCGCCTACCAGCCCAACCGGCAGATCCTGCGCGACGTGGACTTCGAGATTCCGCCGGGGCGCAAGGTGGCGGTGGTGGGTCACAGCGGGGCGGGCAAGTCGACCCTGGCGCGGCTGTTGTTCCGTTTCTACGATGTGACCGGCGGGCGCATCCTCATAGACGATCAGGACATCCGCGAAGTGACCCAGGCGAGTCTGCGGGAAGCCATCGGCATCGTGCCTCAGGACACGGTGCTGTTCAACGACACCATCTACTATAACGTTCTCTACGGCCGGCCGGACGCCAGCCGCGAGGAGGTGGAGCGGGCAGCGGAGATGGCCCATATCCTGACTTTCATCGAATCCCTGCCCGAGGGTTGGGAGACAGTGGTGGGGGAGCGCGGACTGAAGCTCTCCGGTGGCGAGAAGCAGCGTGTGGCCATCGCCCGCGCCATCCTCAAGCGGCCGCGCATCCTGGTGTTCGACGAGGCCACCTCCTCGCTCGACAGCCACACCGAGCAGGCGATCCAGGAGACCCTCAGAGAGGTGGCCGCCAACCATACCACGCTGGTGATCGCCCACCGCCTCTCCACAGTGGTGGATGCCGACAGGATCCTGGTGATGGCACAGGGGCGGATCGCGGAGCGTGGCACCCATGCGGAACTGTTGGCCCGAAAGGGGCTGTACAGCCGCATGTGGGCGCTGCAACAGCAGGACCGAGAGGCAGTGACGGAGGGGGGCGAATGAAGGTCTATCTGGTCGGCGGTGCGGTGCGCGACAGGTTGCTGGGGCTGCCTGTGAAGGAACGCGACTGGGTGGTGGTGGGGGCCACGCCGGAGGAGATGGTTGCGGCCGGCTACAGGCGCGCGGATGCCGCCTTCCCCGTGTTTCTGCACCCGGAGACCGGCGAGGAATATGCCCTCGCGCGCACCGAGACCAAGGTAGGGCCGGGTTACAAGGGGTTCGAGGTGGATGCGGGACCGCATGTGACCCTGGAACAGGATCTTCGACGCCGCGACCTCACCATCAATGCCATGGCCGAAGACCCTGTCACGGGCGAGATCATCGATCCCTTCGGCGGTTGCGACGACCTCGACGACGGGCTGCTGCGCCATGTCACTCCCGCCTTCGTCGAAGACCCGGTGCGCCTGCTGCGCGCCGCCCGCTTCGCCGCCCAACTGGGGCGATGGGGTTTCCGGATGGCGCACGGGACCTTCGGGCTCCTCAAACGCATGGCGGCCGCCGACGACCTGTTGTCCCTGCGTCCCGAACGCATCTGGCGCGAGATGCGCAAATCGCTGCAGGCCGATCAGCCGTGGCGCTTCTTCGACACCCTGTACAGGTGCGGTGCGTTGCCACGGCTGATCCCCGAGTTCGACCTGCCCGCACCCGGTGGACATCGTGGGCGGCAGTTGGAGACGCCTTTCCAGGCCCTGCAACGGGCGGTGGAGGCGGGCGGCGCCGTGCCGGTGCGTTTTGCGGTGGTGATGTATGAGGCGGCGCGGCAGTCCGGCGATGTGGAGGGTTTTTGTCACCGGCAACGGGCAGGGCGGGAGTGCTGTGAGCTGCTGGCGCTGCTGGTGGCCACGGGAGAGGGGCTGCGGAAGGCCCAAACGCTGGACGCCGAGGCGCTGCTCGACCTGCTTGAGCGCTCCCGCGCCTTCCAGCAGCCGGAGAGATTCCGCTCGTTACTGGACGCCGCCTCGGCGCTCTGGCCCGGTTTTGCCCCCACCGGCCGGTCGCGTCTGGAGCATGCCCTGGCCGCGGCCTCGGGCATCGACGGCCGGGCCCTGGTGGCGGAGGGGTTGCGGGGGAGCGAGGTCGGCGATGCCCTGCGGCGCCGGCGGACGACGGCGATCAGAGACGTGTTGGGGCATGCGTGATATTAACCCGGCAACAATATATATTGTTGCCGGGTTAATAGCGTGTTCCGATCCGGCGGTCCTGCTATCATCGGGATTGGGTATTCGTCTTTATCCCACTGAAACAAAAGGGTAAATCAGGAAACACGGCCGCGTGCCGGAAGATCGAATCAAATACTACGGTAATTAAGGAGTTAAAGCCCCGCTGTCATGGCAGTCACCGAACATGATCCGCGTCTGATGAACACCGTTCCCCAAGGGGGGTGGTTCCAGCGCCTGCTGGATCGCTCCGCGGTGGTTCGCATCCTGGTCGCCGGCCGTCTGCTCTGGCCGATCGGAATTCTGGCGGTCACGCTCTTTGTCTCGCTGCTGTTGGCGATCCTGGCCTATTTTGGATTGCTCGGCCATAGGGCGGCGGTTGCGGCGTTGTTGGTGGGGATGGTGATATCCGCGCTCACCTTTCTCATCGCTGGCGAGCGCCTTCGCCGGCAGCTTCTCAAACCCCTCGCGCGCCTGGAGCAGTCGGTGGCGCAGGTGTGTCAGGGTGAACCCGGGGCGCGGTTGCCGCTGGACGAGGAGCGCGGCGTGCTGGACACCATGGTACGGGACATCGACAGCCTCAGCGAGGAGTTGACGGATCTCTATGAAGACATGGACAGCCGGGTGGCAAGACAGACGACGCGTCTGGCGCAGAAGACCGGTGCCTTGCGCATCCTCTACGACATCGCGGCGAGCATCAATCACGCCGATGACCTCGACGCCCTGTTGCTGCGCTACATGCGGGTGATGAAGGAGATGGTCAACGGCCGTAGCGCCACCATGCGCCTGCGCAGTGCCGATGGTCAATTGCGTCTGATCGGCTGCATCACCCCCCAGGGCGAGTCGATGCGGGAACACGAGATGTTGCCGGTACAGCTTTGCCGCTGCGGACGTACGCTTTCCCCCGGCGATATCCTGTGCGAGCAGAATGCCGGGGAGTGCAGCAGGCTCAACGGCCGGCGCATGTACGGCGCCGACGAGGTCGAACAGATCCTTGTGCCGCTCGAATACCAAGGCAGCGAACTGGGACTGTGCACCTTGTACGTGACGCATCCCGGTGTCTCGGGACGGGAGGATATCCTCGAACTGCTGTCCACCATCGGCAACCATCTTGGCATGGCCGTCGCCAAACAGCGCTCGGATGCGGAGGCGCGGCGGCTGTCGATTGTGGAGGAGCGCAATCACCTGGCGCATGAACTGCACGATTCCCTTGCCCAGACCCTTGCCAGTCTGCGATTCCAGGTGCGCATGCTGGAGGAGACGCTGGAGCAGAAAGGGGGCACCCCGGAGGCGCGTCACGAGGCGCAGCGAATTCGCAACGGGCTGGACGAGGCGCATACCGAGTTGCGGGATCTGCTCAACAGCTTTCGTGCCCCGATGGGCCACCGGGGGCTCGATCAGTCGTTGGAAAAGCTGGTGGAGCGTTTTCGCCAGGAAACGGGCATATCGACCTTTCTGCAACAGCATTGCAGAAACCCTCAGCTCAGCGCCAACGAGGAGATGCAGATGGTGCGCATCGTTCAGGAAGCCCTGACCAACATCCGCAAGCATGCCAATGCCCACACGGTCCGGGTGTTGCTGCGCTGCCAGGCGCCGGGGACCTACGTATTGTTGGTGGAGGACGATGGCGTTGGCTTCGAAGGGGTCGCGCCGGAGGGGCATCCAGGCGAACACATCGGTCTTTCCATCATGGAGGAGCGCGCCCGCCGTATTGGGGGTAGCCTGCGCATCGAGAGCGAGGCCGGCGAGGGGACGCGCGTGGAATTCATCTTCAAACCGGGCGAGCGTTTGCGCACCGCCCAGCGGGGGATGCACTGATGCGGGTTCTGCTGATCGATGATCACGCCTTGTTCCGCATTGGCCTCCAGGAATTGCTGGAGCGCCGGGGGATCGATGTGATCGATGCCGCCGGTGACTGCGAAAAGGGCATCGAGCTGGTGATCGAGAAGCAACCGGACGTGGTGTTGCTGGACATGCGCATGCCGGAAATGACCGGTCTGGAGGTCCTCAAGCGGTTGAGGGCGGCGGGGCAGTCGATGCCTATCGCCATGCTTACCACCAGCCGGGACGAAAAGGACGTGATCGACTCCTTGCAGATGGGTTCGCAGGGCTACCTCCTCAAGGACATGGAACCGGACGAACTCATCAGCGCACTCGGCGAGATCGTCGATGGTGGCACGGTGGTGGCCAAGGAGCTGACCTCGGTGCTGGCCAAGGCGGTTCAGGGCGAACATGAGCCCGAGGAAGAGGAGAAGACCTCCTTCTCCGACCTCACCCCCCGTGAACGGGAGATCCTCTGTCACCTTGCCGAAGGTCAGAGCAACAAGGTCATCGCCCGCAATCTCGGTATCTCCGACGGGACGGTGAAGCTCCACGTCAAGGCGATCTTGCGCAAGCTGGAGGTCCACTCGCGCGTCGAAGCCGCCGTCATTGCGGTGGAGGAGAATCTCTGTGACCGCGGCGGAGAAGAATAACCCACCCCATCGAGAGCAGTACCCCTATGAACAGATTCATCCAACTCATCCAAAACTGTCTGACTGATGTCCGGGAGATCATGCCCTGGGACCTGGAGGAACGCCTGCAGGAAAAGCCGGACCTGATGATCCTCGACGTGCGCGAGCCCTATGAATACGATGCCATGCATATCGAGAACTCCATCAACGTGCCTCGCGGTATTCTCGAGTCTGCCTGCGAATGGGACTATGAAGAGACCATCCCCGCGCTGGTCCGCGCCCGTGAGCAGGAGATCGTCGTCGTCTGCCGGTCGGGCTATCGCAGCGTACTCGCAGCGAATTCCATGCAGGTCCTTGGATACAAGAACGTGGCCTCGCTTCAGACTGGCTTGCGGGGCTGGAACGACTACGAACAGCCGCTGGTGGACAAGGACGGCAACCCCGTCGATCTGGAGGCGGCCGATGACTACTTTACCGCCCATCTCCGTGAAGACCAGAGGCGCCCGCCGGACTGGGTGGATGAAATCTGATGAGATATTAACCCGGCAACACTCTATATCGTATTCAGCCGTGGCGTGCCGGCCCGCAGGCTGCGTTGCCCCATCTTGCTGTAGAGTGACTACAGCGGCGATGGGGCGCCTTGCTGCGAACCGGGTTGCCTTCTCGGCACTAACGGTATTCCCACTCCGTGCGGGGCGTGCCTACGCCTCCGTGCCGGGTTCGACCGGGGAAGTTGCGCCTTGTTCCGAGCGGTCCGGGGCCTCGTACCATGCCAGCTTTTCATGGAGTTGCACCACCTCCCCAACGATGATGAGGGTGGGGGGCTTCGGCTGTTTCTCCTTTACGATATCGCCGATATTGCTCAGCGTGCCGGTATAGACCCGCTGTTGCTGGGTGGTACCCTGTTCGACGAGTGCCACGGGCATGTCCGCCGGGACGCCGTGGGCCTGGAGCTCGCGTACGATCACCGGGAGACCGACGAGTCCCATATAGAAGACCACGGTCTGATGGGGTTGGGCGAGTTGCTGCCAGTTGAGGTTCATGCTGCCGTCCTTGAGGTGCCCGGTGACGAAGGTGACCGACTGGGCATAGTCCCGGTGGGTGAGGGGGATGCCGGAGTAGGCGGCGCAGCCGGCCGCTGCAGTGATGCCGGGCACCACCTGGAAAGGCACCCCCTCTGCCGCCAGCGTGTCGATCTCCTCTCCGCCCCGTCCGAAGATGAAGGGATCGCCGCCTTTCAGCCGCAACACCCGCTTGCCTTCCTTGGCGAGCCGCGCGAGCAGGGCATTGATCTCCTCCTGGCGCATGGCGTGGTGGTTGCGTTCCTTGCCGACATAGATGCGCTGGGCGTCCTGCCGCGTCATCTCCAAGATGGGTTTGGCCACCAGGCGGTCATAGACCACGACGTCCGCCTGCTGCATCAGGCGCAGGGCGCGGAAGGTGAGCAGGTCAGGATCCCCGGGACCCGCGCCCACGAGGTAGACCTCTCCCATACTGCTGTCGTGCTCTTTGGAGAGCGCCTGTTCCATGGCCGCGTCCGCATCCTCCTGATGACCGGTGAAGATGCGTTCAGCCACTCCCCCCTGAAGGATGTCGTCCCAGAAGCGGCGGCGTTGCTCCATCGTTTTGAAGCGGTCCTTGACCCGGTCGCGATAGCGGCGGCACAGCTCGGCGAGCCTACCGTATCCCGCGGGGATCAGTGATTCCAGCCGCGCGCGCATGAGGCGCGCCAGGACCGGCGATGCGCCGCCGGTCGAGACCGCCACGATGACAGGCGAGCGATCAATGACGGAGGGCATCACGAAGCTGCAGAGGTCGGGCTGGTCGACGACGTTCACCGGGATATTGCGTGCCCGGGCAAGCCCGGCAATCTGGCGATTGACCTCCGGATTGTCCGTTGCTGCGATGGCCAACACGGTGTTTTCCAGATCGGTGGCATCGAATGCCTTGTCGAGGTGATCGACCTTGCCTTCGTCACGTAATTGAGCCAGCTCCGGCGTCAGTTCCGGCGCTACGATGCGAACGCGTCCGCCCGCTCTGCGCAAGGATCTGACCTTGCGTTCCGCCACGTCACCGCCACCGGCAACGAGGCAAGGTTTGTCTTTGATGTCGAAGAATATCGGCAGAAATTCCATGGGCGGTTGCTTCTATGGGTTGTGGCGCACGGCGGAGACGACGCTCAGGTTGAATTTATTTGAACATATTAATATACTAATCCGCTCAGTTATTCAAACGAGGTCTATGGCGTGATATCTGAAATCGAATCCCATGAGCTTCAATCACAAATGGAACGTGACAGCGATTTTATGCTTATCGATATCCGGAGTGAAGGAGAAGTTGCCCGGGGGGTATTGCCGGGCGCGATGCACCTGCCCATGCATCTGATCCCGATGCGCCTGGCGGAGCTGCCAAGAGACAAGGATCTGGTGCTCTATTGTCATTCAGGCGCCCGTTCGTACCACGCCTGCGCTTTTCTCAAGCAGCAGGGGTTCGATAATGTATTCAACCTGCGTGGCGGCATCCTCGGATGGGCGCGCAGTGGCTACGATGTGGCGGCCCAGCTCGCGGGATAGAGCGATAACAGATTGATGTGACTAAGAAATATGTGGCGTTGTGGAAGGGAGAAACGCGCTGGGGAACAGTGGCGCAGGAAGATGAAACTTGCGTTTCAACAGCGCATCGCATATAAAAAGCAGTTCTAGAGTTTTCTCATATTCTAAACAAATGATTTGGAGGTTAGAAAAATGGCGGATTTCGACCAAGAGTTGGATGCAAGCGGTTTGAACTGTCCCCTGCCTATCCTGCGCGCGAAAAAGGCGCTGGCGGGCATGGATGCTGGCAAGGTGCTGCACATCATCGCCACCGATCCCGGCTCCGTCAAAGATTTCGAGGCTTTTTCCAAGCAGACCGGCAACGAGCTGATGGAATCGAAAGAAGAGGGTGGCAAGTTCCACTTTTTGATCAAGAAGGCCTGACTTTGATCTGTGTAATCTGAACGACGCAGGAGGACATCCGATGGATGAGAAGAAGCTGGCCATTATCGCCACCAAGGGATCTTTGGACTGGGCGTATCCGCCTTTTATCCTCGCTTCGACAGCGGCAGCTCTGGGTTATGAGACCGAAATCTTTTTTACTTTCTATGGCCTCCAGTTGTTGAAAAAGAAGCTAGACCTCGAGGTGACGCCCCTGGGTAATCCGGGTATGCCGATGCCGATGGGAATGGACAAATGGTTCCCCGTGCTGGGTCTGGCCTTGCCGGGCATGCAGTCGATGATGACGTCCATGATGAAAAAGAAAATGAAGGAAAAGGGCGTGGCGAGCCTTGATGAACTGCGTGAACTCTGCCAGGAGGCCGAGGTCAAGCTGATTGCCTGCCAGATGACGGTGGACCTTTTCGAGATGGATACCAAGGAGTTCATCGACGGTGTGGAGTATGCGGGCGCGGCCGCCTTCTTTGAATTCGCCGGGGAAAGTGATATCTGCTTGTATATCTGACCGGCGGCGCGATCTCGTCCGCTGTTGCGTTCCGTAATGGACCTGAAAAAGCCTCCCGAGTCATCGGGGGGCTTTTTTCGTGGAGGGGGCGGCAGTGCATTTTTTTGATTGTTTACACATATTTTGTGTGTCGGGGGTAAAAATCGGGAGGAACAGATGCAGGAGGAGTGGAAGATGAGGCGCTTTTTTCTGATTGTCCTGGTGAGCCTTCTGGTCGTCACGGGATGCGCCGTAAACCCCGTGACGGGAAAGAATGAACTGAGCCTTGTTCCCGAGTCATGGGAACTGGGAGTGGGTAAGAAACAATACGCCCCCATGCGGCAGGCCCAGGGCGGCGACTATGTGGTGGATCCCTCGGTGCAGGCCTACGTCGCCGAGGTGGGGCAGCGCCTCGCGGCGGTCTCCGACCGTAAACTCCCTTATGAATTCAAGGTGCTGAACGATTCCACACCCAATGCCTGGGCGCTTCCCGGTGGCAAGATCGTGGTCAATCGCGGGTTGTTGACGGAACTGAAAAGCGAATCGGAACTGGCGGCTGTCCTCGGACACGAGATCGTGCACGCCGCGGCCCGTCATGGTGCAAAGGGGATGCAGAGGGGAATGTTGTTACAGGGCGCACTGTTGGCGACCACCATCGCCTTACACGGAAAGGAATACGCCAATCTGGCCCAACTCGCAGGCGGCATCGGGGCCAAGCTCATCAGCCAGAAATTCAGTCGGGAGGCAGAGAGTGAAGCAGACCACTATGGCATGGTCTATATGTCGCGGGCGGGCTACGATCCCCAGGGGGCGGTCGAGCTTCAACGTACCTTTGTCAAGCTGTTCGAGAAACGCAAGCCGAGCTGGCTGAGCGGCCTGTTTGCCAGCCATCCCCCTTCCAGGGAACGCCTGGAGGCCAATATCCGAGAGGCAGCCGAACTTCCCAAGGGCGGAGAGGTGGGGCAAGCGCGCTATCTGAAGCGCATGGCCCATGTGCTCAAGACCAAGGACGCCTATGTTGCCTACGACAAGGCAAAAGCGGCATTGAAGAAAGGGGATATGGCCGCTGCGCGGGGTCTGCTGGACAAGGCAATCGCCATTGAACCGCGGGAGGCCCATTTCTACGCGCTGAAGGGCGATATCGAACGCAAACGGGGGCATCGCCGATTGGCAAAGCGCTATTATGACAAGGCAGTGAAGCTGAACAGCGGGTTCTTCTATTACTACCTCCAGCGGGGGATGCTGGAAGGCAGAATGGGCGCAAGGGCGGCGGCGCGTGCGGATCTGCTGCAGAGTGCGAAACTGTTGCCAACTGCGGATGCCTATAATGCGCTTGGAAACATTGCCCGTATCGAGGGCGATGTGTCGACCGCCAAGCGGTTCTATGCCCAGGCGGCGGAGAGCAAGAGCCAAGCGGGAAAATCGGCGTATGCCTCGCTGGTGAAACTCGATCTGCCGGAAAATCCGGGTAAATATATCAAAGTCAGGACGGGGATCAGTCAGCAAGGCCAATTGATTGCCGAGCTCAGCAATCCTACGCCCTATGGCGTGGGTGACATCGTCATAGCCGTGCGTTATCCCACCTCGGCCGGGCAGTTACGCGATGCGACCAAGGCCGTTTACGGCTATCTGCCCTCTGGCCGCCAAATGCGCGTGCCCCTGGGGTCGGGTTTCCCGCCAGAGGCGGGCGGGCGTGTGCAGGGCATGGTTATTCGGGCCAGGATCCTGAAGTAGCCGCGGCTTCGATCGGGAAAAGAAAAAAGCCGGGCGATTGCCCGGCTTTTGGTCTGGACAGAAGGATCATTCCGTCTCAGGCGGGTGCCCCTGGCGCGCTTCCATGTCCTTGTGAGCCGTTTCCTTGACCTTGTCCATCAACTCCGCGCCCTTCTCCTTGGCCTTGTCCAATAACTCTCCAGACTTGGCGGCGTCGACCGCGGCCTTGGTTTTGTCTTTCGCGGTCTCGTAGGCTTCTTTCGTATGCTCTTTGGCGGATGCTATCATCTCCTTACCCTTCTCCGCGGCGTTGTGCGCGGTTTCCTTGGCCGCCTCCAACGCCGTGGAGCCCATCTGCTTGGCCTGTTCCTTGAGTTTGTGGGTGGCCGAGTCCGGGTTGTCACTGCATGCGGACAGGCCCAGGGCCGCGCTTATCATTACGATTCCAAGAAAATGCCGTTTCATGGTTCCTCCGAACGTGTTTTACCGTGGAAATAGGAAGCTTTGAATTATACTCATAGTGGATGCTTCAAAACGTCAACAATCGCTACCGGGCTATTAACCCGGCAGCAATATATATCGTATTCAGCCGCGGCCTGCGCCGGACCTGCGTTCCAATGTTTGGCAAGGGAACGACCCTTGCCTGCGCACTGCGCCTTGTTCCGGCGCCTGCCTGAAGCCCTGAATGCGATATATATTGTTGCCGGGTTAATAGAAACGCCAGCTGACCTGCGCGCTGACAATGTCAACGCTGGCGTCGTATTTTCCATTGAGCGCTCCGCGCGTCAGATTTTCCTTTCCGAAATCCGAGAAGAAGCCCGTTGGCTTTTCGATGGCCGGATCGCGTATGAAGAGGTGCGCGTAACCGATATCGAAGGTAAAGGCATCGGAGAGACGGAAGCCTGCACCCAATGCCAGCCATATCCTGTCTTCACCGGGAATACGGGGCGTGCGGTGAGCGGGGTCGGGGATGGGGGTCTGGTCATACGCCACGCCGCCACGAAAGATCCAGTGACTGCCCGCCGGCCTGTAGCTGCTGCCCACCGACATGCGCATCGAGTCCTCCCAAGCGAGGGTGGTGACGCCGTCATTGGCCCCGCTGTCGAATTTGAAACGCAGCTCCTGGAGGGAACTCCAGTTGGTCTTGGTGATGTCGGCCATAACGGTCCATTGGTCGTCGATCTGATGGACCACACTGAGCGAAACGGAGGAGGGCAGGGTGACATCCGCTCTGACGCCGGTATCCACGAGGTGGGCGCCGGTGGCCAATGCGGCGACGGCGGCCGGTACGGTGAAGTCGGCGTCTCCAGTGAGTGAATGCTTGACTTGCGAGCGATAGTGCACGCCGATGCGGGTGGCCTCGTCCGCCTTGACGAGCAGGCCCAGATTATATCCCCAACTCCAGTCATCCCCGGATACGCTGGCGTAACCGTCCTGCGACCCGGGCGGTAGACCCAGGCCCGGACCAAAGGGGGCGGGAACACTGGCGATGGTGCCAAAGTCGATCGCATTGGTCAGCTCGGCGTCGATGTATTGATAGTCGATGCCGGCGCCGACGCTGATGCGGTCGTTGATCTTGTAACCGATGGCGGGGTTGACGTTGACGGTCTTCACCTCCGACCGGATCGCATGATAGCGCCCCACCCAGTCCTTGTCGTATTCGGTGGCCAGGCCGAAGGGGGCGTTGATTCCAAGTCCCAAGACCAGATTATCCGAGTAACGGTGGGAGAAGTAGAGGTGAGGGACCGCCTTTGTTTCGCCTCCATCGCCACCATTGCCGCCAGTAAGAGGAGTACCCGTCAGGCCGAAGGTGGAACCCTTGTTGGTGAACTTGGCTTGGGGAATCACAACGTGGACGCCGACGATGCCCTCCGTGCCGTCGAGTTCGGTCAGCCCGGCCGGATTGAAATAGACCGTGGTGGCATCCGAGGCCTCTGCGGCGCCGCCGGCGTAGGCGGTGCCCATGGCCGAGACGCTTTGCTCGATGAGTTGAAACCCCGATGCATGCGCTGCGCCGTAACCCGCCATTAGCGCCATGCTGCATGCAAGGGAAAGGATGTGTCTGTTACTGGAGCATTTTGTTGTCATAGTGTCCCCCACCGAACGGATTTGATCTGGGCGCCGGAACCTTACGTGGCTGAATGTTGTACTTGCTGGATCGTCTATACCGGAATGCGGTCTATCGATCCGCTCCTTCTGCGCGGTGAACCCTCACCGCGGGGCGCGCCGTTGAGGCTAAGATATTTGGCAACGGATTTCCAGTCGCTTCGACAGCAGGTGGGACAGAACGGTTACGGCATACCTGCATAGAGATATTTCTTAATATAGCGAAAATATGTTATAAGTTCATTTTATTGGTGGGCTAGGAGTCTGTCGGATTTAGGATTAATCTACTCGGCAACTGCTCCATGCGTTGCGCTACCTCCTGCATCCATGCAGTCGTGCGCGGGTGGGAACGCGGTCCATTTTTCCTCGACTTTGAAGGAAAATTCCTTGTGTGGACAAGGATCAAGCAAGGGCGCGAGCGATTTCATGAATAATCGGGGCCAAGTAAGAAAACAATCTCGGGCGTAGACGGGGAACGATATGGCGGATCGCAGACTGCAGGTTTTTCATACGGTGGCACGTTTGTTGAGCTTTACCAAGGCGGCCGAGGCGTTGCATATGACCCAGCCTGCGGTTACATTCCAAGTCCGGCAACTGGAGGAGTATTTCAATACCCGTCTGTTCGACCGTACCCACAATCGGATCAGCCTGACCGAGGCGGGCAAGCAGGTCTTCGGTTATGCCGACAAGATTTTCGAGTTGTACACGGAAATGGAGAATTCGGTGAGGGAGATGACAGGGGAGGTCCGCGGCGCCTTGTCCATCGGCGCAAGCACGACGATTGCCGAATACATGCTTCCCGCCTTGCTTGGGGATTTCAAGGCCAGATACCCGGAAGTCACCGTTCACCTCAAGGTGTCCAACACCGAGGGGGTGGTCTCCATGGTGGAGAACAACGCCATTGACCTGGGCGTGGTGGAGGCCCCGGTTTCCAACAAGAACCTCGTGGTCGAGGTCTGCAAGCAGGATCAACTGGTGGCCATCGTACCGCCAACACACGAACTTGCCGGACGCGAGACGACGCATCTCACGGAACTTCTGGCCTATCCCTTCATCTGTCGGGAAGAGGGATCGGGCACGAGGGAGGTCATCAACGAATATATGAACGAAATCGGTGGCGGCAAGGCCCATTTGAACGTGTCCATGGAACTGGGCAGTCCGGAAGCGGTGAAGGGCGCGGTGGAAGCAGGAATGGGGGTTTCCGTGGTGTCGCGGGCCACGATCCAGAAGGAGCTGAAACTGGGTTCGCTGGTGGCGCTAAGACTCGATCCACCAATGAAGCGACCGTTCTCCTTTGTCCACCAGAAACAGAAATTCCGCATGCAGGTCATGGAGGAACTGCTGGAGTTCGCGCGTGGTTATTGCGAAGTCTACGAGATCCCCCCCTTGCCCCAACGGGAGGTCGGCTGACATTGCTGCCGACGTTGCATTCCGGACCCACGCGCCACCGCAGGCTGCTACACATTGTCGATCGGCTGGATGCCACCGATCAGGCGGCCGTACTGGCGTTTGCCGAGTTTCTTCTCCAGCGTAAAGCGAAGGCCGAAGACGCCCAGCCGCCGAAGGACATGGCCCCTCATCCGATCCCGCGTCCGGAAAAGGAGTCGGTGGTCGGTGCCATCAAGCGGTTGGCGAAGACCTATCCCATGCTCGACCGGCAGGCAATGCTGCATGAGACATCGACCCTGATGGGGGAGCACGTGATGCAGGGACGCGAGGCCAAGGCGGTGATCGACGATCTGGAGGCCCTGTTTGCCCGCCACTACGACTTTTTTTGCCAGAAACAGGGGAAGGGAGAGGAGAGTGAAGATGGTTGAACAGGGATGTGGGGCTCTGAGGCGTGTAGCGTGCAGATTCTGACAGACTGGTTCAAAAAGTATTTCACCGATCCTCAGATCGTCTCGCTGGCCGTGGTGCTGGTGATCGGTTTTACGGTGGTGCTCTTCTTCGGCAACATGCTGATGCCGGTGCTCGCCAGCATCGTCATCGCCTATCTGCTGGAAGGGCTGGTGTGCAGGCTGGAAAGGATCGGGTTATCACGCCTGATGGCCACGATCATCGTATTTTCGGTCTTCATGATGTTCGTACTGGCGATCTTCTTCGGCCTGCTACCACGCATTTCCCGCCAGGCAACGGAGCTGTTCCAGCAACTGCCCAGCATCATCTCCAAGGGGCAAAAGGCCCTGATGCAGCTCCCCGAACGCTATCCGGAGTTCGTTTCTCCGGAGCAAATCCAGGAACTCATCGCGCTGATCCGCTCGGAACTCGCAGACTACGGTCAGAAGATCCTCACTGTTTCGCTGGCCTCCGTGGTTGGGCTCATCACGCTTTCCGTCTACCTTGTCCTCATGCCCTTGCTGGTGTTCTTCTTCCTAAAAGACAAGGATCTCATCATCGACTGGTTTCGCCAGTATCTGCCCAAACACCGCAAGTTCGCCGGATCGGTATGGAAAGACGTGGACCGGCAGATCGGCAACTACGTGCGCGGCAAATTCTGGGAGATCGTCATATTATGGGCAGTCAGCTTCGCCACGTTCAGTATCCTGGGGCTGAATTTCTCCATGCTGCTTTCTGTCCTGGTGGGCCTGTCGGTGATCATTCCTTACATCGGCGCGGCAGTCGTCACCATCCCCGTACTGGTAATCGCATGGTTCCAATGGGGATGGTCGTCGGACTTCATCTGGTTGACCGGCGCCTATTTCGTGGTCCAGGCGCTGGACGGCAATGTGTTGGTGCCATTGCTCTTCTCGGAAGTCGTGAATCTGCACCCCGTCGCCATTATCGTCGCCATCCTGGTCTTCGGCGGGTTGTGGGGCTTCTGGGGGGTGTTTTTCGCCATTCCGCTGGCGACCCTCGTTCAGGCCGTCCTCACCGCCTGGCCGCGCGAGGGACATCCGCTTGAGGATGACGATGGAGATCCGGCGCTCGAAAAGAGGACGGCTTAGTTCTACTTTGTCACATTACCCGCTTGTATATCCTTGATTATCGGATAAGCACCCCACCTGCCCCCTGAAAGTCTGCGAGTCCGTCAAACGCGAGGTGTGTGACAAAATCTCAGCAGATATATTGTTGCCGGGTTATTAACCCGGCAACAATATATATCGCATTCAGCCGTGGCGTGCCGGTTCGCAGCAAGGCGCCCCATCGCCGCTGTAGCCACCCTACAGCAAGATGGGGCAACGCAGTC
>JALSTP010000226.1 GCA_026983675.1 Sedimenticola sp.
GGGGGTGGATTCGCGCATTCTGGTGGCCCAGGTCCCGGGTGGCATGCTCACCAATATGGAGAACCAACTGCGCGAGCAGGGCGCGGCCGACCGGCTGGACGACGTGCTCGAAGAGATCCCCCGGGTGCGCAAGGATCTGGGCTATATTCCGCTGGTGACCCCCACGTCACAGATCGTGGGCACCCAGGCGGTGCTCAATGTGCTCACCGGCGAGCGCTACAAGTCCATCGCCAAGGAAACCGCCGGGGTGCTCAAGGGCGAGTATGGCGCCACCCCCGCGCCGGTCGATACGGCGCTGCAGGCGCGGGTGCTGGAAGGTGGAAAACCGATCACCTGCCGTCCCGCCGATCTGCTGGAACCGGAGCTGCACCGGCTCACGGCCGAATTCGAGCAACTGGTGAAGAAAAGGCACCTGACGGTGGCGGACAACGTCCTCGACGATGTGTTGATCTATGCGCTGTTCCCCCAGGTGGGTCTCAAGTTCATCGAGAACCGGGGCAACCCCGACGCCTTCGAACCTCCTCCCGGGACGGAGCCGAAACCCAAGGCCAACGCGCAGAAACCGGCTCGGACGAACACAGCCCCCGAGCGCTACCGCGTGGAGGTCAACGGCAAGGCCTACGACGTGCGGGTCAGCGCTGGTGGTGTGGTGGAGTCCGCCACGGCCTCCGCGTCCCCGGTGGTGGCCAATGAACCCGAAATGGCGGTAGTGCCGGCGCCGTTGGCGGGAACCATCTACAAGATCAAGGTCGCCGAGGGCGATCGGATCGCCGCCGGTGATGTGGTGATGATCCTGGAGGCGATGAAGATGGAGACGGAGGTGCGCGCGCCGGTCGGCGGCGCCGTCGCGTCTGTCGAGGTGAGGGAAGGGGATGCGGTGCAGGTGGGCGATCCCCTGTTGATGCTCGCCTGATCATGGATACCGGCATGATGGAGATCTGGCAGTCCACCGGGGTCGCCAACATGGCGTGGGGGCAACTGCTGATGATGGCGGTGGGGGGGCTGCTGATCTACCTCGCCATCGTGAAGAAATTCGAACCCCTGCTGCTCCTGCCCATTGGCTTCGGTGCGGTGCTCACCAATATCCCGGTGGCGGACATGGCGGGGCCGGAGGGCCTGCTGGGCTACATCTACCATGCGGGCATAGAAACCGGTGTTTTCCCCCTGTTGATCTTCATGGGCGTCGGTGCATTGACCGACTTCGGCGCCCTGATCGCCATGCCCACCACGCTGCTGCTGGGGGCTGCCGCCCAATTCGGCATCTTCGTGACCCTGCTCGGGGCGCTGGCGCTCAACCTGCTGCCGGGCTTCGATTTCTCGTTGGCGGATGCCTCCGCCATCGCCATTATCGGCGGGGCCGACGGACCCACGGCGATCTTCCTCGCCTCCCGGTTGTCACCGGATCTGCTCGGGGCCATCGCGGTGGCGGCTTATTCCTACATGGCCCTGGTGCCCATTATTCAGCCCCCGATCATGAAGGCCTTGACCACGGAAAAAGAGCGTGCCGTGGTGATGCAGCAATTGCGGCCGGTGGGCAAGGCGGAGAAGGTGCTCTTCCCGCTCACTGTCCTCGGGCTTTGTGCCATCTTCCTGCCGTCGGCGGCGCCACTGATTGGCATGCTGACCTTCGGCAATTTGCTGCGTGAAAGTGGCGTGGTGGAGCGACTGAGCCGGGCGGCGCAGAATGAGATCATCAACGTGGTCACTATCTTCCTGGGGCTGGCGGTGGGCGCCAAGCTTTCTGCCGAGCGTTTTCTCAGTGTCGAGACGCTCGGTATCCTCGCCCTCGGCGCCTTTGCCTTCTGCGTGGGCACTGCCGCTGGCGTGCTCATGGGGAAACTGATGTATCGCCTCAGTGGCGGCAAGGTCAATCCCCTGATCGGCGCCGCGGGTGTCTCGGCGGTGCCCATGGCGGCACGGGTGGTCAACAAGGTGGGACTGGAAACCAACCACCACAATTTCCTCTTGATGCATGCCATGGGCCCCAACGTGGCCGGGGTGATCGGATCGGCAGTCGCTGCCGGTATCCTGCTGGCGGTGGTAGGCGGCTGACGGAGCGCGATTTTCCGCGTGCTACGCTTTGACACTCCATGGCTTCCCATAATATCATCCCGCGCTTATGTTGCCGCGACTGCCAGATTTTGTGGACCCGTGGCGCCTTGCGGATTCCCGGCGACGGCTGAGAGCATCGATCCCGCTGGCCCGGTTCCCGCGTCTTGCGGAGATACTCGTCTCCAACGACGGGGAGGCGGTCTGTACACTCGGCTTCTATCGGGATGGACAACGGCGCACCCGGGTGGATGTGGAGGTGCGGGCATTGCTCCAGTTGCAGTGCCAGCGCTGTATGGAGCCCGTGCCGGTGGAGGTGGACGCCCGCGCCACGCTGGCCGTGGTGGAAGGTAACGATGAGGCGGGGTATCTGCCGGACGAGGTGGATCCCCTGATGGTCGACGCAGGGCGGCTGCGCCCGCTCGATCTGGTCGAAGACGAGATTTTACTTGCGTTGCCGCAGGTGCCGATGCACCCGGCGGGGGCCTGTACGGTGCGAATCGAGTCCATGCCCCCGGAAGAGGCAACGCCCGATAAGGCGGGTGAAGCACAGGCGCATCCCTTCGCGTCGTTGTCCGCATTGAAACTGCGCGACGTTTGACGTGTCGCGCCCCAACCCTGAATGAATTTGGAGAACTGAAATGGCCGTTCAACAGAACCGTAAAACCCCTTCCAAGCGTGGAATGCGGCGCTCGCACGATTCCCTCAAGGGGGAGACGCTGTCCATCGACCCGACCTCCGGTGAGACGCATCTGCGTCACCATGTCACGCCCGACGGTTTCTACCGTGGGCGCAAGGTGATCAGCGGCAAGGAAGACTGAGTCTTTCCTCGCCAGCCATGCCCCATGTCAGCCAGATCCGCAGGAGCGGTGCTGCAGCCGTGACCGATGCGTGATAAAACCGTTATCGCACTCGACGCCATGGGCGGTGACCATGGTCCCGCAGTCGTGGTGCCCGCCGCGGTGGAGTATCTGCGTGACGACCCCGACGTGGAACTGGTGCTGGTCGGCCGGGAAGAGGTTTTGGGGCCCCTCTTGCCCACGTCATCAGGGCGCTTGCGCATTCACCACGCCTCCCAGGAGGTAGAGATGGATGATCTGCCGTCCAAGGCGCTGCGAAGCAAAAAGGACTCCTCCATGCGGGTTGCGATCAACATGGTGAAGGCCGGCGAGGCGCAAGCCTGCGTCAGCGCCGGAAATACCGGGGCGCTCATGGCCACCGCCCGTTTCGTGCTCAAGATGTTGCCCAACGTGAACCGTCCCGCCCTCATCACCGCATTGCCCTCCATCGAAGGTCACACCTATATGCTGGATCTGGGCTCCAATGTGGATTGCAGCGCCGATCACCTGTTCCAATTCGGCGTGATGGGAAGCGAGCTGGTATCGGCGGTGGATGGCAACGCCTCGCCGCGTGTGGGACTGCTGAATATCGGCCAGGAGGAGATCAAGGGCAATGAACAGGTGAAGCAGGCCCATGAACTGTTGGCCGCGAGTTCGCTCAACTATATTGGCTACGTGGAGGGCGATGATGTCTATCGCGGCGGCGTGGACGTGGTGGTGTGCGACGGTTTCGTCGGCAACGTGGCGCTGAAGAGCACCGAGGGGGTCGCAAAGATGATCTCCCATTTCCTCAAACAGGGTTTCAGGCGTAACTGGCTGACCCGGCTGGCGGGATTGATGGCCATGCCGGTGATCAATGACTTCAAACGAACCATCGACCCCCGCCGCTACAACGGCGCGAGTCTGCTCGGGCTGCGCGGAATCGTGATCAAGAGCCATGGCGGCGCCGATGTGCTGGCCTACAAGAACGCCATAGGCATCGCCAAGAAGGAGATCTATTCCGACGTTCCCAATCGTATCGCGCGAGAGGTGGAAACACACCTGGAAAAAAGGGTCCACGCATGACCTGGTCGCGGATCAGCGGCACCGGCAGCTATCTTCCGGACAAGGTGCTGACCAACAAGGACCTGGAGTCCATGGTGGAGACCTCGGACCAGTGGATCCGAGAACGCACTGGCATCGAGAAGCGTCATATCGCGGCGGAGGGCGAGACCTGCGTCGACCTGGGAGAACAGGCGGCGCGGCGGGCGATCGAGGCGGCCGGTATTGCCCCGGGTGATATCGACCTGATCATCTTCGCCACCACTACCCCGGACCAAGTCTTTCCCAGCAACGCCTGTCTGCTTCAGAATCGGCTCGATATCCACGGCTGCCCGGCCTTCGACCTGCAGGCGGTATGCACCGGCTTTGTCTATGCCTTGGGCGTAGCGGACAGTTTCGTGCGTAGCGGACAGGCGCATTGTGCGCTGGTGGTGGGGGCTGAGACCCTTTCGCGTATCGTCGACTGGAGGGACCGCAATACCTGCGTGTTGTTCGGCGACGGGGCAGGCGCCGTGGTGTTGCGGCAAAGCGACGAACCCGGCATCATCTCGACCCGGCTGCATGCGGATGGCGCCTACGAGGGCCTGTTGCGGGTGCCGTATGGGGTATCGAAGGGTTTCGATGTCGTGGCCGAGGGGGGCGCCTTCATCGAGATGCGCGGCAACGAGGTCTTCAAGGTGGCAGTCAACACCCTTGGCCGGATCGTCGATGAGACCCTGGAGGCGAGCGGGATGACAAAGAGCGATGTGGATTGGCTGGTGCCCCACCAGGCCAATATCCGGATCATCAATGCCACGGCGCGCAAGCTGCAGATGTCCATGGACCGGGTGGTGGTCACTGTCGACCAGCATGGCAACACCTCCGCCGCCTCGATCCCCATGGCGCTCGATGCGGCGGTGCGGGACGGGCGTATCCGGCGCGGTGAGACCCTGCTCATGGAGGCCTTCGGCGGAGGCTTCACCTGGGGGTCGGCGCTGCTGAAATTCTGAATCTTTAACAGGCGGGGGGGCAGACGGGTCGGGCTCTGCATGGCGCCAGTCCGGCCGCCTACCAGGGTAACGAACCGATGGCTGATACGACCTTTGCAATCGTCTTTCCTGGCCAGGGCTCCCAATCCGTGGGCATGCTCAAGGCGCTGGCGGAGGCGCATGCCGTGGTGGCCGACACCTTTGCAGAGGCGAGCGAGCGGCTGGGTTACGACCTCTGGCAGCGGGTGCAGGAGGGACCGGCCGAGGCACTGGATCAGACCCATGTCACCCAGCCCGCCATGCTGGCGGCTGGGGTGGCGGTATGGCGGGTATGGCGAAATGCAGGTGGTGGCGATCCGCGGGCGATGGCGGGCCACAGCCTGGGGGAATATACGGCCCTCACCTGTGCTGATGCCATCGATTTTGCCGATGCGGTGGCGCTGGTGGCGGAACGCGGCCGTTTGATGCAGGCGGCGGTGCCGCCGGGGGAGGGCGCGATGGCTGCCATCCTTGGTCTGGATGACGACACGGTGCGCGCCCTGTGCGCCGAAGCGGCCAAGGACGAGGTGGTGGAGGCGGTCAATTTCAATTCGCCGGGACAGGTGGTGGTCGCGGGCGCCGCCGGAGGTGTCGAGCGGCTCATCGAGCTGGCGCGGGCGGCGGGTGCGAAACGGGCGCTGAAGCTGGCAGTGAGCGTGCCATCCCATTGCGCGCTGATGAAACCCGCCGCCGAGAAGCTGGCGGAGGAGCTGGGTGAGGTCGATATGCGCATGCCGCGGCTCACGGTGTTACACAATGTTACCGTTGCGCCGGCCCGTGATGTGGTGGGACTGCGTGAAAACCTTGCCAGGCAACTCTACAGCCCTGTGCGGTGGGGGGAGACGGTCGGGCAGATGGCCGCAGAAGGCGTCGATACTGTGCTGGAGCTTGGGCCGGGCCGGGTGCTGACTGGTCTCACCCGCAGGATAGACCGTAGAATCAAAGGCTTGGCGGTGTACGATCCCGCCAGTCTGGATAAAGCGCTGGAGGCTGTACAACATGCTGAATGATGAGATTGCGCTGGTCACGGGGGCCAGCCGGGGCATCGGCCGGGCCATCGCCCTCGCCCTGGCCGCGCAGGGGGCGACGGTGGTTGGAACCGCGACCACCCAGGGAGGCGCAGACGCCATCGGAGAACGCCTGGAGTCGGCAGGATTCAAGGGTGCCGGGCAGGTTCTGGATGTGACCGACGGCGCCTCTGTGGATGCGGTGGTCAAGGCCACTGTCGAGGCGTTTGGCGCCCCGACCATTCTGGTGAA
>JALSTP010000227.1 GCA_026983675.1 Sedimenticola sp.
CAGGCCAAGGCGAGCTCCAGGATGCCTTTGCCCATCGATTCAAAATGGCGCCGGAGCAGGGCCTCGCGTTCCTCGTCGGAGCGCTCGGGGAAGCAGAGCCGCAGATTGGTCTCCACCACCCGCCGTCGTTTGCCACTGCGGGACAGATAGATCCGGCCCAGCCCCGCGCCCAGGGCCATGCGAGCGCGCTGGGGCAGCCAGACCGTACTCCGCAATAGCACTACCCCCAGCCAGGCGGGCCAGTACTTCGGCGCCAGCAGAGCAGTGGTGAAAGGGGGGGCGGGCTCGCTTGCCATGACCTCTTGCAATTGCGGAAAAGAAGCGAGGATTCTAACCCGATTCGTCTCACCGTGCAGCCTGCTGACGGGGCGGCCGGCATCGCAAAACCGCCCTAGCATTTGATCGCGTTCCAGGGGTTTGGTGCCGGATTGATAACGCGCCAAGCCCTCGATCCAGCTGGTGGGGATTGACCGGAGTCACTGATCGTCGGGGGGCGGTTGCTGATACCCGCGCGTGGAGAGGCGTGCGAGTCGCAGGTCGAATTTTCCCCAGAAGCGTTCCTTCAGGCGTTGCAGGGGTGACCTCTGGCGCCACTGGTCGTAGGCGATCTCCAGGCTGTGATCGAGATCGTGGCGGAGCATGGCTTCTACTTTATGGGCGAATATTGCCGCATCCACCTCCTGATTCGCTTCGAGATTCCAGCGCAGGTTCCAGCGGTCGAGGTTGCTGGAACCGATGCTTACCCAGTCGTCCACCAGTGCCACCTTGGTGTGCATGAAACGTCCCTGGTATTCGAAGATGCGGACGCCATGGCGTAGCAGGCGGGCGTAGTACCGGTGGCTGGCATAGCGCACGGCGGGGTGATCGGTGATCGGGCCGGGAAGCAGCAGGCGGACATCGACCCCACGCCGCGCGGCCCGACGCAATTCGCGCCGGACTTTGCGAGAGGGGACGAAATAGGCGCTTGATGTCCACGCAAGACGACGTGCCCGACGCAGCCGGAGGATGAAGTCGCGCTTGATCTCTCCATGGGCCTCTCCCTTGTTGCAGGCCACGCGCCCTGGCAGACCGTCGTCGAAGCGAGGCGGTGTCGGCGGTGTTGGCGGTGTCTCAGTCTGCGTCCAGTAGGCCCAGTTGTGGCGGAACAGTATCGCCCAGTCGGCCACCACCGGACCTTTCACCTCCACCATGGTCTCCCGCCAGGCGCGCGGGCCGATAAAGGCGTCGGTAATCCCCGCTCCACCGACGAAGGTGACAACGTCGTCCACCAGCAGCAACTTGCGATGCGTGCGGAACAGGTTCTTTTCCAGTTTCCGCAGGTGCAACGGGTTGTAGTAGGCGAGCTGCACATCGGCTTTCAACAGCCGCTCGCGGTCGCGGGCGTCGAGCCCCATTGCCCCGAAGGCGTCGAGCAGCAATTGCACCTTCACTCCACGGGATGCGGCGGCCGTCATATGCTTGATGAAGCGGTCGGCGACCGCGCCCGAGGCCATGAGGTACATCTCGAGTTGGATACGTCTCTCGGCGCCGTCGATGGCCTTCAGCATGGCGGGAAAGAAGGTATCGCCATTGATCAGCAGGTCGAAACGGTTGCCCGCGCGCCACGGAAAACCGCGGTTGATGCGCGGTGGATTCATGGCCGCTGGCGGCGCCTGGAGATGGAGGTAGGCATAACCGTCATTATGACCCAAAGGGGGCCGGAACGGCGATCGTTGCAGGGGCAGCCGTCTTCGATTCAGGCCTAGCAGCCTTTCGGATTTAGGATCAATCTACTGCGCTGGGGGAACATCGCCAACAACCGCCTGAATCATGGGGCTGATCCGCATCCACCGCGTTCTATACTGGGCACGATGGCCCGCGTGAGTATGCCCCCATGACGAATGAGTCCCATCACTGGAACCGCTTGGCGGAAAGCACCAGTCCCTACCTGCTGCAGCACGCCCGGAACCCAGTGGAGTGGTATCCGTGGGGCGAAGAGGCGCTTGCCGCGGCGCGCCAACGGAACCGGCCGATCCTGCTCTCCATTGGTTACTCGGCGTGCCACTGGTGCCACGTGATGGCGCACGAATCTTTCGAGGATCCGACAACGGCGGAGGTGATGAACCGGCTGTTCATCAATATCAAGGTGGATCGCGAGGAGCGCCCCGATCTCGACCGCATCTATCAAGCGGCCCATCAGTTGCTCACCCGCCGCCCTGGCGGCTGGCCACTGACCATGTTTCTCACGCCGGACGAACAGATCCCCTTTTTCGGTGGCACCTATTTTCCCGATCGCGCGCGTCATGGCCTGCCCGCCTTCCGCGACCTGCTTGAGAGGGTGGCCGAGACCTGGCGCTTGCGGGGCGATGAGATTCGCGCCCAGAACGAGGCCGTGATCGAGGCCTTGGCAGAGATGGCCCCCACGCCGGCGCTGGAGGATACCGTGCTTGACCGGGTGCCGCTGGCCATGGCGCGGCGTCAGTTGGAGCAGAGCTTCGACCGTGTCCACGGCGGCTTTGGCCAGGCGCCCAAGTTTCCCCATCCCACCTATCTCAACCGGCTGTTGCGACAGGCGGAGCGCGAGTCCGATACGCGCGCGCGGAAGATGGTGCTGCTCAGTCTGGAGCGGATGGCCCATGGGGGTCTCTTCGACCAGGTCGGCGGCGGGTTTTTCCGCTACTCCGTGGACGACCGGTGGATGATCCCCCATTTTGAGAAGATGCTTTGCGACAATGCCCTGTTGCTCCCTCTCTATGCCGACGCCTGGCGCATCACGGGCGACCCGCTGTACCGCGATACTGCGGAACGCATCGCCGTCTGGGCGATGGAGGAGATGCAGTTGCCAGAGGGTGGCTATGCGTCCAGCCTCGATGCCGACAGCGAAGGCGAGGAGGGTCGCTTCTACCTCTGGACGCCGGAGGAGGTGGCGGCTTGTCTCGATACGGATGAGTATGTCCTGGCTGCCCGTTACTGGGGCCTGGACGGCGATGCCAATTTCGAAGGGCGTTGGCATCTGCATGCGAGGGAAAGGCTCGAGACGGTGGCGGCCGCAGCGGGGGTCGACGGGGCGCGGGCCGGGTCGATGCTCGATTCCACGCGCCGCAAGCTGTACGAAGCGCGTCGCCATCGCGTTTCGCCCGGGCGCGACGACAAGGTTCTCACCGCCTGGAACGCCTTGATGATTCGCGGCATGGCCTACGCCGGTGGTTTGCTGGAACATCCGGGGATCATCGCCTCGGCGGAGCGGGCACTGGCATTCCTGCGCGCGACCTTGTGGCGCGATGGTCGTTTGCTCGCCACCTGCAAGGACGGTCGCGCCCACCTCCCCGCTTATCTCGATGACTATGCCTTCCTGCTCGACGCCCTGCTCACCCTGTTGCAGGTGCGCTGGCGGGGCGAGGATCTCGATCTCGCCGAATCCCTGGCGGAGGTGCTGCTGGTGCATTTCAGCGATCCCGCCGGCGGTTTCTTCTTCACCGCAGACGACCACGAGCGGCTGATTCAGCGTATGAAGCCCTTCAGCGACGAGGCCACCCCATCGGGGAATGGCGTGGCCGCGCTGGCGTTGGGGCGCCTTGGGCATCTGATGGCCGAGCCGCGTTACCTGCGCGCCGCCGAGGGCGTTCTGCGCGGCGGTTGGAACCGGTTGCAGGAGACGCCCTATGCCCACTGTACCCTGCTCGACAGCCTGGAGGAGCGGTTCTATACGCCGGAGGTGCTGACCCTCCGTGGTGAGCCGGAGCGGGTGGCCGGATGGCACCGCATCGCCATGCGTCACCATGTGCCGTGGAGGTTGGTGATCGCCCTGCCGAATGGCATGGAGGGACGCCAGCCCGCCTTCGTGGACGCGGGTGAGGTGGAGGGCGTGGCCGCCTTCTTCTGCGAGGGTCCCCAGTGCAGTGCTCCGGTGACCGATGAACGGTTCTTTTTGCAGCGTATTCAGAGGGGCGCCTGAACCCGGGTTACAGCGGGTTGCGTCTGGGAGTAGGATGGGGCGGTGGTGCAATTCCGGAAGCAGGAGGGCTGAAGTTGACTGGAAAAAGGCGGCGTGCGCCCCGTATCGGGCTTGCGCTGGGAGCGGGCGCGGCGCGTGGCTGGGCCCATATCGGCATCATCGAGGCGCTTGAGAAGGAGGGCATCCATCCCGAGATCGTGGCGGGGACCTCCATCGGCGCGCTGGTGGGGGCGGCCTATGCCGGCGGGCGTCTGAAGGCATTGAAGAAGTGGGTGCTTTCGCTCACCTGGAAGGATGTGGTGCAGATCATGGATCTCACGCTCAGTGGCGGAGGATTCGTGCAGGGCGACCGCTTGATGGATTTTTTTGCGCGTCATGTGGAGAACGTACCCATCGAGACGCTGGACCGTCCCTTCGGGGCGGTGGCGACGGATCTGGAGACCGGCCAGGAAATCTGGTTCAGGGAGGGAGACCTGTTCGATGCGGTGCGCGCCTCCATTGCCCTGCCGGGGCTGTTCACGCCGGTGGAGGTCGACGGCCGTTGGCTGGTGGATGGCGGGCTGGTCAACCCGGTGCCCATCTCGCTGTGCCGGGCGATGGGGGCGGACGTGGTGATCGCAGCCAATCTCAACGGTGGAATCGTGGGCAAGCATCAGCGGGCAAAGAAACGGCTTGGCAAGGCGCTTCAAGCAGAAAGCCAGGCCATGGCGCAGGAGACCGGCGCGTGGAACCAGTTCACGCAGCAGTTGAAATCAAACCTGAGCGCCCGTCTGGAGACGCTGCCGCTGCAATTGGGAATCGCAAAATCGGGAAGCCCCGGCCTGATCGATGTGGTGATGGGGTCAATCAATATCATGCAGGACCGCATCACCCGCAGCCGCATGGCGGGGGATCCGCCCGAGGTTTCGCTGGCGCCGCGGCTGGCCGATATGGGCATGATGGAGTTCCACCGTGCCGCCCAGGCCATCGAGGCAGGGCACCGGTGTGTTCAGCGCATGGCGCCCGCCCTGCACTATGCCTTCGAGTAGGGGGGCTTCAGTTTTTTCGCCAGGCAGCGAAGTGCCTGGCCGCGATGGCTGCGCTGGTTCTTGTCCTCCGCGCTGAGTTCGGCGGCGCTGCATCCCGTCTCGGGGATATAGAAAATGGGGTCGTAACCGAAGCCGTTCTCGCCCTGGGGAGCGGTGAGGATGCGACCCTCCCAGGTCCCCTGGCAGATGAGCGGAGTGGGGTCTTCGGCGTGGCGCATGTACACCATAAGGCATTGGAAACGCGCGCCGCGCTCCGTTTCCGCGACCCCTTGCAGATCCTTCAGCAGCTTTGACCAGTTCTGCTGGTCGTCGGCATTGGCGCCGGCATAACGCGCCGAGTAGATACCGGGCGCGCTGTTCAGGGCGTCCACCTCCAGTCCCGAATCGTCGGCGATCGCCGGAAGGCCGCTGTGGCGTGCCGCGTTGCGCGCCTTGAGGATGGCGTTCTCCACAAAGGTGAGCCCGGTCTCCTCCACATCGGCGATGTCGAATTCGGATTGGGGTACCACCTCGATGCCACTGCCCGCGAGGATCTGGTTGATTTCCCGTACCTTGCCCGCGTTGCCGCTGGCCAGCACGATGCGTTGCGGATTGTCGCTCATGGGAATATCACTCCTTCAGTGCTGCATGCTGGGTCTCGATGATGTGTCCGATGCCGCCGGCCGCCAGGTCGAGCATGGCATCCATCTCCTTGCGGCTGAATGCGTGACCCTCGGCCGTGCCCTGCACCTCGATGAAGCCTCCTCGATCATTCATCACCACATTCATGTCAGTGTCGGCGTTGGAGTCTTCGGCATAGTCCAGATCCAGCACAGGGGTGCCCCGAAAGACGCCCACCGAGACCGATGCAATGGTGCTGTGCAAGGGGTCGTCCTGCAGTTCGCCCCTTTCCCGCAGCAAGTCGATGGCATCGCGCAGCGCCACCCAGGCGCCGGAGATGGAGGCGGTGCGGGTGCCGCCGTCGGCCTGGATCACATCGCAATCGAGGGTGATGGTGCGTTCGCCCAGTCCCTTGAGGTCCACGGCGGCGCGTAACGACCGTCCGATCAGGCGCTGGATCTCCAGGGTTCGGCCGCCTTGCCTGCCGCGTGCCGCCTCGCGGCCCATGCGGTCGGTGGTGGAGCGGGGCAGCATGCCGTATTCAGCGGTGACCCAGCCCTGGCCGGCGCCGCGCAGAAAGAAGGGCACCCGTTCCTCGACAGAGGCGGTGCACAGCACCCGG
>JALSTP010000228.1 GCA_026983675.1 Sedimenticola sp.
TTCGAGCGGGCCTCGATATTCTGCTGCCCGACCTTCTGCGCCCACCAGCGCAGCACCGCGAGCAGGTTCTTCATCGCCACGGCCTGTCTTTGAATATCATAGGGTGAGGGGCTTCAGGCAGGCGCCGGACCTGCGTTCCAGTGCGCTGGACAGGATGTCCAAGTGTCGCGAGTGCATGGATGCACTGGAGCGACCTTGGCAAGGGAATGACCCTTGCCTGCGCACTGCACCTTGTTCCGGCGCCTGCCTGGAGCCCTGAATGCGATATATATTGTTGCCGGGTTAATAATCTACTGCGCTGGTGGGACAGGCGCGATGTTCGAGCTTCACGGCAGGATGGTCGGCGAGGACATCATGCTCCAGTTGCGTGTCCGTGGGTGTCTCCGCCGACAAGATGAGATCGAGCCAATACACGGTCCGCGCCACCTTTCTGGGCCTGACCTGTACCTCGAAACCCTTGGCCTGCATCCGCTCGGCCAGTTTTTTCGCAAGCGCCTCCTTGCTGAAAAACCCCAGGGAGATCGCATTGGCCATCCGGCCTTTGTGGAATCGGTAGAGATCCTTGTATCCTGCTTCACGGAGCCGGCGTTCCTCCGCCAACGCCTCTTCCTTCGTCGGCAACGGCGGCACCACGACCGAGTAACCGCTCCCCGCCTTGGCAATCATCTCGGTGCGAAGCCGGCTGTCGACCGGGTACCGCGCCAGCGCCTTTTCCAACGCGCCAACCTCGGCCTGGTCGAGCATGGGACCAAGACTCAGACATCGCTTGGCGGGTGGCGACTCAGCTTGTGCAGTCGGCGTTTCCGTTCCCTTGGAGGCCGATCCCTCTTCGCCCGCCGGTTGGATGGATACAGGCGGTGGGGTGTCTTCCACCGCCGTCGAGGGAATGGACGAGTCGGGACCACGGGATTCCTGCGCAGGGCCCTGTGACGGAGGTAAAACCTCCGCGACCGCAGAGGCGGCCTTCATCGTCGTGTTGCCAGTCGTCGGCTCCGTCTGTTGTTCTGTTTTTCCCGCCGCTGTCGGTGGCAATGCGTCGGGATCGAATGGCTCCGGACGCTTCTCTCCCACCATACCAATGAACTCCATCGATTCCCCCACGGGTGCGGCAGGGGCTTCCGCATCGGCCGCGGACGTCTCGCCAGCCTCTGCAATCTGGTGATCGTTGGCCTCACTGGGGGTGTTCTCCTCGTCAGGCGTCCCGCTGGCAACTGCCTCGGCGGGGGGGACCGTCGATTTTTGTTCGCTGAACAACTCGAGCCGCTTTACGCCAGGAGTCGGGTGATCGGCCCCCACGGGGGCAGGCGGCTCGTTCTGGAACCCCCAGATGAAGACCACGAGGTTGAGTATGACCAAAAGGAAAAAAAGCCATTTCATAGGGTGTGTTCCGCTAGCAAGGCCAATCCGTCCATAACAAGCTCCGGCGCCAGATGAGCCGGGACGGCAAGCCGATCCCCTATCATGGCGGCATCGCCCCCGGTCATCACCGTTTCCGATGCATTCTCTGCAGACAATATATTGGCCATCTTTTCAATCAACGCGATCACCGCTTGCAGGGGTCCAGACGCCATCGCCGAAGCGGTATCGACGGCCAGTCCGCCATCTCCTTCCTGCGGCGACAAGGGCGGCAGGGCGGTGTTGGCTGCCAACGCATCCCCCATCATCTTCAATCCGGGAAGGATGAGCCCCCCTTGATGAAATCCGTTGCCATCGGCCATGTCGAGCGTTATCGCGCTCCCCGCGTCGACGATCAGCACTGGCTTCCGGTAGCGATGATACGCTGCGATGAGCGCAAGCCAACGGTCGATACCGAGTCTCTGTGGCTCGCGATAGGCATTGACGACGCCCATCTGTTGTTGACAGGCGACAAGAAAGCGGGGGGCCAATCTCCAGACATCCTCCATCCATCGACGGCACACGGCCGCCATCTCATCCCCGGCCACATTGGCGATGAATACACGCGCCGGCGGCCCTTCCGCCTGCCACTCTCGCCGTACTTCGCCGGGCAACCCGCCTCCATGAACCGCCACCTGCTGGGGGGTGCGTCGCTCCTTGCGCCGCCAGGCCCATTTCAGGCGGGTATTGCCAATGTCGACGAGCAAATCCATGGGCACCTCAGGCCGGGGAACGAAGCGACATCTCGCCAGCAACGAAGCGCCGGATACGGCCACCCGTATTCAACAACAGCGCCCCATCCCGGTCAATGCCATTGTGTTGGCCCTCCACGCGCTGCTCACCCGCCACCAGCACCACCTGTTTCCCGAACCAGGCATCCGCCGCCCTCCATTCCTCGATGAAGGGTTCAAAACGCATCTCGCCAAATTGCTGCAACACGCTCACCATATGATTGGCGATTGCGGCCACAAGGCCATTACGTGACACGTGACAGGTATTCGAATGTTGTGTCAGATCCGCCCACGGCCTGTCGATCCCTGCCGCTGCCTCCGGAGACAGGAAGACGTTCACCCCGATCCCGATCACCACGTCGCAGCGCCCCCCCGCCTCACCGGACATCTCGATCAACACACCGGCGAGCTTACCGCCATCCAGCTCGATATCGTTGGGCCATTTTACTGTCACACCCTCGAGCCCTTGCTCACAGAGTGCACGGCGCAATGCGACACCGACGGCCAGACTCAGGCCCTGCAGTGCTATGGGAGGCAGCGAAAAACACCACAACAACGAGAAATAGACGCTGCTGCCAAAGGGCGAGATCCATTGCCGGCCATGACGCCCTCTGCCCTGGGTCTGATGTTCGCTGATACACACCCAACCAGGGGGCGCATCCTCCCTGATCCGCCGCATGAGCCAACTGTTGGTGGAATCCACGGAGTCGTGCAGCGTCCACCGCCCCAGGCGGCGTCTGGCCTCGGACGTCAGGCCGGACCGGATCACCTCCAGGTCCAACAACTCCAGCGGCGCCGCCAGTTGATAGCCCCGTCCCCGCACGGCGTGGATGGCAAGGCCATAGCGGTCCCGCAATCCCTGAATCCTCTTCCACACCGCAACCCGGCTGATACCGCTCTCGCGTGCCAATTCCGCCCCGGAATGGAAACGGCCATCCGCCAGACGCCGAACCAGTTGCAGACTGCTCTCCATGAATGACAGTCTACCAGATCAGTCGACACCCTCAGCCGGTTGCAGCCATGCGCGACGGCGCAGGACGGCGGCATCCTCCGAACCATGTAGGAGACGCAGCTGACAAGTATCGGCGGGTGGTGGCTGGGGAGTGACCCTGAGAGACAGCAACTCATCACGCCGGAACAGGTGGATCTGACACGACGTCTGCGTGTCTGCGATGAGGTCCCGGATATTGCCAGGCGTCGCGCGGATGCCATCCACCGCCAACAATACGTCCCCCACCGCCAGACCGGCCGCCCGCGCTGCACTGCCATCAAAGACCTGTGCGATACGAACCTCGCCCGTGTCGGCGGCAAAGCGAACACCGAGCCCCTTTTTCACGGCCGGCGCCTCATCTGCCGGCCGGTCAGAAGCGCCGCCCAGATCCTTGAGATCGGCAGCTGGGCGCAGCTGCATCTCGATTCCGAAGCGATCCAGCAATCGGGCCAATGGCAAATCCTCGGTGCTCCTCAGCGCGCGATCGAAAAAGTCACTCAAGTCAAGGCCGGTTGCCTCCATGGCCGCCCGCTCCACACCGTCTTCCGGTACCCCTAACCCCGGCCGACCATAGTGGCACCATAAGAACCGCATCACATCGTCGAGCGACTTTTCCCCCCCGCTTTCCAACCGTATATGGAGGTCGAGCGCCAATGCCACCAATGCCCCTTTGGCGTAGTAGCTGACAATGGCATTGGGCGCGTTTTCATCCTGTTTGTAAAATTTTGTCCACGCGTCGAAACTGGACTCCAACAGCGTCTGCTTGAGGCGGCCCGTGCCCCGCAAAACACGGGTGATGGTGTGGGCGAGCAGGGTCAAATAGTCGAGTTCGCCGATCACCCCACTCCTCACCAACGCCAAATCGTCATAATAGGAAGTGATGCCCTCGAACGCCCAGAGCAGGCCTGTATGGACCTCACGATCGAGTGACGCATCCATGAAGGCTTGGGGACGGATGCGCTTCACGTTCCAAAGATGGAAATACTCATGGCTACACAGACCCAGGAGCCGGCAATACCCTTCCGTCACCCCCCCTTGCGCCGGTCGCGGGAGATCAGAGCGGCTGCAAATCAGGCTGGTGGAGCTTTTATGCTCCAACCCTCCGTAGCCGTCGCTGACGAGCGTAAGAAGGAACAGGTAACGCTCCAACGGCAGATCACCGAATAGCGCACGATGGGTCTCACAGATCCGCTCGAGATCGCGGCAGAAACGATCAACATCCCCTTGGTGACGCCCGCTCACCACGAGATCGTGGGGCACGCCCGCCACCTCAAAACTACGCCGCTCGAAGGCCCCCATCTCCACTGGATGGTCGATGAGATCCTCATAGCTCGGCGCCTGATACCGCCCGAAACCGGAAGGAAGTGTATCCATGGCACTCAACGACGTGGCTACCCTCCATCTCCGGAAGTCATCCCCTGACGGTGGCAGCAGGGCGACCGTATGCGGCGCATGCTCGCATCCCCTCACTGCAAGAAAAATCGCGGTCCCGTTGAAATAGGCGTGGGTAGTATCGAGATGGGCGCCCCGTACGGAGAGATCGAAGGCATAAACTTCATAGTCGATATCGACATCACCCTCCTTCACCTCGAACACCCAGGTCTGTTTGTCCTGCTTGAGCAAGGCTAGCGGACGCTCATCCTGCCTTGCCTCGATGGAAATGAGGTGGCGCGCGAAGTCTCTGATCATATAGCTGCCTGGAATCCAGGCCGCCATGCTTATTTCCATCCGCCCGGCACTCAGCCCGTGTATCCGCATCCGAACCCGGTAGAGGTGCGCCGCTGGATCGGGCGTAATACGGTATTCCACGGTTTGTTGCGGCTGTGGAGGTGCCATTGCCTTCAGTGCCATGCGGATACAACCTTCCGCGCTACAGCGTTGACCGGCCGGACGATCAGGCCACTGGCGGTGGCATTCACTTGATAAGACGCACCGACCTCGAGCGGCATATACACCGCGCTGCCATAATAGGTGTCCGCCCAACGCTGCATCTGTTTGAACTCCCTGGCCAGTTTCCATACGTCGATTGCACTGTCGCGCGCAAGTGAAAACACCGTCGGCAGGCGCGTCCGCGCCTGTTCTATATCCCTGAATCGGCCGCTGAGGCGTTCCGGCCTCACCAAAGGATCCCGCCCCAGTATGGTGGCCCATGCGCGCCATTTCAGGAAACGGGCGTCCATTTGCCATTCATCACCCGTCAAGAGAAAGTCAACCTTGGTTCCCTTGTTCAAATCTTCATAGATGACCTGGTAGCCCCGCTTCTCCTTCGACTGGACAGAGAGCCTTGCAAGCGGGATTTCATGGGTCAGACGCTGATAGGTGGCTATGTTTATCGTGATGAGGAACACGACAATGCCGGTCAGGAGAATTACCAGCCCCGTCGTGGTGGTCAGGGAGCCGATAAGGCGACGCCGACGGCCCAGCAGCACACCCCCGAACAACAACACAAGGAAGGCAAACGCAATGACCCCCAACGCATAGATCGCCATGACTAGTCCCCTGCCTGGAGCCCATCGCACTCCGCGAGTACCCGATGTTTCACGCGCATGAATTGGCTATGCGAGACATGCAGCAAGTCCGCGATCTTTCTGACGAGGTACTCCTCGTGTTTATCGATGCGCCCATCGGCGGCCGCCATACGCCAGAGCATCTCAACGATGCGAACCTTTTCCGGGGCGTCGAATGCGCGGTCCAGCTTACGGGTAAATTGAAACAATGAAACCGCCTCGTCCGCCGCCCGCTCGGCTGCTGACAATACCTCCTGCAACCGCGCCCCCTGAAGATGAAAATGCGACGTTGCCAGTGACTTCAATTGTTCGACCTCCCGCCCGTCGACATCTTGGTCCGCGCGCGACATCTCAATCAGCAGGGCGAGAACCGGGATTTCGATTGAAGCTTCCTCCGCACGGGGACCGCTCTGTTCTCCGCCTTCAAGAACATTTCTCATTCTCCGCTTGAACCAATTTAACATTCTTTTATCCCGGCAATGATGTATATCGTATCCAGCCCCGGCCTAACTTTGAAAATCAGAGGGTTAGGGGCCTC
>JALSTP010000229.1 GCA_026983675.1 Sedimenticola sp.
TCGTCTCCTCCCCCACCGGCTCCACGGCATACGCTCTGTCGGGCGGCGGCCCCTTGCTGCACCCCTCGCTCAACGCGCTGGTTCTGGTGTCGATCTGCCCCCATACCCTGAGCAACCGCCCCCTCGTCATCAGCGGCGACAGCGTGATCGAGATCCGCGTCGCCGACCGGGACCGGGAACATGTACGGGTCGCCTGCGACGGCCAGTCCAATCTCACCCTTTCCGCGGGTGAAACCGTACATATCGAGAAGGATTGCCATCCGGTGCGCCTGCTCCACCCGCGCGGGCACGACCACTACCAGATCCTGCGCGCCAAACTGGGCTGGGGCGAACATCCCACCAGCGGCGCCTGATGCTGGTTCATCTGCACATCCAGGATCTTGCCATCGTCGATCGCCTGGCCATCGACCTGGAACCGGGAATGACTGTGCTCACCGGCGAGACCGGCGCCGGCAAATCGATCCTGGTGGATGCCCTTGGCCTGGCACTCGGGGACCCTACCGACAATGCCATGATTCGCAGCGGATGCGACCGCGCCGAGGTCTCCGCCGCGTTCGATGTCTCCCATGTCCCCGCAGCAATGGAGTGGTTGCAGGGCCAGGCGCTGGATGACAGCGGCGAGTGCGTGTTGCGGCGGCTGCTGGTCCGCGACGGCCGCTCCCGCAGTTTCATCAACGGCCGGCCGGTCGCCATGGCGCAAGTCCGGGAACTGGCCCACCTCCTGGTGGACATCCACAGCCAGCATGCCCACCAGGCGCTGCTGCGGCAAGACTACCAACGCCACCTGCTCGACGCCTACGGCGGCCACTTGGCGCTGGCCCGGACCACCGCCGCCCTCTACCGCGAGGCGCGCCAAGCGGAACGGGCGCTGCAGAAACTCCGTGACTCCGCCCGAGAGCGCCTCGACAGGCTCGATCTCCTGCGCTATCAGGCAGGCGAACTCCGGGCCCTGGAAATCACGGATGAGGAGTGGCGACAACTCGACCGCGAGCAGACCCGTCTCAGCCACCTTGGGCACCTGCAGGAGAATTGCGCAAACGTGCTGAACGCCCTGTATGACGCCGAGGTCTCAGCCCATGCCCTACTCACCGCTTCACTGCGCCGGCTGGAGGAAGCGGCCACCTTCGAACCGCGCCTGGAGGAGAGCCGCGCGCTCGTCGACTCCTCGCTGATCCAGATCGACGAAGCGGTCGCCAGCCTGCGCACCTACCTGGACGGCCTGGAGATGGACCCTGCACAGCTCGCGAGGGTCGAGGAACGACTGGCCGAGATCCACGACATGGCGCGCAAGTACCGTGTGAAACCGGAGGCTTTGGGTGCCCGCCTCACCGAGATCGAGACCGAACTGGCCTCCCTCGAACAGGCCGACGAGGCCGGCGAGGCGTTGGAACAGGAGGCAACCCGCTTGCAGCAGGCCTTTATCGAAAGCGCCGGGAAACTGAGCGAAAAACGCCGCAAAACGGCCAAGAAACTCGGCAAAGAGGTCACCGGTTTCATGCAGACACTGGGCATGAAAGGCGGGCATTTCGAAGTGGCGCTGATCCCGCTGGAAGACGACGCCATCGGCCCCGGCGGCCTCGAACGTATCGAATACCGGGTCTCCGCCAATCCCGGCCATCCGCTGCAACCCATCAGCAAGGTTGCCTCCGGCGGTGAACTCTCCCGCATCAGCCTGGCCATCCAGGTCGCCACCGCACGCTGCGGAGCGATTCCCACGCTGATCTTCGATGAAGTGGACGTGGGCATTGGCGGGGGGGTCGCCGAGACGGTCGGGCAGCTTCTACGCCGGCTCGGCGCATCCCGTCAGGTCATCTGCATCACTCACCTGCCACAGGTGGCCGCCCAGGGCCATTCCCATCTCCAGGTCAAGAAGAGCAGCCGTCAGGGAAAGACGCGTAGCACCATCAGCCCGCTGGACGCGCAGGCGCGGATCGAGGAGATTGCACGAATGCTGGGGGGACGGAAGGTGACCCGACAGACCCTGGCCCATGCGGAGGAAATGCTCCAGGAGACGCAGAAAAACGGGCAGTGATCGCCTTATTTCTTGCCCTTCTTCTCCTTGCACTTCGGGTCGGTGCAATGGCCATAGAGGGTCAGAGAGTGATCCTTGATCTCGAAGCCGTGTTCTTCAGCGATCTTCTGCTGACGCTTCTCGATGGTCTCGTCATAAAACTCCGCCACCCGACCACACCGCACGCAGACGATATGGTCGTGGTGCCCACCGCGATCGAGTTCGAATACGGAATAGCCACTCTCAAAGTTGTGACGCTGAACCAGCCCCGCAGCTTCAAACTGAGTCAACACGCGATAGACGGTGGCCAGCCCGATCTCCTCGCCCTTCTCCAGCAACCGTTTGTACACATCTTCGGCGCTGACATGCAGGTCGGGATTCTGCTCCAGAATCTCCAGTATCTTGATACGGGGAAGCGTGACCTTGAGGCCGGCATCCCTGATTTCCTGGTTGTCCAAATCAACCTCCCGTTTCCGGCAGATGGGCTTCACAGCGAGATTTGGGGTATGATCCCATGGAAACGATCTCGGGTAATCACGGCATGAAAAACGTATTCACTTCGGTTCTCTGTGCCTGCACTCTTCTGCTCGGCGCGTGTTCCACGCCAAACCCCAAAGAGGCGACAGAACCGACCCTGCTGGAAAGTATACCATTCGTCTACCGGCCGGACATCCAGCAAGGCAATGTCATCACGCAGAAGAAAGTCAACCTGCTGAAGCCTGGCATGAGCCAGCAACAGGTGCGTTTCATCCTCGGCACGCCACTGCTGGTCGATCCCTTTCACCAGAATCGCTGGGACTACGTCTACTCGATCGCCCATGACCATAAGGTGAAGGAAGAAAAGAAACTCTCCATTGTTTTCAAGGACGGCAAACTGGCAAAAATCGAGGGGGATCTTCAGCCCGATCCCACGGCCTCCGCCCAGAGCATCGACAGAGAGACAGTGGTCAAGGTGCCGGACTATACGCCGCCAAAGAAAGGCTTGATAGAGCGCGTGCTGAAGGGCGCCGGGGTGCCCGTACTCGAAGACGAGTAGCCGTGCTCAGAAGCCTGCTGGGTCAGGCCCCTCAGGCACCCGCGCCTTTCTTCATCGCCTTGCCCTGCGCCGCCCGCCGTTTGCGGGCCTCCTTCGGATCAGCGATCAAGGGGCGGTAGATTTCCACCCGGTCACCCTCTTCCAGGACCCGATCCAGCCGCACCACCTTACCGAACACGCCCACCTTGTTCTTTTTCAGATCGATCTCGGGGAAACGGTCCAGGATCCCAGACCGCCGGATCGCCTCTTCCACGGTTGTGCCTGGTTCCAGATCCAACGCCAACACCCGTTGTTCATCCGGCGTTGCGTAGGCAACTTCCACATTCATCTCGCCCTCCCCCTACCGTAGATCTCATCCGCCCGTTTGCAGAAGGCGTCCACCAGAGAATTGGCGATCTGCTGGAAGACCGCACCGAACGCCTTGTCGATCAGCCCCCCCGAAAACTCGAAGTCCAGCACCAACTCCACCTTACACGCATCCTCCCGCAGCGATGTAAAACGCCACCCGCCCTCCAGCTTTTTGAACGGTCCTTCGAGCAGACGGATATCCACCCGATCAGGCTCATGCAGGGTATTACAGGTCGCAAACTTCTGCCGAACACCGATCCTCGCCACCTCGATCTCGCCACAGAGTTCCGTTTCCGTGCGCGATATGAGACGCGTGGAGCGGCACCAGGGGAGAAACTCCGGGTAATGAAGAAAATCATTCACCAGATCGAACATCTGCTTTGCGGAATACGGCACCAGCGCCGTTTTGTGTACGTGCGCCAATTTACTTCCAATCCTTGATATCGATCACCCCGATCAACTGGAGAAACACCACCACGACGGCCACCGGCGTCACATACCGAACGACGTAATACCATAGACGAAAACCGACTCGGTCTCCCATACCCAGCTCCTCCACGACCGATTGCCTGGACATGAACCAGCCCGCAAACAGGGCCATCGCCAGCCCGCCCAGCGGCAACATGAAATTCGCCGTGAGGATATCGAAGACATCGAACAGGCCGGTGGTCTTCTTCTCCCCCGCAAAGTTGAACTCAAACCTCCAGCGGCTGAACGACATAATGGTGACGATGCCCAGCAGCCAGGCCACCACGCCGACCAGGGTCGATGCCTTGACGCGGTTGATCCCCTGATTCTCCACCAGCCAGGCCACCGCCGGCTCAATGAGAGAAATGGCCGAAGTCCAGGCGGCAAAAACCAGCAGGATAAAAAACAAGGTACCAAAGAACGCCCCCCAGGGCATGTGACCAAAGGCCAGCGGCAAGGTATTGAAGATCAGGCTGGGACCGTTGGCGGCCTCCAGCCCATTAGCGAACACCACGGGGAAGATCGCCAGCCCCGCCAGGAGCGCCACCAGGGTGTCGATCACGGCAATGGTGATGGAGGTACGCGCGATGGAGGCATCCTTGGGCAGGTAGGAGCCATATACCATGATCGCCCCCATCCCGAGGCTCAAGGTGAAAAAGGCGTGACCCATCGCCGTCAGCACCCCCCCGGCGCTCAAGGCGCCAAAATCGGGCTTGAACAGGAACGCGACCCCCTCCATGAACCTGCCCGTATTCATGGCATAGCCCACCAGAAGAAGCAAAATCACGAACAACGCCGGCATGAGAACACGCACCGCCTGTTCGAGCCCGGACCGCACACCGCGCGAGACCACTATCGTGGTCATCACCATGAAAATCGTATGCCAGGCAAGGAGCTTCTCCGGGTCCAACACCAACCCGTCAAATATCGATTTGGCCGCTGCCGCGTCCACACCGTTGAACACCCCCGCAGCGGAACGGAACACATAGGCCAGCCCCCACCCGGCGATGACACTGTAGTACGAGATGATGATGAAGCCGGCGACCACCCCGCTCCAGCCCACCACCTGCCAGATACCGTGCCGGTTCTCATCGCGCGCCAGCATCCGCATGGTGTTGATAGGGCTCGCCCGCCCTCGGCGACCAATCAGAATCTCCGCCATCATGATGGGAATACCCACCAGCGCAATGCAGACCAGATAGACGAGTACGAAAGCCCCGCCGCCATTCTCACCGGTGATATACGGAAACTTCCAGATATTACCCAGCCCGACCGCCGACCCCGTCGCCGCCAAAACAAAGGCAAAACGGGACGACCACTGGCCGTGAGTCGAAACACGCTCTGACATGTGGGGCTCCCCTCCCTACACAATGGATGACCCGAACCATCGGGAAATCTTCTATATCAGGCGGCATTTTCGGCCAAACCGCGGCCAAGAACAACAAAATCCCCCTTTGAGGACAGTCGCCCCATCCCCGCCCGGCATCCGCCCGAAGCGCCGAACAGGGCATGAATGATTCCCAGGCGGATAATATTAACCCGGCAACACTATATATCGCATTCAGGGCTTCAGGCAGGCGCCGGAACAAGGCGCAGTGCGCAGGCAAGGGTTATCCCCTTGCCAAGGTCGCTCCAGTGCATCCATGCACTCGCGACACTTGGACATCCTGTCCAGCGCGCTGGAACGCAGGTCCGGCGCCTGCCTGGAGCCCCTAACCCTATGATATTCAAAGACAGGCCGCGGCTGAATACGATATATAGTGTTGCCGGGTTAATAAAACACTGGTATCGGAACGCCCCCCTCCCCTACAATCCCCGCCCATGGCCAAAAAGCAGAAAAAACCGTCCCACGGCGGCGCCACCATCGCCCTCAATAAAAAGGCGAAGCACGACTACTTCATCCAGGAAAGGTATGAAACCGGCATCGCCCTGGAAGGCTGGGAGGTCAAGAGCCTGCGCGAAGGCCGCGTGCAATTGAAAGAGAGCTACGTCACCATCAAGGATGGCGAAGCCTACCTCTTCGGCGCCCACATCACCCCATTGCCCACCGCCTCCACCCACATCCACCCCGACCCGGTGCGGACCCGCAAGCTGCTGCTGCATCGCAACGAACTCGACAAACTCATCGGCCTGGTAGAGCGCAAGGGTTTTACCCTCGTGCCCCTCGCCCTCTACTGGAAACGTGGCCGCGCCAAGCTCGAAATCGGCCTTGCCAAGGGCAAGAAACTGCACGACAAGCGCGCCACCGAAAAGGACCGCGACTGGCAACGTCAAAAGGCGCGCATCATGAAAAACACCTGAAAATCCGCGCCTGCCCGCCCCACTTGAGAAGGAACCAAAACACGCCTACACTGTCGAACACATCACGGGGGCGACATGGCTTCGACGTGGGTTACGAAACCCGAGGTGCATGCCGAGGATGCAGATCTCCTCGTTAATCATTCTGCAAACTGATAGTTGCCAACGACGACAACTACGCACTAGCCGCTTAACCGGCTAGCCTCTGACCGGAGCCGTGCCTGTGCGTCCGGCGCCCTTCGGGGCACTCAGGGGTCATATCTCACAGGATCGCGGAAACGCTCGTCCGGGGCCGCTCCGCTAAAACCCAAATCCGGACTCGCCGTATGACCGCCCTGTCCGTCGGGTGACATACGGTCAAACACAATAGACGCGACTAAGCATGTAGAACCGACGGCAGAGGGCCTGCGGACGCGGGTTCGATTCCCGCCGCCTCCACCAATACCACCAGGCCAACCCGGACGGGTTGGCCTTTTTCGTTGGGGAAGGCTTTGTATTCCCGGGGGTTCTTGCGGAAACCCGCGGACTCCGAGAGCCGGCCATCCACCCTCTCCAACCCGGGATTTCTCTCTGATCTGGCCATTCCTCTCTGTTTTCGAGAGGGTGAGCATGAGGCGAAGTCCGGAAGTCGACAGCCGAACAAAGCGTGTAATCAACAGCTTAGGCGCGGACGGAGCGACACGTTAGATAACCATAATCGGTAGCCAGGAGGTACACTGTCCCTAAACCGATAGACAACGAAGGCACCATGACGAAGCCCCCGACTTCCAAGATCGCCTGGCAAGGCTACATCCTCGGCGTGCAGCCCCGCATCCGCCTGTTGCGCTCCTTCGACGAGCGCACGCACAGCTACCTGGGCTATGTCCTGCGCATCGAGGGAACCCTTGGGGAAGAGACCGGCGAATTCCTGATCGCCGTGGGCAAGGCCGCCCAGGAGAAACACCGTTTCCAGACTGGAATGATGGTGAAAGGCGCTTCGGTACCGGTCGCTGATCCGAGGATGGAGACAGCAGGCTATTACAAGACCAGCGGGCTCAAGGTGCTGGAGGATGCACCGGAAGAATCACTGGCCGGCCCGCCCTTCCACGGTGTGCCGCCAGACCTGCCCACGTACCGGCAGCGAGGACACCGGCGCCTGGACCCGCGCACTTTTGATGCTAAATGCACCGCCTGCATCTGGGGTTGCCGCATGCCGGTGGAACTGCTCATCGACCCTTGGAACCCGTCCTACCGATACCGCTTCGAGACCTTCTGCTACGGCCCCAAAAGCTGCCCCTTTTACCGGGCGGGTGCTCCCCGCAAGGTGCCGGGTCGCAAGGGCATGACCTACGTCGAAGAGGACTGGGTGGACGAGGAGGAAACGGCCCACCGCGGGCCGGATGAGTGAACGTCAGCCGTCGGGTTGAAGGATTTTCCATTGCTCCTCCCACAACCTCGGCGGATCCACCGCCAGATCGAACAAGGTGACATGATCCGGTAGCGTGTCGCCGAGGGTTATGGGGTTAAGGTTATGGGGTCAAAAGCAATATATAGTTATTAACCCGGTGGGGAAGGTGTTTCCCTGCCGGGTTGACTTGGGGTGGATACAGTCTATGCTCCCGCCCTATGCTCACGCCGCGTTTGAAAATCGTTCCAGGCCGCCGGGACGAGTTGGAGAAGGAAGCAGTCCAGCTCATTTTTGCGCCCAAGGCCATCGACCAGGCCCGGTGGAGCCGGATCATCGACCGGCTCACCCGTCACCGGGGGCACCTGAAACCCGTGCCAGACCGGGACGGGCTATAGGCCCCTCGCCAATCAGGCGGCGGGGGGGCGCCCCAGCGGGAAAGGATTTCCCCGCGTGGGTAAAAAGAAAGATGGGCCTTGGCCTGTAGCCGCTCACTCAGGAGTCTGTTCGGTTTGGCCGCTCGAAGCGGTAATCAGTTGACGCAAATTCATTCCGTTTGTCGAATGAATGCGGCCCGGAGATTGTTTTTTCCTTTTCCACAATAGAGAAGGCGGGGTGGCCATCAGCCACCCCGCCTTCTCTTGTTTCACGGGGCCGTGAATGCTCCGCGATCACGCGGCGTATTTCTCCTTCGCCTCGCGCGCCGCCTTGGCCTCTTCGGCGCTGTAGGCCGTGCCCGACCAGAGCATTTCATAGGCGATTTCTTCGTTGCCGTTTTCGCACAACTCCAGTACCTCTTTGAACAAGGGCTGGAAGGTCTTGCTGCGGTGCGACTGTTCATGCTCTTCGAAGGAGCGCCAGAAGGTGACGATCAGCGCCTCCCGGCCCTTGAGGTCACTCGCCACCGCCTGACCCGCGGTACTGCCCTCGTTGGAGATCATGCCACTGTTGAGGGCCACGAATCCGCCGACAAAGCCGGTGTCCGAATGGTAGGTTTTGACGTTTTCACAGAGCAGGGCGACACGCTCCTGCAGGTCGTCCACCGTGTATTCCGGTTTCAGAATCACGCGGTTGACGGTCACGACGCCGTCCATCGGGAAATTGGGTATCAAGCCGCTCATGGTCTTCTCCTTATTAGCTGTTGCTGATGTACTAATAGACCACGAATCCATCAATGAGTTCAATGCATAAATAAATTACATTAATATTTATGCGGGTATGGGGGCGTGCCCTCAGGCTGCCAGCCCGCTCTCGCGCAACTGGCGGATGCGGTCGCGCAGGCGGGCGGCCTCTTCGAATTCGAGATCCTGGGCGTGCTGATACATCTGCTTTTCGAGCGTCTTGATGTACCTGGCCATCTCTTTTGGTGACAGGGCTGCATATTCGGCCACCTCCTCGGCTATCTTGGCGAACCGGCCCGCGGCCTGGGGCGCGCCCGGGTAGGCGCCTTCCATGATGTCGGCGACGCTCTTTTTGATGGTTTTCGGGGTGATGCCGTGGGCCGCGTTGTAGGCGATCTGTTTGGTCCGGCGGCGTTCGGTCTCGTCGATGGCGCGGCGCATGGAGCCGGTGACGGTGTCGGCGTAAAGGATGGCCTTGCCGTTGACGTTTCGCGCGGCGCGGCCGATGGTCTGGATCAGAGCCCCTTCGGAACGCAAGAAGCCCTCCTTGTCGGCGTCCAGGATCGCGACCAGCGACACCTCGGGCATGTCGAGCCCTTCGCGCAACAGATTGATGCCCACCAACACGTCGAATTCGCCGAGCCGGAGGTCGCGAATGATCTCCACTCGCTCCACGGTGTCGATGTCGGAATGGAGGTAGCGCACCCGGACGCCGTGTTCGTCGAGGTAGTCGGTGAGGTCCTCCGCCATGCGTTTGGTGAGGGTGGTGACCAGGACGCGCTCTTCCACGGCCACCCGTTCGCGGATTTCCGACAGCAGGTCGTCCACCTGAGTGGTGGCGGGCCGCACCTCGATCTCGGGGTCCACCAGTCCGGTGGGGCGCACCACCTGTTCGATGATGGCGCCCGAACGTTTCAGTTCGTAGTCGCGCGGGGTCGCCGAAACATATACGGTCTGTGGCGCACGCGCCTCGAACTCTTCGAAGCGCAACGGCCGGTTGTCGAGCGCCGAAGGCAGACGAAAGCCATACTCCACCAGGTTCTCCTTGCGTGAGCGGTCGCCCCGGTACATGCCCCCGAGCTGAGGCACGGTGACGTGGCTCTCGTCGATCACCAGGAGGGCGTCGTCAGGCAGGTAGTCGAACAGGGTGGGCGGAGGCTCGCCGGGGGCGCGGCCAGACAGGTAGCGGGAGTAGTTCTCGATGCCGGAACAGTAGCCCAGTTCCAGGATCATCTCGATGTCGAAATGGGTGCGCTGTTCCAGGCGTTGCGCCTCCACCAGTTTCCCCAGATCGCGCAATTGTTCGAGGCGTTCCTTGAGTTCTTCACGGATCTGCTCCACCGCGTCGAGCAGGGTCTGGCGCGGGGTGACATAGTGGGACTTGGGGAACACAGTGTAGCGCGGTACCTTGCGCCGCACTTCGCCGGTGAGGGGGTCGAAAAGCTGGATGGATTCGATTTCGTCGTCGAAGAGCTCCAGCCGCACCGCCTCGTCGTCCGATTCGGCCGGAAAGATGTCGATCACGTCGCCGCGCACCCGGTAGGTGGCCCGTTCCAGCGCCACATCATTGCGCTTGTACTGCAGCTCCGCCAGCTTGCGCAGCAGGGCCCGCTGGTCCATCGGCTCGCCGCGCACCAGGTGCAGCACCATGCTCAGGTAGGCCTGCGGGTCGCCCAGGCCATAGATGGAGGAGACGGTGGCAACGATGATGGCATCCTCACGCTCAAGCAGCGCCTTGGTCGCGGAGAGGCGCATCTGCTCGATGTGTTCGTTGATGGAGGCATCCTTCTCTATATAGGTGTCGGAAGCCGGCACATAGGCCTCGGGCTGGTAGTAATCGTAATAGGAGACGAAATACTCCACCGCGTTGTGAGGAAAAAACTCTTTCATCTCGCCGTAGAGCTGGGCGGCCAGGGTCTTGTTGTGGGCGAGGATGAGGGTCGGCCGCTGCACCTGCTGAATCACGTTGGCGATGGTGAAGGTCTTGCCGGACCCCGTCACCCCGAGGAGGGTCAGGCCCGCCTCGCCGTCATGGATACCCTCGATCAGGCGACGGATCGCCTCCGGCTGGTCGCCGGCGGGTTCGAAGCTCGATTCAAGTTGAAATTCCTTGCTCATGGGGATTCTGCTACCGGCCGCGATTCGCTATCATTGCCATTCGTGTGTCATTCACCATTCTACCCTGCACGACCGCAATGTGCGCGGTTCAGGGATGGATCGTCCGACCCCCGGGAAGCCAGCATTATGAGTAAACGACTTTCGACCCGCGTTCAGGCCGTCAAACCCTCGCCCACCCTCGCTGTCACCGCACGCGCCAACGAGATGCGCGCCGCCGGCAAGGACGTCATCGGACTGGGCGCCGGCGAGCCCGATTTCGACACTCCGGACCATATCAAGGAAGCCGCCATCCAGGCCATCCGCGATGGTTTCACCAAGTATACCGCGGTGGATGGCACACCCGCGTTGAAGCAGGCGGTGATCGAAAAGTTCCGCCGCGACAACGGCTTCGACTACGCACCCGAAGAGATCCTGGTCTCCTGCGGCGGCAAACAGAGTTTCTACAACCTCGCGCAGGCGGTGCTGGACCCCGGCGACGAAGTGATCATTCCCGTGCCTTACTGGGTCTCCTATCCCGATATGGTGCTGCTGGCGGGCGCCGCCCCCGTGCTGGTCACCGCCGGGGCCGATCAGCACTTCAAGATCACGCCGGCCCAGCTTGCCGCGGCGATCACCGACAAGACCAAACTGGTGGTGATCAACAGCCCCTCCAACCCCACCGGCGTGGCCTATGACCGGACGGAACTGGAGGCGCTGGGCCGGGTCCTGCTCGATCATCCACGCATCATCGTCGCCACCGACGACATGTACGAACACATCCGCTGGAGCGATGACCCCTTCGTCAACATCCTCAACGCCTGCCCGGAACTCGCCAACCGCACGTTGGTGCTCAATGGCGTCTCCAAGGCCTACTCCATGACGGGCTGGCGCATCGGCTACGCCGGCGGGCCGGAGGAGATCATCAAGGCAATGAAGAAGATCCAGTCGCAATCCACCTCCAACCCCACCTCCATCTCCCAGGTGGCGGCGCAGGCAGCCCTCGAAGGTCCACAGACATGTATCCAGGAGATGCTCGTCGCCTTCAAGGAGCGTCACGACTATGTGGTGGACAGGCTCAACGCCATGCCCGGCGTCGAGTGCCTCCCCACGGACGGCACCTTCTACTGCTTTCCCAACGTGGAGCAGGCGCTGGCCAAGATCGACGGTGTGAACACCGATGTGGAACTGGCGGAATATCTGATCGAACAGGCCGGCGTGGCCCTGGTACCCGGCTCCGCCTTCGGCCTCGGCGGCCATGTGCGGATCTCCATCGCCACCAGCATGGAGAATCTCCGCAACGCCCTCGACCGTATTGAAAAGGCGTTGACATCATGATTCAATGAAAAAGCACCGGTAAACGGGCACCGCTGCAGGATTTGCGGGAGGCAAATACCACAGAAGAGGGATTTCAGGATATGGACATCACGCCGTCCGATACATGCCACTTCCGTTCCAAGGGTTTCTCGCTGATCGAGCTGGTGACCTCCCTCGCCGTCTCCGCCGCTCTACTGACCGTGGGCATTCCCGCTTACCGGAAGTTGATATCCGTCAACCGCCTCACCAGTGAAATCAATCTCTTTATCCGGCATATTCACATCGGACGCAGCGCCGCCACCAAATCCGACGAGGAGGTGATTCTCTGCCCTTCCGCCGACGGCCAACATTGCACCAGACGCCCCGTATGGAATATCGGCTACATGGTGTATGCCGACCGCAACGAAAACCGGCGCCATGACCCCGACGAACCCGTGCTCAGGCGCCACACACCCGCGCACGACGACATTGCCATCACCTCTTCCATCTATCGCAGGCGCATCTTGTTCCAACGCGATGGCTCCACACCCGGCAGCAACCCCACCATCGTGTTCTGCGATCTCAGTGGCAACGCCCCGCCCAGGGCCATCATCGTCTCCAACACCGGGCGGCCAAGGGTGTCGAGAACACGCGCCAACGGCAAGGCCCTCGTATGCAGATAGTCGCGCGAAGCGGTGATCCCTATTGACCCCGGCGCAGCGAATCATTAACATACGCGGCTTCCACACTTCCCCGGTAGCTCAGCCGGTAGAGCGGGTGACTGTTAATCACTAGGTCAGAGGTTCGAGTCCTCTCCGGGGAGCCAACGCTGCTAAAAGAAGAGGCCCGATGCGAGCGTCGGGCCTCTTCTTTTGTCACGACCACTACCGGAAAGCCTCATTCCTCGAAATAGACCTCCACCCGTCGTCCGAAGTTGAGATCCGAACCCAACAACTCGGACGCGATGCTGCCCTTACCCTCGACAATCACTTGGCCCGCGTCCACCCCCTTCTCCACCAGAGCACGTGCAACGTTCCGTGCGCGGCGTTTCGACAAGGCCAGATTGTAGCTTTTGGGACCACTATTGTCCGCGTAACCGATGACGTAGAGCCGTTTGTGCCGGTGACGACGCGCCAATTCCGCAATTTGTTGAAGATCCTGCTCCTTGTCTTTCCTGGGCTCCGCGCTGTCCACGTAAAAAGGAATGACCCACACCTTGTCATGCAAAAGATAATCATCGTCGGCACGTCCCGAACCCCGAGAACCCCCGCGCTTACCAAGGCCTGTGACATCATCCTCCGAAAATGGGTCCGCCAGCCCCACAACCCTCGACGCATCGTCCGGCCCGGCTCCGCCTCCAGCCTGAGAGGGAACGGGGAGCTGAAATCCGGTTTTTTCCTGAACAAAGGATTCCACCGTATGCCAGGCAGAGGAAACGGTGGTGAAAAACACGCCCAGTCGTCCTCCACCGTCCATCGCAGCGCCGATGGAAAGAAGGGCGAGGGAAATCGCCAACAACCGGCTGAACACATAGCGCCCCCCCCCGCGCTCAGTGGCCGGAGGGGGCGTCTCTACCGGAGGTGATTCAGGTGATACCGCAGGGTCTCCTTCAGTTGCAAGGACCTTGTTGACAGGCCCTTTGGGCAGAACACTTGACGCCTTGTTTGCCTGCAACCGAAGGGAATTCGATGCCCCGATCCTTTCCTCCCGCAGACTTGTTGCCCGAGGTTCGCCAACGTCGCCGAATTCGTAGTCATCGCCATCGTCGATATCGGGAAACGAGTCCAAATCCATATCTTCATCATCGAAGACAATAGGTTCTTCATCGTAGTGAACCTCTTCCCCCAACTCCTCGATCACATCCTGTACATCGTCAACGGTAATCGCCTGCTGCTTGTTCAAACCTGCATCCAGAAGCAGACGGCTACACAACAGATTCACGCGACGGGGAATACCTTTGCTGTAGGCATGGATATAACGGAAAACCCCCTCTTCCAACGCCGGAACACCGTTCCAGCCAGCGATAGTGAGACGATGCTTTATATAGTCCTCGGTCTCCTCCAGCGTCAGCGATTGAATATGGCAACTTGCAACGATGCGTTGCTGAAACTGCTCCATGCCTTCTCGATAGATACTGCTCTTCAGCTCGCTCTGGCCCACCAGGACGATCTGCACCATGGGCCGGCCATCTGCCGCCTGATTGGAGAGAAGCCGGAGTTCCTCCATCGCGGCATGATTCAGGCCCTGGGCCTCGTCAACGATGACGACCACTCGCTTGCCCTGCGCCGACAGATCCCGCAGACGCGTGATGATCGCATGCAGGAGATCAGGCTTCTCGTCGTCATTGTCCACCGACAGCGACAACCCATAGGCCAGCATCCGCAACAACTCCTCATCATTGAGGCGCGCATTGACAATATTGACCACCTCCACCGAACCGTCATCGAGTTCGGCCACGAGATCGTCTATCAGGGTGGTTTTACCCGTCCCCGGATCCCCGGTGATGACCGCTATACCCTCCCCTTTATCGAGGGCGTACTTCAGATAGGCCCGCGCCTTTGCATACGTCGGGTGACCAAAACGGAAGCTGTGATCCGGACTGAGCTTGAAAGGATCTCGACTAAATCCAAAATATTTCTCTAACATTTGGTTTTTCCAAGAATATCCATCTCCGATCTCTATGTAATCGGCAGAAGGTGGGTATTGTCAAGGAAAACTGCAAATCCGCGAATATATTTTCCCCCAACGGAAAACCCCGGGACAATGAGTACACAATATTTGCCGAATTGTATGGTGTTTGTGAACAAGCCGGCCAGAAAGATGGAACCGGATAAGAAAGGATCGGGAAGGATGAAAAAAACGCGAAATATATATTGTTGCCGGGTTAATAACAGTTGTCGTTATAGACCAGAATACCCTATGAAGGTGCGTTCAAGGTTCCCTACGGGCCGCTATTGCGCCGCATCCCCTTGATCTGCTCCAACTGCTTACGGTAGAACTCGATTCTGCACAAATCACTGCGGTGCCGAGGGGGGCTCAGGCGGGATATCCTTTCCTCATAATATGAGATCTTCTCCTCAAGGGTCATATCCTTTGGATATCTCATTTGATCGGACACAGTTGCAATGATTTCAACACACAGCATTATTTATGTGCCCATTAGTCTATTGACATCCTCCTTTGTTTGATACCGGTGTTTCCCTACATTTCAGGAACGAGAATCATCAATTTGGGTTGCCGGGTTATTGCTCACCCTCGAACATCCCGACCATACATGCTGACGCGACTATGGAGCCGAGAGGCAAGTTCCGGATCCATGTCAGCCCAATCGAAACGCCAGCGCCAATTCCCTTCCGTGGTTCCCGGTGTATTCATGCGGTGCCGGCCATCTAGACCCAGCGCATCCTGCAAGGGGATGATCGCCATCTGGGCGTGAGACACCAGCGCACACCGGATCAACGGCCATGGCATCGGCTCCTTTGAACGTCCCAAAAAATTGTCCACGTACTGGCGGGTTCCATCATCCAGGCTGGTATACCAGCCAAGCGTCGTGTCGTTGTCATGGGTGCCCGTATAGACCACCGAGTCATGACTGTGATTGAAAGGCAGATAGGGGTTTTGCGGCCCACCGGAAAAGGCGAATTGCAGGATTTTCATCCCCGGCAGACCGTAGGCGCGTCGCAACGCCTCCACCTCCGGGGTAATGATCCCCAGGTCTTCCGCCACCAACGGAAGCGAATCAAACTCGGAATAGAGGGTATCGAACAGCGCTTCACCCGGCGCCTTGACCCAGCGGCCATTAACCGCCGTCTCCTCCGTTGCAGGAATCTCCCAATAGGCCTCAAGCCCGCGGAAATGGTCGATACGGATGATATCGAAAATACGCATTTGCGTATGCATGCGATCCACCCAGAACTTGAAACCTTCGGCCTCCAGCCGATCCCAGCGATAGAGGGGATTGCCCCAGCGTTGGCCCGTCTCCGAAAAATAGTCGGGGGGAACACCGGCCACAACGGTTGGCAAGCCGTTTTCGTCCAGGTAGAAGTCTTCCGGATGCGCCCATACCTCCGCACTGTCGTGGGCGACGAAAATAGGCATATCGCCAAACAGCAACACACCCTTGCCGTTCGCATATTCTTTCAAACGCGCCCACTGGGAGAAAAAGAGGAACTGCTCGTACTCGATATATTCCAACGCATCAGAAAGGCGCGCACGCGCCTCGGCCAACGCCTGGGGCTGACGGGTTCGCAGCCCTTCAGGCCATAACCACCAGCACCCGCCCAGCTCTCCCTGCAGCGCCCTGAACAGGGCGTAATCTTCCAGCCAGTAGTGGTTGGTGGCGACGAAACGCTCCAGCGCCTGACGGTCCTGTTCCCCCGCATACTCCTTGAACCCTTCCCATGAGAGACTCAGGGCAAACTGCTTCCCTTCCTCTGAAAGCGCCTCTTCTTCCAATGGATACTCCTTCAACCAGCCCTTCTCCATCACCGGCTCCAGACTGATGAACTGGGGGTTTCCGGCATGCACGGAATTGGTCTGATAGGGCGATCCCTCCGCCATGGTCGGCCCGACCGGCAGCATTTGCCAGATGGTCATACCTGAACTGGTCAGGAAGTCCACGAACCGATAGGCATCGCCACCAAGCTCACCCGTGACGCCGGGTGAGGGCAGTGAGGAGATATGGAGAAGTATTCCCGCACGCCGCTGTTGCAAAAAGGACGGTGTCTCGGGTTGGGTATGTTCGACCAATATGCAGCTTCCAAAGACGGCGATCCCGCTGCACGCAGCAAAAGAACGCCGGGAGTTTCCTAGTTCTTCTTCATTACGCCACCCAGCGCTGGATCACCACTGCCAAAGGCAAATGCACGATCAAGGTAATCGGGGGCCTGTTCGCCCAGCATGTCATAGAGATGACGCAACTGGCTTCGGAACAGGCGCTCGAAATCGCTCACCGTCGAAGCGGGATTGTAATCGCCAAACCACCAGAACCAGTCTGACCCCTCACAAGTTGCCAGTTGCAGCTCCAGCTTCGACTTTTGGTGCTTGCTGAGCTGTTCGGTCTCCATCACACGATCGAAGGCCCGCTTGGCGTCACCTAGCATGTCCCATGCACGGTTTTTGTCCGGGTCGCCGATCCATGTGGAGAAGGTGCCGTAAACCCAACTCCCCGCCACCAGACGCGTCAGTCTCCTGGCGGGCGCCTTGCGCCTCTTCAGGCAATCGGAAAAGGTGGTCAGGTTGAGGCGCGGATGTTCCGACAGGCGCTTGTAGAGATTGTCGAGAAAATAGCAGCCATTCTTGGGATAGTACTCCCAGGCGTTTTCGCCATCCATGATGATCGACACCACCCGATCCGGGTCGTCGGGCGCTGCATCGGCGATGGTCTCCAGATGCTGGACGAGATTGTTGATGGCATCGTCCGCGTGCCACTCGGCATAGGTAAAACCGATCAGATCCGAAAGCCCGTCATCGCGGAAGAAGACATTCAACTTGGCATCGTTCAGGTGATACGGGAAATGCACCCAGTTGTCCGGAAGCGGTGTATCCGGATTCGACTGCACGAGACTGTTGTGGAGGACTTGCTGACCGCTCGCCGCCCAGCGAAAACCCTCCTCTTCCAGCAACCGCAGGGTCTCCTCGCTCACCCCGCCCTCGGAGGGCCAGCAGCCGACGGGGCGAAAGCCGAAATGCTTCTTGAAGGTGGCGAGCCCTTTGCGGATATGCCAGCGGGCCCGCGCCTCGCCACCAGGATATGCTTCCATTTCCGGCAGGGTCACCTCGGGCATCGCCTCACGCGCGCACTGGAGATCCAGCAACAACGGCACGATCGGGTGCGCGTAAGGGGTCACCGAGAGTTCGACCCGCCCTTCCTCCGCCAGGGCCTTGTAGCGACCGATCACGCCGTTCAACAGTTCACCGATCACCTCTATCAGCGCGCGCCGGTCCTGATTGCTGAAACCCTCCGCCTTCTTCTGCAGCGACTGGATGCGAAGGTCGTTCTGGCGGACGCTCTCCCCCATCCAGGCGAGGTGATACCACATCAGGATATCGACCAGGAACTGATCGTTCAGATAGACCTCCATGCCTTTGTTGGCTTCGATCCATCGGGCAAGGTCCGCCAGCTTACGGTAGGCGGGGAAACGGTTGATCAGATGTTTTTCATTGGCGCGCAGGCAGGCGCTCATGATGTCCTTGCGCTGCCTTGGCTCAACAGGGAGACCCGGACCCGCCAGCGCCGCCAGCAGCGGGTCCCGGATCAATTTGCCGCGCTTCAGCCAGGCGTTCACCTGGGCCGCATAGTCAGCCAGTTGCTCAAGCAAGACAGGGGCAAAATTGACCACCGCTCGCGCCAAGGGTTGCGCCTCCAGATGGGCCACCATGTCCACGTAGTCCTTGATGCCGTGCAGATAGACCCAGGGCAACTGGTAGGCACTGCCATCCGGCCCCCGATAGTCGGGTTGGTGCATATGCCAGCAGAAGACGACGTTCAAACGGTTGGTGCTATCGGACATAATTCGTTACCTGACCAAGCATCTCCGGTGTCACCAGGGTGACCCCGCCCGGTGAAACATAGAAGCGTTTCGCATCCTCCTCGGGATCGACACCGATCTCCATGCCTTCCGGAATGAGACATCCGCGATCGATCACCGCTTTCTTGATCACGCATTTCCGACTGATATCCACGTCCGGCAATACCACCGATTCGGTCACCTCGCTGTAGGAATTGACGCGCACATTGGAGAACAACAGGGAGTGGCGGACCACTGCGCCGGATACAATGCAGCCCCCCGATACCATGGAGTCCACCGCCATACCGCGCCGGTCTTCGTCGTCGAAGACGAACTTCGCCGGCGGGAGCTGGGCCTGATAGGTCCAGATCGGCCAGGACGTGTCGTAGAGATTGAGCTCCGGGGTCACGCCAATAAGCTCCTGATTCGCTTTCCAAAAACTGTCCACTGTCCCCACATCCCGCCAGTAGGCCTGTTTGTGGTCCTCCAGAAAGGGGTAGGCCATCACCCGATACTTGTCTATCGCACCAGGGATGATGTCCTTGCCGAAATCGTGGGTCGATGCCGGTGTATCGGCATCCTTGATCAATTGTTCAAACAAAAAGCCTTTGTTGAATATGTAGATTCCCATCGAGGCGAGCGCCACACCCTGCTTCCCGGGGATACTCTGAGGGTTCTGCGGTTTTTCCTGGAATGCGGTCACACGATGCTCGTCGTCGATACTCATCACTCCGTAAGACTTGGCCGTCTCCAGATCTACCTCCAGACAACCGACGGTCATATCGGCGCCCGTTTCGACGTGATAGGCGATCATGGTGCCGTAATCCATTTTGTAGATGTGATCACCCGCCAACACCAGCACGTAATCCGGATCGTGATTGCGGATGATGTCCAGATTCTGATAGACCGCATCCGCGGTTCCCGCATACCAGTTGTTCTCGATGCGCTGCTGGGCCGGCAGCAGCTCCACGAACTCGTCGAATTCACCCCGCAGAAAGCCCCATCCGCGCTGGATATGCAAGATCAGCGAATGCGCCTTGTACTGGGTCAGCACCCCGATGCGACGAATACCGGAATTGATGCAGTTGGAGAGTGGAAAATCGATGATCCGAAACTTGCCGGCAAAGGGGACCGCCGGTTTGGAACGCCAGCGCGTGAGGTGCTTGAGCCGGGATCCACGGCCACCGGCCAGGATCAGGGCCAGCGTATTTCGCGTCAAACGACTGACAAAGCGTGGATTCTGCTCGGCGCTCATGCTACTTTCCCCTTGGGTTGCACGCAGTCTATACCGCCTTATGCTACCATTTCGCGATGGAAAACGTGTAAAAAAATCCTTATTCACGAAGCGATATTTTCCGAAATTGAGCCTCCACCGACATTGAGCAGCACATGGCCACCTCCGACAATCAAACGGACACCCTTATTGACCCCTCCCTTCAACGCATCATGGAAGCCCGGCACCACGATCCCTTCGAGGTGCTCGGCCGGCATGTCACGGGTGACAAGGTGGCCATTCGGGTCTATCAGCCACACGCAGTGGAAGTACACCTGCCGGCCGTCGATGCCATGATGCACCGCATCCCGGACACCGATTTTTTTGAATGGCGCGGCGATGCGGCAGACATCCCGGAACGCTATCAGATCGCATGGACGGATGAACACGGTGTCGAGCACCTGCACTTCGATGCTTATGCATTCCCGCCACAACTGGGTGATTTCGACCTCCACCTGTTTGGCGAAGGCCGCCATTGGCATGCCTATCGCTTTCTGGGCGCACACCCCCACACTGCCGACGACGTGGCGGGCATCCTGTTCGCCGTCTGGGCGCCCAATGCCCAGCGGGTCAGCGTAATCGGAGATTTCAACCGCTGGGACGGGCGCATCAACCCGATGCGTACCCGGGGAGGCAGCGGCGTGTGGGAACTGTTCATCCCCGATATCCCCCCCGGCGCCCTGTACAAATACGAGATCCGTACCCATGAGGGCCAGATCTCGGAACGTATCGATCCCTATGGCAACGCCTTCCAGAAACGGCCGGACAATGCCACCATCGTCATGCCCGAGGCGGACTACGCCTGGCACGATCAGGCCTGGCTGGAGCAACGCGCCGAGCGGCCCTGGCAGCACGAACCCATGTCCATCATGGAGGTCCACCTCGGCTCCTGGCAACGCGACGACGAAGGGCGTTTCCTCAACTACCGCGAACTGGCCCACCGTCTGGCCGAGTACGCGGGCAAGCTCGGTTTCACCCACATCGAACTTCTGCCGATCACCGAGCATCCGCTGGATGCCTCGTGGGGTTACCAGACCACAGGCTACTTCGCCCCCACCAGCCGATTCGGTACGCCAGACGACTTCCGCTATTTCATCGACTACCTGCACCAGAAGGGCATCGGCATCATCCTCGATTGGGTCCCCGCCCACTTTCCCAAGGACCGCCATGCACTCGCCGTATTTGACGGCACCGCCCTCTACGAGCATGAAGATCCACGCCGTGGCGAGCACCGCGACTGGGGCACCCTGATCTTCAACTATGGCCGCAACGAAGTGCGCAACTTTCTCCTCACCAGTGCCATCTACTGGCTGGAAGAATTTCATCTCGACGGCCTGCGGGTGGATGCAGTGGCTTCCATGCTCTATCTCGACTACTCACGTCAAGAGGGCGACTGGGTGCCGAACCAGTACGGCGGCCGCGAGAACCTCGAAGCGGTGGAATTCCTGCGCCAACTCAACGCAGTGACCCACGACCTGCACCCCGGCACCCTCACCATCGCCGAAGAGTCCACCGCCTGGCCTCAGGTCTCGCGTCCCACCTGGCTGGGTGGGCTGGGCTTCAGCATGAAGTGGAATATGGGCTGGATGCATGACACCCTGCTCTACATGTCCAAGGATCCCATCCATCGCCACTACCACCACGACCTGCTCACCTTCGGCATGCTCTATGCCTACACCGAGAACTTCGTCCTACCCTTCTCCCACGATGAAGTGGTACACGGCAAAGGCTCCATGCTGGACAAGATGCCAGGCGACGCCTGGCAGAAATTCGCCTCGCTGCGCCTGCTCTACACCTACATGCTCACCTATCCGGGTAAAAAGTTGCTGTTCATGGGCAACGAGTTCGCCCAGGGCCGCGAGTGGAACGACGCCGAGAGCCTCGAATGGCATCTGCTGGAGCGCCCTCAGCATCAGGGCGTGCAGCAACTGGTCGGCGACCTGAACCGGCTCTACCGGACACAGGGCGCGCTGTTTCGGTATGAGTTTGAAAACCGGGGGTTCGAGTGGATCGACTGCCATGACAGCAGCCAGTCGATCCTCAGCTACCTGCGCCGGGGCGACAACAATGAAATCGCCGTGGTGATCCTCAATTTCACTCCGGTGCCACGCGAGGGCTACCGCATCGGCCTGCCGCAACTGGGTTTCTACCGGGAAGCGCTGAACAGTGACTCGGAATATTACGGCGGTACCAACATGGGCAACGACGGCGGCGTACAGGCGGAGATGGAAGAATGGATGGAACGCCCTTTTTCGGCGACCCTCAACCTGCCGCCGCTGGGCGCAGTGGTGCTGTTGCTCGAAACCTGAGGCATGCCGGTATGTAAAACACCCGGCAGACTGATGACACTTTAGCCACTCACCGCCCGTTCCGCTGGCAGAAGCGGATCAGGCGCCGGGTGGAGGCATCGTGTTCTCGTTCCACCTCCGGGTGCTTCAGCTCTTCCAGGATCACGCCGGCCAGTTTCTTGCCCAGCTCCACCCCCCACTGGTCGAAGGAGTTGATCCCCCAGATCACCCCCTGGACGAAGATCTTATGCTCGTAAAGGGCGATGAGTGCCCCCAGACGGTGTGGCGTGATCCTGTCGGTGAGGAGGGTGTTGGTGGGGCGATTGCCGGGAAACGCCTTGTGCGGCAGGAGCAGTTCGATCTCTTGCGGCGACAACCCCTCCGCCTCCATCTGCGCCTTCGCTTCCTCCCGGGTCAGCCCCTTCATCAGAGCCTCGGTCTGGGCCAGACAGTTGGCCAGTAATTTGGGATGGTGGTCCCCCATGGGGTTGTGACTCCTGGCCGGGGCGATGAAATCGCAGGGGATCATCTGCGTACCCTGGTGGATGAGTTGATAGAAGGCATGCTGGCCATCGGTACCTGCCGATCCCCAGACCACCGGACCTGTCCGGTAGTCGATCCGATGACCATTGCGCGTCACCCGCTTTCCATTGCTCTCCATGTCCGCCTGCTGCAGATAGGCCGGGAGATGGTAGAGGTACTGATCGTAGGGCAGGATCGCCTCGGTGCGGGCATCGAAGAAGTCCACATACCAGACGCCCAGCAGGGCCATCAGCACGGGCATATTGGCCGCCAGAGGCGCGTGGCGGAAGTGTTCATCCATCGCGTGGGCGCCGTCGAGCAATTCATAGAAGCGGTCCATGCCCACTGCAAGGGCGATGGGCAGGCCGATGGAGGACCAGAGCGAGTAACGTCCACCCACCCAGTCCCAGAAAATGAACATGTTGTCGGTATTGATGCCAAACGCTGCCACCGCCCGGGCATTGGTGGAGACGGCCACGAAGTGGTGAGCGATGGCGTGTTCATGATTCAGCTTGTCCAGCAGCCACAGACGGGCGGAGTAGGCGTTGGTCAGTGTCTCCTGAGTGGTGAAGGTCTTGGAAGCGACGATGAACAGCGTGGTCTCGGGGTCGAGGGGCTTGAGGGTCTCGGCCAAATGAGTACCGTCCACATTGGACACGAAGTGGACACGCAGATCGAGGGTCTGATAGTGACCCAATGCCTCGGTGACCATCAACGGCCCCAGATTGGAGCCCCCGATGCCAATGTTCACCACATCGGTAATGCGCTTGCCGGAATAGCCCTTCCACTCGCCCGAACGTACCGACACCACGAAGCGCTCCATGTGTTCCAGCACCGCCCTGACGCCGGGCATCACGTCCTCGCCGTCCACCATCACCGGCTGGCCGCTGCGGTTGCGCAAGGCCGTGTGCAGTACCGCCCGATGTTCGGTGTTGTTGATGCGCTCGCCGGCAAACATGCGCTGCGTCCAGCCGGCCACGTCCGCCTCTTCGGCCAGCGCAAGCAGCCGCTTCATGGTCTCGGGCGTGATGCGGTTTTTGGAATAGTCGAGCAACCAGCCGGCGGCCTCCAGGCTAAAGGTTTCAGCGCGCTCCGGGTGTTGCCGAAACAAGTCGCGCATGTGCAGCTTCGAGATCTCCCGCCAGTGCGCCTCGAGCGCCTTCCATGCAGGCGTTGTGTTGATCAGGGCCATATCGGATCTTATTGTCTTCACACGCATTCCCCCCCAGAGGGGCACATGCCACCCTCCCCGGTAAACCTGTTTATGATACCCCGCTTACTCGTCCAATGCATTCCGCCACTGCTGGTCGGCTCGGTCGAACAACCGGGCGCTCTCCGGCGGCCCCCAGCTGCCGGCCGGATAGGAGGCGATCACGTCGCGTTCCAGCGCCCACACCTTGAGCACCGGGTCGACCACCCGCCAGGCGAGATCCACCTCGTCATAGCGTAGAAACAAGGCATGGTCGCCCTCGAAGACATCCAGGATCAGCGCCTCGTAGGCGTCGATGCCGATCTGCTGCAGGGTGCACTGACTGGCATCCAGCCGCTCGGTGTGGGTGCGCATCTCAAGTCCCGGCTGTTTCACCTGCAACTCGATCCGCATGCACTCGCTCGGCTGGATGTTGAGCAGGATCCAGTTGGGCTCCAACTGGTCGATGGGGGTCTCGCGGAACAACAACTGCGGTGGATGTTTGAAGCGGATGGCGATCAACGAATTGCGGCGCCGCATGCGCTTGCCGGTGCGGAGAAAGAAAGGCACATTGCGCCAGCGCCAGTTGTCGATGTAGAGCTTGAGGGCGGCAAAGGTCTCGGTGGTGCTGCCATGAGGCACTCCTTCCTCCTCCAAATAACCGCGCAGCGGCTCGCCATCCCGCTCACCAGCTCGGTACTGGGCGCGGAACGCCTGCGCGTTCACGGCTTCACGGGTGATGGGCCGGATCGAGCGCAGCACCTTTACCTTCTCGTCGCGCAGCGATTCGGCGTCCAGATTGGCCGGCGGCTCCATTGCCACCAGGGTAAGCATTTGCAGCAGGTGACTTTGGATCATGTCGCGTAACGCCCCTACCCCGTCGTAGTAACCGGCGCGCTGTTCGATGCCCCGCGCCTCGGAGTGGATGATCTGCACATGATCGATGTAGTTGCGGTTCCAGAGCGGCTCAAGCATCAGGTTGGCAAAGCGAAACACGAGCACGTTCTGCACCGTGCTCTTGCCCAGGTAATGATCGATGCGGTAGATCTGAGTCTCGTCGAAATGCCGGTGCAGCCGCTTCTCCAGCGCCTCGGCGCTCTCCAGGTCGTAGCCGAACGGCTTCTCGATCACCAGCCGGGACCACCCCTGTTCCCGCCGGTGCAGCCCCGCCACGGCCAACCCCTCCGCCACCGGCCCATAGAATTCCGGCCCCACGGCCATGTAGAACACCAGATTGGGCGGCAACCCTTCGGTCTGTTCCAGAAAGGCCCGCAACCGGTCGAAGGCCGCCGCGTCCGTCAGGTCACCCTGGAGGAAGTGCAGTCGCTCACTGAAACGCGCCATTACCTCCGGCTTGAAACCCCCTCGGGCGCGCGGCGCCACCTCTTCCTCCACGCGACGGCGCCATTCCGCATCATCCCAATCACGCCGTCCGAAGCCCACGATGCGGGAACCGGGCGCCAGGCGTTCCGCCTCCTCCAGGTGGTAGAGCGCCGGCAACAGCTTGTTTCTCGCCAGATTTCCGGTGGCGCCAAAAACCACCAGCGTACAAGGTTCTGTCATAATGCCCCTTCTTTCTTTAGAATTCCGCTCCTGTCTTGGGCCATTGTACCCGGTATGCCGGGCCAAGTTTTTCCGATGAGCAAGAAACGCAGCAGACGCACCTGGGGATTGAAAATCCTCTTCGCGGCCAGCGAGGCCCATCCCCTGATCAAGACCGGCGGTCTGGCGGACGTGGCGGGCAGCCTGCCCGCCGCCCTGCGCAACCTGGGCCACGACGTGCGGCTGGTGCTGCCCGCCTACCCCCAGGCGCTGGAACGGCTGGGGGAGGTGGAGACCCTCGCCACCTTCGAGGTGGTCAACGCACCGGAACCGGTGCGCCTGCTGGGCGGGCGGATCGCGAAGAGCGGCGTGCCGGTATACTTGGTCGACTCGCCCCCCTACTTCCAGCGCGCCGGCAACCCCTACACCTCACCCAACGGCGCCGACTGGCAGGACAATGCCGATCGTTTCGCCCTGTTCTGCCGCGCGGTGGTGCAGCTCGCCACCGACCGCCTCGGTCTGGGGTGGAAGCCGGACCTGGTACACGCCAACGACTGGCAGACCGGCCTCATCGCCCCCCTGCTCTCCTTTGAACCCCAGCGGCCCGCCACCCTGTTCACCATACACAACATCGCCTATCAGGGGGTGTTCGACCACGCCGCCTTCAACCGACTGCAACTGCCAACACCGCTGTGGTCCATGAACGGGCTGGAGTTCCACCACCACTTCTCTTTCATCAAGGGAGGTATCGCCTTTTCCGATATCATCAGCACAGTCAGCCCCACCTACGCCCAGGAGGTCCAGACACCGGAATACGGCTATGGCCTGGAAGGCCTGCTCCACCATCGCGCCGATCGCTTCGTGGGGGTTCTGAACGGGATCGACTATGAGGTCTGGAACCCGAACACGGATCCCCTGATCGAACACCCTTTCGACCTCGACCACCTCGCCAAACGACGACAAAACACGCGCGCCCTGCAAGAAGAATTCGGTCTGCCACCGGACGAGGATACGCTGCTGTTCGGCTACGTGGGACGTCTGGTTGACCAGAAAGGCGTGGACCTGATCCTGCAGATCATCCCTGGCCTGATGGAACGTACCCGTATCCAGATCGTCATGCTCGGCACCGGCGACCTGTGGCTGGAACAGCACCTGGACGAGATGGCCGAACGCTATCCGGACCGCGTCGGCGTCTACATCGGTTACGACGAAGGCCGCGCCCACCGCATCGAGGCCGGCTGCGACGCCTTTCTGATGCCCTCGCGCTTCGAGCCCTGCGGCCTCAACCAGCTCTACAGCCTGCGCTATGGCGCACTTCCCGTGGTGCGCCGCACGGGCGGCCTGGCAGACACGGTGGTGGACACCCACCCCGAGACACTGGCCAACGGGACGGCCACCGGCTTCGTCTTCGACGACCCCAACGCATCCAGTCTGTGGAGCGCCGTGGACCGGGCCGCGCTCCTGTACCGGGAGCGGCCGGAGGAATGGGGCAAGGTGATGAAGAACGGCATGCGGCAGGACTTCAGCTGGAACCGCAGCGCCGAGCACTACGTGGAGCTCTACCGACGCGCCATCGCCAACCCGATGCCCAATCCGCTGGTGATGGGCTGACCGACGGCTGGACCGAACGAAACCGGAGAGGGTCAGGCCACCTGGACCGGGATGGTGTCGCCGCTGCGAATCACCCGGTTGTGGCGATCGAGATAGACCAGGGTGGGCTTGAAACGGTCGGCCTCCGCCTCCGGCATCG
>JALSTP010000230.1 GCA_026983675.1 Sedimenticola sp.
CTGTCGGATTTAGGATTAATCTACTGCGCTGATGGGAAAGCGGTCCATTTTTCCTCGATTTTTCGTTGCATAGGCCCACTATGCGCCTCAAAATCGAGAAAAACTGGCCTCGCTTTCCCACCATGCTCGCGACGATCACCTAAACCCGACAGACTCCTAGAGAATCTAAACGTTCTGCTTTCATATAATCTAATAAGTCCATGATTGTTATCGTGCGTGTGTAGAATGGGCAGATAGAATCCGCTGTATTTTCGAGTGATGGCCTCCTGTTTGGAGGACCGCTAATCCATGATTCATATCTTCAAATCGCTGTCGGCCAAGCTCTGGTTTGGCTTCGTTGTCCTGGTACTCATTGCCGGTGTGGTCATGGGGGCGGCGAGGCTGTTGCTGCCGTGGGCCTCGGAGTTACGCGGTGACGTGGAAACCTGGGTCAGCAAAACGCTGGGCCGGCCGGTGGAGATCGGCGTGTTGCATGCGGGTCTGCACGGTCTCGATCCCCAGCTGGTGCTGGAGAATGTGACCCTGTTCGACACGGGCAAGCGCCATGAACGCCTTCATCTTGACGAGCTGCGCCTGCAGGTGGACCTGTTGGGCAGTCTTGGTCACGGGGAGGTCCGCATCAAGAATCTGATCCTGGTTGGCGCCCGATTGCTGGTACGGCGGCACCGGGATGGCCGGCTGGAGGTGGCGGGTCTGGTGGAAGGTGGTGGAGCGGGTGACAACGGAGTGGCGGCGGTGCTGATGAATGAAGGTCGCTTGCAGTTGAAAGAGAGTGAGGTGCTCTGGGACAACCGGCGGATAGGCGCGGAGCCGGTCTATTTCGAGGATGTGGAGGTCTCCATCGTCAACCACCGCGGCAGGCACCAGATCGACGCCACTGCCTACCCGCACGGAGAAGAGAAGGCGCGGATGCGCCTGGCCGCCGACCTGTTCGGTGATGTGGCCTCCCCCGACCGTTGGGGTGGCGAGATCTACCTGAAGGGCAAGCGCTTGTCGCTGGGACCGATGAAGGGTGTGCAGCTGCCGGGGGGGTACCGTGTCGTCGACGGGATGCTGGACCTGGAGATGTGGGGGCAGTGGCGCAACGGGACCTTGAGCCATACCGAAGGCCGCCTGCGCACCGCCGATCTGGAGTTGTCAGTGCCGCAACGCGGTGCGGACGATCTGCAGATCGCCTCGGTGGAGGGTGCGTTCCACTGGCGCCGGAATGGACAGGGGTGGGATCTGGATTTCGCTGATTTCGGTCTGCAATACGGTCCCAGCATCTGGCCGCAGGGGCGTATGAGCCTCGCCTTTCAGCACGATGGCGAGAGGATGCGCCTCAAGGCCGGGGCCGATTTCGTGCGGCTGGGCGATGTGCTCGACATGATCGAGTCTGCCTCTTTGCTCGATGCGGAAACGGTCAGCGCGCTGCATGCCCTGAACCCGCGGGGCGACCTTCACGACCTGAGACTCGACCTGACACTGGCGGATGGCCGGGTGGCCGATTGGGCGGCCGGCGCCCGGGTGGTCGATTGGTGGAACGCGGCGTGGCGGCGCCTGCCTGCCTTGTCGGACGTCGATTTCACCTTTCTGGCAAACCCCACCGCCGGCTGGATTGCCCTCGACGCCACGAATATGGCTGTCGCCATGCCTTGGCTGTTTCGCGATGCGTTACAGGCCCGACAGCTCTCAGGTACCGTGGACTGGCGCCGGGATGAGACGGAAAGGGGATGGGTGATCCAGAGCCGGGCGCTGGACCTGTCGAACCAGGATGTTGCCACCCGCAGCCGATTCCGCCTCGTCATTCCTTTCGATGGCGCATCGCCTTGGGCGGACATCCAGACCGATTTCCACGAGGCGGATGCCGCCGCTATCCGCCATTACCTCCCGGTGGGCATTATGCGCAATAAAAAGCTGGTGAACTGGCTGGACCGGGCCTTTGTGGGCGGCCGCGTGCCGAGCGGCGCCTTTCTGCTCCATGGGCCGCTCAAGCCCTTTCCCTACCGCCAAAACGAGGGGCGCTTCGAGGTGCTGTTCGGTGTGCAGGATCTGACCCTCGATTATGACGAGGAGTGGCCGCGTCTGGAGTCGATGCGGGGTGAAGCGCGGTTTCTGAATAACAGCCTGGAGGTCATGTTGGAGGCGGGGCGGATATTCGACAGCCAAATAGGACCAACGCACGCCCGCATTGATGATCTCAAGCTGACCTCGCCGTTGGTGGTCGAGGGCGTGGTCGACGGGCCCTTGAACGATGTGGTGCGGCTGCTGCGGGAGACCCCGTTGAAGAAACGCTTCCAACGTTTCGCTGACGCCTTACGGGTCAAGGGGCGGAGCCATCTGCAAATCGGTTTTACCGCCCCGATAGAGAAGGGACGGGGCAAGGGGCAGTGGCAGGTGAATGGCGATCTTCAACTGAGCGATGCCATGCTCGATCTGCCCGCCCAGGGGGTGCAATTCTCGAAAATCAAGGGGCATCTTGGATTCGATTTGGATGGCGTGCACGCCCGGGGGTTGCGAGGGCGGGTCTTCGATACGCCGCTGATGGTCGACGTGCAGACCCTGCCCGAGGCGCACAAGACAAGGATCTCGGCGCAATTTTCGCCGGAGATCCGCGCTTGGGCGGGGCGGGCGCCCGAGTGGAATCTGGGCTGGATCGACGGGCAGCCGAACCTGGATCTGACCGTTGATATCGGACACGGGGAGGTTGGCAGTGAAACCCCGCTTTCGTTCGCGCTGCGGTCAGATCTGAAAGGGGTGCGGGTCGATCTGCCAGCACCGCTGGGAAAGGGACCGGAAACGGTGCGGGAACTCGATCTCTCGGGCGATCTTGCCGGTACGTCCACCGGGCTGTTGCGCATCGGCTATGGAGGGATCCTGAAGGCGCTTTTCGAATTGGACATGGCGCGCCCGCAGGGGCCTTTGCCGACCCGGGGGGAACTGCGCCTGGGGGGCGGGGCGCCGGCCCTGCCAATGGATCGGTACCTGCGTCTGGTGGGACATCTCAAACATCTGGACCTGGCGCCTTGGGTGGCGTTTCTGCGTGATCCTCCCTTCGCGTTTGGAATGGGTGGACGTGATTTGCCGCCGCCCCTGGTGGATGTCCAGGTTGGCAGCGCGACGCTGGGGCACGAGGTGCTGAAGCAGGTGGCGTTCCGCGCCAGTGAAAAGAAGGAAGGCTGGTTGATGGAGATGACGTCGGACCGGCTGGCGGGTCGGCTGCTGTTCCCGCCGGCAGCGAGCCGCAAGCCAGTGGACATCCGCCTGAGCCGCTTGGCCCTCAGACTCGGAGATGACGATGCCGGCAAGACGGAACAAGCGGACGGGAAAACCGATACGTCGTCCGACAGCGGCCTGAATCCCCGGCGCATGCCGCCGATGAAATTGCGCATCGACGCGCTGACGGTCAACGACCAACCGTTCGGTACCGCCACTGCCCGCAGCCATACCACGGACGATGGCGTGATGATCGATGCCTTCGCCCTGGACGCCCCACTGTTGAACCTGAAAGGGAAGGGGAAATGGCAACTTAAACGGGGGGTGCAGAAGACGGTGCTGGAGATTGAGGGGCAGTGTACGAACCTGGGCAAGATGTTGCGTGAACTTGGCTTTTCCAGCGCCCTGGATGCGGCGCCGCTGGAGATGGACAGCCGCTTCGAGTGGCGCGGTGCGCCGTGGGCATTTGCAGCGCGTAATCTGGAAGGGCGCCTCACCTTCAATATTGGCAGCGGGCGTCTGCTGGATGTGGAACCAGGGGCGGGACGGGTGTTCGGTCTGCTCAATCTTGGCGCCCTGTGGCGAAGGCTGACGCTGGACTTTTCCGATCTCTTCGGCAAGGGCTTTAGTTTCGATCGCATCGAGGGGGCCTTCACTCTCACGGACGGTGATGCGTATACCGACGGTGTGGTGGTGGAAGGCCCCTCCGCGAGGGTGGATGTCAAAGGCCGGATCGGACTCGCCAAGGAGGATTACGACGAATTTATCACCGTCCTGCCACGCTTGAGTTCGGGCCTGCCGCTGGCGGGCATGCTGGCCGGGGGGCCTACGGCGGGGGCGGTCATGTTGGTCATACAGCAACTGCTGGGAAGCCAGGTGGACAAACTCGGACGGATTCGATACCACGTGACCGGCGGTTGGAACGAACCGAAGTATGAAAAACTGGGCGGCAGGGCCGATGTCGACGAAAGCATACTGGCGCCCGGCGCCGGCATCAGTGCCAGAGAATTGCTCAATCGTTGAGTGCTTGGAGCCCGGCCGGCGATGATGCTATTCTCCTGGCATGTCTTTCTCTCGATTCAATCGATTGGCCCCTGAGTTGCGGGACTGCGCAGGATGAGCGGCCTGCCGAATCGCGTCGCTGCCGTGCAGATGGCCTCCAGCCCCAATGTCGGTGCAAATCTGCTCGAAGCGGAACGCCTCATCGCCGCCGCGGTGGAGACGGGCGCCCGTCTGGTGGTGCTGCCGGAGAATTTTGCCTTCATGGGCAAGAAGGACAGGGAGCAGTGCACCCTGAGTGAGGCGGAGGGCGACGGCCCGCTGCAGAACTTTCTCTCGCAGACGGCCCGCCGTTATGGCATCTGGTTGGTGGGAGGCACGGTTCCGCTGCATGCCGACGATGCTGCAAAGATCCGCGCGGCCTGCCTGGTGCTCGACGACCAGGGGGAGCGGGTGGCGCGTTACGACAAGATGCACCTGTTCGACGTGGAGCTGGTGGAGACCGGCGAACGTTACATAGAGTCGGAAACCATCGAGCCGGGGGAACCGGTGGTGGTGATCGACAGTCCCTTCGGCCGGCTGGGGGTTGCCGTCTGCTACGATCTGCGTTTCCCCGAGTTGTTCCGCAACATGGTGGACCAGGGTGTGGAGGTGCTGGCCATCCCGTCGGCGTTTACGGCCATCACCGGCAAGGCCCACTGGGAGACCTTGGTGCGCGCCCGCGCCATCGAGAATCTCTGCTATGTGGTGGCGGCCGCGCAGGGGGGATATCACATGAGTGGCCGCGAGACCTACGGTCACAGCATGATCGTGGATCCGTGGGGCCGTATTCTTGCGGAAGTCTCGCGCGGTACCGGGTATGTCTCCCATCCGTTGGACCGCGAGTACCAGACCAACATTCGGCGCAGTTTCCCCACCCTCGATCATCGCCGCCTGCATTGCGGTTGAAACACAGGCCGGCCATGGCGACGCCTCATGTCCGCGTGCATGCGTCCATCGACGAACTGGGTGACGCGCAGTGGAACGCCCTGAATTCACGTGCGGACCCCTTCCTTCAGCATGCGTTTCTCTCTGCCTTGGAGCACAATGGCTGCGTGGGCGAACGGTTTGGCTGGATCCCCCGGCATCTCGGCCTGTGGGAGGGAGATCGACTGGTGGGAGCCGCGCCCCTCTACCTGAAAGACAACTCCTATGGTGAGTTCGTCTTCGATCATGCCTGGGCGGACGCCTATCAGCGGCACGGGCATGCCTACTACCCCAAACTGGTTTCGGCCATTCCCTATACCCCGGCCAGCGGGCGGCGTTTGTTGCTGGCGGAAGACCGGGCGCTGGAGGATGCCAGCCGGGTCCTGCTGGAACGTGCTCTCATGCTGGCCGAGGAGGAGCAGGTCTCTTCCCTGCACTGGCTGTTCGTCACGGAAGGGGAAGACGCCCTTCTGCGGAAGCGCGGTTTCCTGCCGCGGCTTGGCTGTCAGTTCCATTGGCACAATCGCGGGTATCCCGATTTCGATGCGTTTCTGGCCGCACTGACAGCGAAGCGGCGCAAGGAGATCCGGAGGGAGCGGCGTAAGGTGCGGGAGGCAGGCGTCCGTTTCCGGGTGCTGCGGGGAGACGAAGTCGATGACGCCCAGTGGCAAACCTTTGCCCGTCTATACGCGCGGACCTTCGAGGAGCACTACAGTCTGGCGACCCTCAACGAAGGCTTCTTTCGCGAAGTGGGGGTGCGGATGGGTCGCCATGTCGTGCTGATCTTGGCCTATAGCAACGGCGCATGTGTGGCCGGCGCCCTGTTCTATCGCAGCGACGACACCCTCTACGGGCGGCATTGGGGCAGTGTGGAGACATTCGACAGCCTGCATTTCGAGACTTGTTACTATCAGGGTATCGACTACTGCATCCGGGAAGGACTGCAACGTTTCGAACCCGGTGCGCAGGGGGAGCACAAGGTGCGGCGCGGCTTCCTTCCCTCCTTCACCTTCTCGGACCACTGGATCGCCGACGAGGGGTTCCGCACCGCGATCGCCGACTTTCTTGACCGTGAAACCCCTTTGGTGCGGGACTATGCCGAAACATTGGGAGGGCATTCGCCCTATAAGGAGGCAACGTGAAACCCTATGCCGAATCCTGTGACCAGAACAAGGCGCCCATCCTTGCGGTATTGAAACGGCTGTTCGCCGACCGCCGCAAGGTGTTGGAGATTGGCAGCGGCACCGGTCAGCATGCGGTCTTCTTCGGCGCCGCGCTGCCCCACTTGGTGTGGTGCCCCAGCGACCGGGCGGAACAGCATGCCGGTATCGATGCCTGGCGGGGGGACGCGGGATTACCCAATGTATGTCCACCTTTGGACCTCGATGTGGACGGTGAGTGGCCGGCCGAACGCTATGATGCTGTCTTCAGCGCCAATACCGCCCATATCCTGTCCTGGCCCCAGGTGCAGAAGATGTTCGAGGGCGTCGGCAGGGTACTCGATTCGGGCGGACTTCTGATACTCTACGGCCCCTTTAACTACGGCGGTCGATACACCAGTGAGAGCAATGCCCGTTTCGACGCCTGGCTCAAGGCCCGGGACCCCGCCAGCGGCATTCGTGATTTCGAGGCCCTGGATGCCTTGGCGGGCAGTCAGGGCATGCGGATGCTTGAGGACGTGGAGATGCCGGCGAACAATCGCATACTGGTGTGGCGTAAGGCGGGGTCCTGAACCCGCCCGGTCGTGACCCGCCTATCAAAACGGCGCCCCCCGGACGCTTCAGAGTTCATGGGCGGGGATGCGAAGGCAGCCGGATCTGAGTCTACCGGCGATGACTCCAATGTCTGGTTGTGTTCAGCCCAAAACTCCCATCGGCGTATCTGTGTCGACTATGTAACAAATTGTGTCATGGCATGGGTGTTCGGGTGTTTTGTAGTATAAAGCGCGATAATTTAAGTAATTAGATTCGTTTTTTCGGGTAAATTGTCGGGCTGTGAGCGTTTGATCCGGGGGCGACGGTGTATCGTCCGCCGGCGCTACAACTGTATTCGGGGTGAGGTATGGGGTTGATTTTACGGCGCTTGGTCATGGGGTTCATCTGTCTGGGGGCCTCCGCCGCCTATGCCGAAGTGGATATGAATATCACCAGCTTCGGCGATTCACCGGACCCGGTGGCGGCCAGTTTCGATTTCACCTATGACCTGACAGTGGAGAACAGCGGGGCCGATCCCGCGCCCGATGCGGCCCTCGCCGTGACCGTTCCCGCTGGCATCACCTTCAAGTCGGTGACGCCGGCCGCCTGTGGCTACAACGCCGGGGCGGGGCAAGTGGAGTGCGCCTTCGGCACCCTCGCCGGCACGGCATCGGGCGGCAGCCCGGTGAACGTCCAGATCGTGATGCAGGCTACCCTGCCAGGCGTGCAATCGATCGCCTCCACCGCCACCGTCAGCACCTCGGCGGCCGACAGCAATGCCGCCAACGACAGCCAGACCCAGAATACCTCCATTCTGCAAGGCGCGGATCTGGCCCTGACCTCCAACCTCTCACCCGACCCGGTGTCTGCTGGCGGTAATGTGAGCTTCGCCCTGCAGGTGGAAAACATTGGACCCAACGAGGCCGATGGCGTGCGGGTGGTGGAAGAGTTGGCGCCGGGCATCGAATACCAGTCCGGAACAGGGGGCGGATGGAGCTGTTCCGCTTCCGGTCAGACGGTGACCTGCAACCATTCGGGCAACGCGCCGGTGGGACAGTTGCCGTTGTTGGCCATCGTGGGCAAGGTCGTCTCCAGCACCCTGGGGACCCTGACCAGTACGGCCACCGTCAGCTCGCCGAACACCCCGGATGGCCAGCCTGGCAACGATACCGTCACCCAGCCGCTGACGGTGCAGGCCGGCACCGATCTCGCCGTCAGCAAGCAAGTCAGTCCCTCCCCCGTCATTGCGGGCCAGGCCGTCACTTTCACTCTCCAGGTGGACAACCTGGGACCCATGGACGCCGCCAACCTGGTGCTGACCGATACCCTTTCCGCGGGTTTCAGCGGAATCTCTGCTTCGGGTGCAGGATGGACATGCGGTGTGACCGGACAGACCGTGACCTGTACCCGGCCCTCGCTCACTGTGGGGTCGGCGCCGCCCTTCACTGTCACCATACCAAGCCCAAGGCCCGCAACGTACAATATTGCGCTCACTGTGGGGTCGGCGCCGCCCGTCACTGTCACCGCCACCGCCCCCGCCACCCCGGGCAGCGTTACCAACACCGCCACCGTGACCAGCGATACGGCGGATGCGGCATCGGGCAATGACAGCGGATCGGTGACCTTCGACGTCGAGGCGGACGGGGCGGATCTGCACATCTCCTCGGCCCACCGCTATCAGAACCCCGTCGCCATTGGCGGCACCATTGTCACCCGCGTGTGGGTCAATGACGATGGCCCACGCCCCGCCACTGGCCCGATCCGCATCACCGCTGAACTGGAGGCGGGCGAGGAATGGACCAATACGTTCAGCGGTACCGGCTGGAGCTGTTCGTATGATGCCGGAACACGCATCGCCACGTGCGACTATGCCAACGGCCTGGCGGTGAACGAGGAGACCGCGCACCTCGAATTGCGGACCCAGGCGAACGCGGCGGGGAGCTACCGGGGACACTTCTGTACCAGCGCCGATGCCGGTCTTGAACCTCCGGAGGGCGACCCCGATGCGACCAACAATTGCGTCAATGGCAATTCCATCACGGTGAGCGCTACCACCGCCGATCTGGCGCTCACCAAAACGGTGGACAAGGCCAGCCTCCCCACAGGCGATTCGACCCTGACCTACACCCTGCGCATCACCAACAACGGCCCGGACGACGCCAGCAACGTCAACCTGAGCGATGCCTTGCCCATGTATCTGGGGGGGACCGCGTACCGTCCGGCGACGGGCGTGACGGCTACGGTTACGCAGGGCGCAGGGACCTGTACCACGGGCAGCACCGTGAATTGCAGTTTTCCGTCCATCGCCAACGGCGCCACCGCCGAGGTCCAGGTACAGGTCTCCCGGCCGATGCGGGATGGCAACCACACGAACACCGCCTCTGCCTATTCAGCGGATATCGGTGACTCCAACCGCAGTAACAACCGCGCCAGCGCATCGGCCACGGTGGCGGCCGTCACCGATGTGGAGCTGACCGGCTACACGGTTACCCCCAACCCGGTCAAGGCGGGTGTGGAGGCGGTCTACGTCCTCAATTTCCGCAACAACGGCCCTTCCACCGCGGCCGGTGTGCAGGTTAGTAACGTCTTCGATGTGACCTCTGCGGGCACCTATACCTATATAGGCGCAACGCCCAGCAAGGGGTCGTGCAGTTACGACGCGGCCACCCACGCGCTGCAGTGCAGCATCGGCAACATGGCGCGCGACGAGACCCAGTCCGTCACCCTGCGTATTCGGCCCGATTACATGGTGGCGCCGCCCAACCCGCGCGTATTGCGGGGCAGTGCCAGCATCGCCACCAGCACCACGGAATCGGATGCCACCAACAACGACGCCAGCCTCGACCTGAACATCGATGCAGCATTGGTGGATCTGTTGGTAAACCAGTCCGATTTGCAGGATCCCGTGCCCTTCGATCCCGGCAACCCTGGCTCGAACGTGCTCACCTACCGGGTCAAGATCGACAATCTGGGGCCATCGCTGGCCACCGGCGTGCAGTTTTCCGATCAGGTCACGCCGCCGGCGGGCAAGCAGCTCGAATTTCTCTGTGACAAGGGAGCGGCGGGCGACAGTTGCGACGCCGCCACGCCGGGCCAGATCTGCGCCGGCCAGGGCACGACCATCAATGGCCCCGCCTCGTCCACCTTCCACTGTACCATCGGCGAGTTGGCGGCGGGGGCGAGTACTGTCCGCTATCTCGATTTTCGTGTCGTCACCACCCCCGATTCCACCGGCGATACCGTTCACAATGACATCAGTGTGACAGCCAACGAGCCCGAAGCGGACAACGGCAACAACGTGGCGTCGGAGCAGACCACCGTGCGTCTGCGTCCTTCCGGTATCTCCGGGCAGGTCTACCTGGATGCCAACGGCAACGGCACATTCGATGCAGGCGAACGGCTGTTGTCCGGAGTCACGCTGACCTTGACGGGGACCGATTTTTTTGGCGACGCAGTGAATCTGACCGTCACCACGGATCCTGCCGGGCACTATAGCTTCGACGACATCGTGGCCAGCGACGCCACGGGCTACACCCTCACCGAGACGCAGCCCGCCGGCTGGGCCGAGGGGGGCGCCGTGGCGGGCACCCTCGGCGGCAGCGTGGACGGCGCCAGCGTGGTGAGTGGCATCGTGCTGCCCGTGGGGGGGATTGGCAGTGGCTACGATTTCCATGAAACCGGGGGATCCCTCGCCGGTTTCGTATACAGCGACCTGGATGGCGATGGCGTCAAGGACAGTGGCGAGACGGGTATCGCCGGGGTCACCATCACCCTGACCGGCAAGGAGTTCGATGGCGCCGTCGTCAATGCCACCGCCACCACCGCCGCCGACGGCGGATACGCCTTCACCGGTCTGGCGGTCCCCGACGCCCAGGGCTATACCCTCACCGAGACCCAGCCCACGGATATGGGCGACGGACCGGACAGCGCCGGCAGTCTGGGGGGCACGGTGGCCAACGACGTCATCTCCGGGATTCCCTTTTCGGCGCCGGGGGCCGCGGGCACCGGCTACAATTTTGGCGAGGCCGGCGGCAGCCTCTCGGGGTACGTCTATTCCGACCTCGATGGTGACGGTATCCGTGATCCGGGCGAACGCGGCATCAGCGGCGTCACCGTGACCCTCACTGGCACCGACATCAACGGGACGGCGGTGAATCGCAGCACCACCACCGGCAGTGACGGCGGCTATCGATTCGATGCCGTGGGCGCCTCCGATGCCGCTGGCTACACCCTTACCGAAACCCAGCCGGCCGGGGCGGCCGACGGGATAGACAGTGTGGGCAACCTCGGCGGTACCGCAGGCGACGACGTCATCAGTGGCATCGTGTTCCCCAACGCGGCCACCGTGGGCACGGACTACAACTTCGGTGAAGCCAACGCCCCCGGCCTGGCGCTGGTGAGAGGCGTGGTCTGGTTCGACAAGGATCATGACCGGAGCGATAACGACGGCACTCGCCAGCCCGGTTGGGTGGTGGAGATCGTGCGCAACGGCACGGTGGTTGGCACCGCCACTACCCGAGACGATGGCAGCTATTCACTGGAGGTGGAGCCCAATGCGCCCGCCACCGACTACGCGATCCGTTTCCGCCATCCGGAGACCAACGAGATCTACCATCTTGAGACCGGGTTGACCTTCAACCCCGGCATCAACGAGGGTGACAGGTTCAACTTTCCCCTGGATCCCTATGGCCTGATCTACGACTCCATCACCCGCCTGCCAGTGGCGGGCGCCACTGTGACATTGGGCGGGGTGGATGCCTCCCAAGTGGTTGGCGGCACTCTCACCCAGACCACGGCGGCAGACGGTTTCTACCAGTTCCTGCTTTCGCCCACGGTCCCCGACGGCACGTATCACCTGACCCTTACGGTGACGCCGCCCGGCAGCTATCTGCAGGGCCCTTCGGTGGCGATTCCACCTTGCGCCAATACCCTGTCCGTCGGGCCAACGCCCGACCCGGCGGTGGTACATGCCAGCGCCTCGGCTCCTCCACAAGGCGCGTCCGTCCATGATCCTGCCGCGTGTCCGACCACCTCGGCGGGGCTCGCAGCGGGTGCGGCCACCACCCAGTACTTTCTCGCCTTCACCCTGACCAAGGCGGGCGGGGTGCAGTCCGCCGATGTGGTCAATAACCACATTCCAGTGGACCCGCTGAACGCCAGCCTGCTGACCATCACCAAGACCACGCCGAAGGTGAATGTCAGTCGGGGTGAGCTGGTGCCCTATACCATCACCGTCACCAACGGCCTCGCCTCGCCGCTGAACGGCGTCGTGGTGGAGGACCAGATCCCGCCCGGCTTCAAATATGTTGCCGGCTCCGCGCGTGTAGACGGGGTCGCGAATGAGCCCGCCGTGGATGGCCGTTCGCTGCGCTGGGCGGGGCTCGATTTCGCCGCCGACACCGCACGCAGTATCAGATTGGCCCTGGTCCCGGGGGCCGGTGTGGGCGATGGCGACTACACCAACCAGGCCTGGGTGTCGGACGGCGCCACTCAAACGCGGCTCTCGCCCATTGCCACTGCCCGGGTGCGGGTGACGCCCGATCCCACCTTCGACTGCTCCGACGTGGTGGGTAAGGTATTCGACGACCGTAACGCCAATGGCTATCAGGATCAGGGCGAGCCCGGTATCGCCAATGTGCGCCTGGCAACGGTACGCGGACTGCTGGTGACCACCGATGCCCACGGCCGCTTCCACGTCACCTGCGCCGCAACGCCGGACCGGGACCGCGGCGCCAACTTTATCATGAAGCTCGATCCACGCTCGCTGCCTTCCGGCTATCGGCTCACCACCGAGAATCCGCGCGTAGTGCGCCTGACCCGCGGCAAGCTGGCCAAGCTCAACTTCGGCGCCTCGGCCCACCGCGTGGTGCGGGTGGACGCCAACCACGACCTGTTCGGCACCGACGGCCGGCTCAAGCCGGTCTGGAACGCACAGATCGATGAACTGATGCGGATACTCAAGAAACGGCCCTCCGTATTGCGCTTGGTCTACACGCGCATGGCGGGCGAGACGAAAAGCGAGGCCAGGGCGCGGCTCAACACACTGCGCTCGATCATCAAGAAGAGATGGGAGGACCAGAAGGCGTGCTGTTACGACCTCACCCTGGAGACGGAGCTGCGCCTGGACGCCTCCGAAGGAGGTGCCAAATGATCCGCCGAACCGTGACCGCATTGGCGGTCGGTACCCTGGTGGGTGCCTTTGCCCAAGCCGGAGAAGCCCCCTGCAACGCGCCCGATGGCGGCTGCGGCCTGCCCGAGGCGCGGGGTAAACTGCTGCCGGGTGGCCGCGTGCTTCCCGCCTGGGACGTGCCGCCCAATGCGGAGGCCGCCTTGCCCGACCCCTTCCACGGCGAGTGCGCCACCGACCGCTCCTACGCCATGCGCATCAGCGTGGACGGCGAGCCTATCCACGGTGGCTGTCTCCCCATCGCCGCCGATGCACAGCGGAAGACTGATCTCGCCCTGAGCCGCGCCGATATCCATATCCGCTACGACGGCTTCGAGCAGACGCCGTGGCTGAACGTCCAGGCGGCCCCCGCGGAGCCCGCTGCCGGCGGCGCCGTCCGTTTTGCCACCTACAGCAACTACGTCAACTGGATCGACCGGGCCGAGATCCGTATCTTCGAAGAGGACCAGACCAGGCGTCAGACGCCCCTTGCGGTGGTGTCCGTGAAGATCGGTGGCGAGGCGCGCTGGACCGCACCAGAGCCGGCAGGCGTCTATCGCTATGTGCTGCGCGTCTACGACAAGAGCGGCCGTTTCGACGAGACCCGGCCCAAGACCCTCGATCCCACCCATCTGGCAAAGAAGGACGCGCCGGTGGATCTGCTCGCCGGTTACGGCGAGGACAGCCGTCAGATCGCCAATATTCCGGTCAAGGGCGGAGCGGTCACGGTCAACGGCAGCCACATCCGGTCTGGACAACAGGTGAGGGTGATGGGGATGCCGGTGCCGGTGGACAAGACCGGGCACTTCGCGGTGCGCCAGATCCTCCCCGTGGGGCCGCAGCAGGTGGAGGTCACGGTGGCCGACGCCAAGGGTACTGTGGCGGAATTCAGCCGCGACATCAACATCGCCAAGGACGACTGGTTCTATATCGGCCTGGCCGACTTCACCCTCGGCAAGAACCACACCACCGGACCGGCGAAGCTGGTGACGGTGGATAAAACGGATCATTACGACGACAAGGTCTATCTGGACGGTCGCCTGGCCTTCTATTTGAAAGGCAAGATCAAAGGCGAGTATCTCATCACCGCCGCCGCGGATACCCGCGAGCAGCCCATCGGCGACCTGTTCAGCAACTTCGCCAGCAAGGACCCACGCTACCTGCTACGGCGGCTGGACGCGGAGCGCTACTATCCGGTCTACGGTGACGACAGCACCACCCTCGAGGACGCCCCCACCCAGGGCAAGTTCTACGTCCGGGTAGAGCGCGGCGACTCACGGGTGCTGTGGGGCAACTTCCACACCCGCATCAACGGCACCGAGTTTGGACAGTACAACCGCGGCCTCTACGGCGCCCAGGTGCGTCTCAAGAGCAACGACAGCACCGCCTTTGGCGAAAGGCGCGGCAATCTGGAGGCCTTTGCCGCCGACCCCGGCAGCTTGCCGGCCCGGGACGAGTTCCGCGGCACCGGCGGCTCGCTCTATTATCTACGCCGCCAGGACATAACGCAGGGGTCGGAACGGGTCTGGATCGAGACCCGGGACAAGGACACGGGTCTGGTGCTGGAGACGAAATACCTCGCGCCCGCCCAGGACTATGACATCAACTACCTGCAAGGGCGCATCGTTCTGCGTGCGCCGCTGGCCTCCACCGACAGCGGGGGAGGGCTGGTGCGGACCGGCAGTTTCTCCGGCAACCAGAAGTATCTGGTGGCCACCTACGAGTACACGCCGGGGCTGAAGGCCGCGGACGACATGGTGCGGGGCGGCCGCGCCGATTACTGGATCAGCGACAACGTCAACCTGGGCCTCACCGGTTACCGTCAGCACGCGCCGGGCATGTCGCAGAGGCTGCTGGGCGCGGACGCCACCCTGCGCTACAAGCCCGGCACCTACCTGAAGCTCGAAGGCGCCCGCTCGAAGGGGCCCGGCAGCGGCAGCGCCGCTTCCATCGATGGCGGGTTCCGCTTCAGCAACCTCACGTCACCCGGTGGCGAGGCCGATGCGCGGCGCATCGAGGGGGCGGTGGACCTCGCTGAGGTCTCCGACGCCAAGGGGCGCGCCAGCGCCTACTGGCAGAAGAAGGATCGGGGTTTCTCGGCTCCCGGCCAGATCACCGGCAGCGACGATACCACCCAGGAGGGCGCGAAGCTGGACTGGGAGATGACCGAAGCGACACGTCTGGCCCTGAAGGCCGACCGGCGCAAGGCGGGCGACCGCGACCTGAAGTCGGGCGAGGTGGACCTCAGCCACACGCTCAACGGGGAATGGACCGTCGCCGCCGGCCTGCGGGCCGACTCGCGTACGGTGGGCGTTCCCACCGCCAGCGATACACTCAATGAAGAGGGTTCCCGCACCGACCTGGTGTTGCGTGGAGACTACGCCCCTTCGGTGGAGGAGGGCGAGGCCGAGTGGTCCGCCTACGGCTATCTGCAAGGCACCCTCCACCGCAACGGCAGCCGCTCGCGCAACAACCGTATCGGACTCGGCGGCAAGCGCCGCCTGAGCGAGCGCTTCACCCTCAACGGCGAGATCTCGGGGGGCGACGGCGGGCTCGGCGCCCTCGTCGGTGGCGACTACCGTTACGACGACCGCAGCAGCCTCTATCTCAACTATCTGCTCGACAGCGATCGTTCCGACATCGGTTACCGCGGCCGCCGCGGCCTGCTCACCACGGGCGGGCGCACCCGTTTTGGCGACAATATGAGCGTCTTCGGCGAGGAGCGTCTGCAGCATGGCGACGGCCCCAGCGGCCTCACCCATGCCTTCGGTCTGGAACTGGCGCCCACCGAGCACCTCAACTATGGTTTCGCCGTCGAGGCCGGACGGCTCAGTGACCCCGACGTGGGCGACATGGACCGCCGTGCCATCAGCTTCTCGTTGGGATACAGCAAGGACGACATCAAGTACGCCGGTAACCTGGAATACCGCGACGAGGACGGCGATGCCAGCGACCGCACCACCTGGCTGATGCGCAACACTTTGGGCTACCAGACCACACCGGACTGGCGGCTGATCGGCCGCCTCAACGTCTCCTTTTCGGATGCCAGCCAGGGCAACTTCTTCGACGGCGACTACGTGGAGTTCGTCACCGGCTACGCCTACCGTCCCGTGGACAATGACCGCCTCAATCTGTTGTTCAAGTACACCTATTTCTACAACCTCCCGTCGCCTGGCCAACTCACCGATGCCGACGGGCTTGCTGACTACGCCCAGCGCAGCCACATCTTCTCGGTGGACGGCATGTACGACGTTCGCCCCTGGGTGTCGCTCGGTGGAAAGTACGCCTATCGTCTGGGCCAACTGCGCGAGAACCGCACCGGCGGCGACTGGTTCGACAGCAAGACCCAGTTGCTCATCGGCCGCGCTGATTTTCACTGGATACACGCGTGGGATCTGCTCGCCGAGGCCCGCTACCTCGACGTGGACGCCGCCGACGACAGCCGCTTCGGCTGGTTGTTGGGTGCCTATCGCCACGTCAACGACAGCGTCAAGGTGGGGGTCGGCTACAATTTCACCGACTTTTCCGACGACCTCACCGATCTCTCATTCCACAGCCGTGGCTGGTTCTTCAACGTGATTGGAAAGCTGTAGGCATGAGATTCGCCGGTTGATTGCATTTTTGGGCGGTCGCGGGTAAATTATTCTGAATCAATAAAAAATGGATTCCTCTTATACCCTCGTCATACAGTTAGAAGTTAGATAAGAAACCGCGTGTCTGAGCGGAGTCCCATGCTTGTGGAAAGTTCAATCTTAAAAGAGACGGTGGGATTAAAAGGATTTCGTGTGATAGTGATAGCGGTGTAGAAAACGGGGTATGGTCTGGAGACCGAGTTGGTCTCCGACCGCCGTTATGGAGCCCATTGTGGGGCTTGCGTAAGGATGGCGCGTTACGGTGTACCGGGGGCCTCCGCTTCTGTCATGTCTCTGTGGGGTATCAACGTGTACTTGACCTATGCTCCACGCCGGGGGGGACTTGTGAACACTGTAGCGGTTTCCATGACGAGGCGATGCCTTGGGTATCTGGAAAGCGCCAATTCATCCGCGCCCTGATGGTCACTTTGGCGGCCTGGGCCGTATTCTGGCCCGGAAGCGGGTTGCGGCCTTGTTCCTTCGCGTCTGAGGTGCAGCGGAGGCTTGCTGTGGAGCGGCGAAGGCCGCGTGCGTGTGAAGGATACGCCGGAACGCTTTTCCGATCGGTTTGGCCAGGACGCCATGAAGCAGTTTGAAGGCGTTTGCTGCGACATGTGGCAGCCGCCCGGATTATTCATGAATCGCTGCGATGATTGCATAGAGAATTGTCCGCCCAGGGGATTTTCCGGCCGAGTGGAATACGGGCTGTATTGCCGAGGAAGGAAAATTCTCTGTGTGGACAAGGATCACGCAAGGGCGCGAGCGATTTCATGAATAATCCGGGCGCGGTGGACCAGGTCCGTAGGGGCGAGATCCGGTCCGTGGAAGGACTCAACAACAAGGCGAGGGTGATTAGCCACAAGGTCTATGGGTTCCGTACCGCTGAGGGCTATATCCGGAATCTATATCACTGCAAGGCCGAGTGACCCTTGCCGAAAATTGCGCACCATTTGTGTGACGAACCCAAAAAAGAAAACGGAGGTTTATCGATGAAACTATTTCCTGTTGTTATGGCCGCGGCGTTGGTGCTGGGGGGATGTGTGGAGATGCCCATAAAAATGGGATCCAAGAGCGCAAAGAGCACGGCCACCGGTTCCGCCGGAGGTGCGAATGCCGAGGGGGAGAACTCGGCCCTTGAACACTGTAAGCGCCCTCTGGGCACCATGGCCCTGCTGGAGGATCATCATGCCTCCTGGTACAGCACCATGAGCCAGCATGGCATCAAATCCACTACGCCCGTCCTGCGGCTGCTGGCGCAGCAGAGCAACTGTTTCGTGGTGGTGGAGCGTGGCGCCGGGTTCAGAGAGATGACCCGTGAACGGGAATTGATGAAGTCTGGTGAACTCCGTTCCTACAGCAACTTCAAGAAACACCAGATGGTGGCGGCCGACTACACGCTGACGCCCTCGCTGATCTTCAACAGCAACAACACCGGCGGGCTGGGCGCCCTCGGGTGGGTGGGCGCCCTGGTGGGCCTGGCGACCAAGTTCAAGGACGCCGAGGCATTGCTCACCCTGGTGGAGAACCGCTCCGGCGTGCAGCTCGCGGCGGCGGAGGGCAGCGCCCGCGCCAGTGATCTGAGTGGCATACTTGGCATCTTCGGCGGCGGTGGTGGCGGTGTGCTGGGTGGTTACACCAGGACCCCGGAGGGCAAGGTGATCGTGGGCGCCATGACCGACGCCTTCAACAACCTGGTCAAGGCGGTACGCAACTACAAGGCGCAGGAGAGCAGCGGACCCAAGGGCCACGGATCCGGCGGGCGGCTCGAGGTGAAGTAAGCCGGTGCCTGCCGGATTTAGGATTAATCCATTCGGCAACTGCGCCATGCGTTGCTCTACCTCCTGCATCCATGCAGTCGTGCGCGGGTGGGAAAGCGGTCCATTTTTCCTCGATTTTTCGTTGCGTAGACCCACGATGCGCCTCAAAATCGAGGAAAACTGGCCTCGCTTTCCCACCATGCTCGCGACGATCACCTAAACCCGACAGGCTCGTAGACAGGGCATAAAAAAGCCCCGCTTCTTTATTAAGGCGCGGGGCTTTGTTTACGGGCGGCGACTGCCGGGATCCGGTCAGGCAGTGGTCCTGCGCTTGCCGAATCCCCAGAGGCTCGCCAGCCCGGAGAGAAACAGCCAGGCGGCGGCGGGGAGGGGAACGGGGGTGGTTTCGCCGCTGAACTTGTGGATGACATTCCCATTGTTATCCAGATCGAGCGCTACGAAAGAGGAGGCTGCAAAACCGGAAACGGCCTCGACGACAAGGGTATCGCCGTCTTGCAAGGGCGATGATGTGTTTTCCCAGTAGAATGCGAGTGAGTAACCTGGAAGATCATCGTTGGCGAGTGGGACCTGGTAGGAATCACCGCTTCCATACTCCTGCCCATACCAGCCTGCGTGTTGTTGATCGTTGATGTCCACATAGCCATTCTCGATGAGTTGCCCATTCCAACCACCTGAGGTGTCGGTGGCTTCAGCTGCGGAATCATTGCCGATTGCAAAGGCATTGATTTCATGGCCCGAGTGATTTGTCACGGTAAAGGTCAGGTTTTGGTAATCTCCCATATCCTCCACGGCCTCCGTGATGGTGATGGTGGATGCGGCCGCGATACTGGAGAGGCCCAGCAAGACCCCAGACAGGATGGTGCGTTTCGCTGTAATGGACATTGCCCCCCCTTATAATGAAAACGATGAAGGACGGACCATAGCATGGTTTCCACGCAATTTTCCACGTACCGCGGTGAATGGGGGATATGGATTCCCATAGGGGTCCGTGGGTGGTCGTGCCAGGTTTTTGTTGGTTTCACTCGGCCGTGTCCGGTGGGTCGTGTTATGACGCCGTTGCACTCTGCTTGTGAATCCCCGAAGATAAGCGCCCTTAAACTTAACTACTGTTGGGAACCCCATGACCACATCCCTCGATCTCGCGCAGGAAATCATCCTCGCCCCCGCCGGGCTGGGGGTCTCGGACCTCGACCGGGTGCTGGACCGGCTGGTGGGGACGGAGGTCGATGCCGCGGACATCTATTTCGAGGCCAGCAGGCTGGAGTCGTGGGTGCTGGAGGACGGTATCGTCAAGGAGGGCAGTCATTCCATCGAGCGCGGCGCCGGGATCCGGGCGATCAGTGGTGAGAAGACCGGCTTCGCCTATTCCGACGAGATCCAGATGCCGTCGTTGCTGGAGGCGGCGGGGGCGGCGCGGGCCATTGCCCGGGCGGGGCAGTCGGGGCGGACTCGGGTGCGGCCCACGGCCTTGGAGCGCAGCCTCTACGCGCCCATCAATCCCCTCGACACTCTGGATGATCAGGCCAAGATCGACTTGCTACGGGCCGTGGATGCGGAGGCGCGGGGTATCGATCCACGGGTGCAGCAGGTGATGGTGAGTCTGGCCGCCGCCCATGATGTGATGCTGGTGGCCGCCGCCGACGGCACCCTGAGCGGGGACGTGCGGCCGTTGGTGCGGCTCAGCGTGCATGTCATCGCCGAGGAGGGCGACCGGCGCGAACAAGGCACCAGCGGTGGCGGCGGGCGCCATGCGCTGACCTTCTTTCAGCAGGAGGGACGAGCGCTGGCATATGCGCGCGACGCGGTACACCAGGCGCTCATCAATCTGGAGGCGGTGCCGGCCCCTGCGGGCACCATGCCGGTGGTGCTCGGTCCGGGCTGGCCGGGGGTGCTGTTGCACGAGGCCATCGGCCATGGTCTGGAGGGGGACTTCAATCGTAAAGGCACCTCTGCTTTCACAGGGCGCATCGGCGAGCGGGTCGCTTCGGATCTCTGTACTGTGGTGGACGATGGCACTCTGCCGGGCCGGCGCGGATCGCTCAACGTGGACGACGAGGGCACGCCGACACAGCAGACAGTACTGATCGAGAAGGGCATCCTCAAGGGCTACATGCAGGACAAGCTCAACGCCCGGCTCATGGGCGCCGTCTCCACCGGCAACGGCCGCCGCGAGTCCTATGCCCACCTGCCCATGCCGCGCATGACCAACACCTATATGCTCGCGGGCCCCCACAGCCACGACGAGATCATCGCCTCGGTGGAGCGCGGGCTCTACGCGGTCAACTTCGGCGGCGGACAGGTGGACATCACCTCCGGCAAGTTCGTCTTCTCCGCCAGCGAGGCCTATTTGATCGAGCGCGGGAAGGTGACCCGGCCGGTGAAGGGCGCCACCCTCATCGGCAGCGGCCCCGAGGTGCTCACCCGCGTCAGCATGGTGGGCGACGATTTGGCCCTGGACAAGGGCGTGGGTGTGTGTGGCAAGGAGGGTCAGAGTGTGCCGGTGGGGGTGGGCCAGCCGACGCTGAAGGTGGACGCGCTGACCGTGGGAGGCACCCATGCCTGAGATCAACCCGGCGGGTGATATCCCCGCACGCAAGGCGCGGCTGGAGCAGATCGTTGCCGACCTGCTCGCGGAAGCGAAGCGGCAGGGCGCGAGCCAGGCGGAGGCGGGGGCCAGCAGCGATGATGGCCTCTCGTTGACGGTGCGCCTGGGCGAGGTGGAGACCATCGAGCGCACCCGCGACAATGCCTTGGGCGTCACCGTCTATTTCGGCCATCGCAAGGGCTCCGCCAGCACCTCCGACTTCAGTGTCGAGGCGGTGCGCGAGACGGTGGAGGCCGCCTGCCGCATCGCCCGGCAGACCCAGGAGGACCCCTGTGCCGGCCTGGCCGACGCCGCGCTAATGGCGCAGGAGATCCCCGATCTCGATCTCTACCACCCATGGGGGATCGGGGTGGAACAAGCCGAGGCGCTGGCCCTGGAATGCGAGACCGCCGCCCGCGACGCCGATGAGCGCATCACTAATTCCGAGGGCGCCACCCTCAACAGCCACGACGGCGTTCATGTCTACGGTAACAGCCACGGATTCATTGGTGGCTACCCCAGCAGTCGCCATTCCCTGAGTTGTGCGGTGGTGGCCGAGGATGCCAGCGGCATGCAACGCGATTATTGGTACACGGTGGCGCGCCGTCCCGGCGACCTCGACGCGCCGGAAGTGGTGGGGCTCAAGGCGGCCGAGCGCACCACCGCCCGTCTCGGAGCGCGCCGGCTCGACACCCGACAGGCGCCGGTGCTGTTCCGCGCCGATGTGGCGGTGGGTCTGTTGCGCAGCCTGATCGGCGCCATACGCGGTGCCAGCCTCTACCGCCGCGCCTCCTTTCTGCTGGATCATCTGAACCGGCAGGTCTTTCCCGATTTCGTCCATATCCATGAGAACCCACTCCTGCCCGGCGGTCTCGCCAGCGCGCCCTTTGACAACGAGGGTGTCGCCACCCGGTCCCGCGACTTGGTGAGCGAGGGGGTGCTGCGTGGCTATGTGCTCGATCACTACTCCGCCTGCCGTCTGGGCATGCAGACCACCGGCAATGCCGGCGGCGTGCGCAATCTCACCATCGACAGCGGCGACCTCGATCGCCACGGTCTGATGGAAGCGATGGACACCGGTCTCATCGTCACCGAAGTGATGGGGCAGGGGGTGAATATCGTCACCGGCGACTATTCCCGCGGGGCGGCGGGTTTCTGGGTGGAGCAGGGCCAAGTGCAGTACCCGGTCCAGGAGATCACCGTTGCCGGCAATCTGCGCGACATGTTTCTCGGTCTGCGGGCGGTGGGCACCGACACGGACGTGCCCGGCAGCACCCGCACCGGTTCCTGGCTGATCGAGCGTATGACCATCGCCGGGGAATAGACGCCCTGTTCCCTCTTGCGCTCCCGGAGGACGGGCCGGCCTCTTCCGCAGATGCACCCAGCCCCTCCTCTTCGATATAATCCTTCCTTCTTGTATGTATGGTGCCTCTGTCACGGGGCCTCGTAGTCGTTTGTCCGGCTATTCTGGACTTCATTCATCACGGCAGGCCCGCCGGGCGCCGTCGGAACGGGCGTGAGAGGACGGTCGGGTATGTTGGGGGGGGATCCATGAAGCTGTCGATGTCCCAGCATGCGGCCGACGCCGGTCTGCAGGGGAGGGACTGATGCGCCGCGCCGCCGTCTTTCGTATCGTCGGTTTTTTCTTCATGGGGTTCAGCCTGACGCTGCTGATCCCGCTCTTCATCTCGCTTTGGTACGGGGATGGCGAGGCGCGCCATTTTCTGGTGTCGCTGGTGCTGATCCTCCTCTCGGGCGTGCTGTTCCTGTTCCTTGGGCGTGGCCCACGGCAGGAACTCGCCACCCGTGACGGCTTTCTCATCGTGGCCATATTTTGGGGTGGCATCAGCACGGTGGCCTCTCTGCCGCTCATCCTGGGGGCCCATCTGGATTTTGTGGATGCCTTGTTCGAGGCGGTCTCGGCCTTCACCACCACCGGCGCCACGGTGATCACCGGGCTGGACGATCTACCCCGTTCGGTGCTTTTTTACCGCCAGCAGTTGCAATGGTTCGGGGGCATGGGAATGATCGTGCTGGCGGTGGCCGTGCTGCCCATGGTGGGCATTGGCGGCATGCAGCTCTACAAGGCGGAGGCGCCCGGCCCCCTCAAGGAGGAGAAGTTGACGCCCCGGTTGGCGCAGACGGCGCGGGTGTTGTGGGTGGTCTATCTGGGCATCACGGTGGCCAATGCGCTGGCTTACTGGCTGGCGGGGATGAGCCCTTTCGACGCGGTGGCGCACAGCCTGACCACCGTCTCCACCGGCGGTTTCTCCACCCACGACGCGAGCCTGGGGTGGTTCCACAGTCCAGTGATAGAGGCCATTGCAGTGGTCTTCATGCTGATGGGTGGAATCAATTTCAGCATTCACTTCATCGCCCTGCGGTCGGTCGATCCACTGGCCTATCTGCGCGATGTGGAGGTGCGCACGTTCCTGCTGTTCGTGCTGACGATCACGTTGTTGATCAGTCTCACGCTGTTCCTCAAGGGCGAATACCCCACCCTCTCGGCCAGCCTCCGCAATGCCGTCTTCGAGGTGGTGTCGGTGGTGACGAGCACCGGATTCGGCACGGTGGATTTCTCCCGCTGGCCCGATTTTCTGCCAGTGCTCCTGATCTTTATCAGCTTCGTCGGTGGGTGCGGCGGTTCCACGGCGGGCGGCATCAAGGTGATGCGTGTGATGGTGTTGATCCAGATGGGGCTTCGCGAGGTGCGGCGGCTGATCCATCCGAACGCCGTATTGCCGCTCCGCATGGGAGGGCGCGTGTTGCGCGACCGTGTGCTGGAGGGGGTGTGGGGGTTCTTTGCCGCCTATGTGATGGCGTTCGTGGTGCTGATGTTGTTGATGATGCATGCAGGCCTGGACCAGGTCTCGGCCTTTTCCGCCATCGCCACCAGCATGAACAATCTGGGTCCCGGGCTGGGCCGCGTTGCCAGCACTTTCGCCGACGTGAGCGACGCGGGCAAGATGATCGCGGCCTTCGCCATGCTGTTGGGCCGCCTCGAGATCTTCACCATACTGGTGTTGCTGACGCCAGAGTTCTGGAAGCGCTGAAGGTCGCGGGATGTGGGGCCACCGTTGCCCGATGTCCACAGACGGAGTTGAAGCCGGGCATCGGCAAGGCCACATGGTGTCATGTCGCCGTTCTTTTGCACGTAGAACCCGCGCCGGCCTGAAGCCCCTAATCCTATGATATTCAAAGACAGGCCGCGGCGTGCCGGCACGCCGCGGCTGAATACGATATATATTGTTGCCGGGTTAATATTGAGCGACTGCCGTTTTCCCAACGGGTTCGAACGCCTCGCACCAATAGTAGGCGGCGAGATAGACGTCCCGTTTCAGGCACAGGCCGTCGTCGGCGCGCACCGATGCCATCCCCGAACTCATCACCTTGAGGCCGGGAAAGGTCTTCTCCAGGAACGCCGGCGTATTGCGAAAATGGGCGCAGTGCATGCATCTGGGTTTCATTGTCGTCATGGCTGTTTCCTCTTTAGTGTGATGGGCCACTGCCGGAGCCCATGAAAGCCGGGGTCCGGAATGGACCCCGGCTTTCGCCGGGGCGGCGCTCTGTCAGTGGCTGAGATTCGACCAGTAGCTGACGAATACCAGCGCCGAGAGGATGAAGCCGAGCACCACGTTGACGACAACCCCCGTCGTAAACGCCATGAACGGCTTGGTTCCCGCCGATGCCAGTTCCCGGAAACGGGTGGTCAGCCCGATGGAGAAGAAGCAGAAGATGAATGCCCAGGTCCGAAGCGTCTTGACCGGCCCCACCAGCTCGGGCTTGACGATCTTGCCGTAATCCGAAAAGCTGTAGCCCTTGGAGATGAGGGTGATGATGATGGAGGCGATGACGAAGCCGATGACGAATTTGGGAAATCGCCACCAGATCTCCGCCGGGTTGGGTTTCTGACCCGCTTTTCGCTCCCATTTCATGGTGGAGACAAGGGCCAGCACGAAGGCCCAGATGCCGATCCAGATGTCCCGGCCCACCACCTTCATCAAGGTGAAGGCCCACACCGCGTCGTCCTGTTTGCCCGGAATGTCCGGCAGGTTCTCGGCTACGTTGCCGTAGGCCTGCGCGGCGGCGAAACCGGCGGCGTCCGCAAACTCCGAGGTGCCGACCCAGGCGCCGGCGACCCCGGCATGAAGCCCCAACGCCCGCGAAGCCAGCGGGAGGAAGAAGATCATGACGATCGCCCACAATATCACCATGGTGATGGCGATGGGCGCATGTTCCTTCTTGGCGCCAACGGCACCCGCGATGGCAATGGCCCCGGATACGCCGCAGACCGCGCCACCTGCGCCCAGCGTCGCGCCGAGGCGCCGGTCGAGACCGAGTTTCCTGGCCACGAAATAGATCACCAGAAAGGTGGTGATGGAGACGATCGACGCCTGCACGATGGCCACGGGGCCGGCCCAGACGATCAGGGTGAAGGGAAGGGTCGCGCCCAGCAGCACGATGCCGATCTTGATATAGAATTCAACCCGGAAGCCGGTGTCCATCCAGCCGGGCAGGCCGATGAGATTCGAGATCAGCATGCCCAGAAGCAACGCCACGAGGGGCGGCTCCAGATTGTAGTGATGGGCCTGCGACCAGGCGCCGATGATAAAGATGATCACCGAGAACACGAATACGAAGATGAATGAGGGAATGAATTCCGACAGTTTGTAACCCATCACCCGGGTGGCGACGACGAAGATGGCCAGCCACATGACGAACATGGCGATGTATTGGGGGAGATGGGCGCCGAAGTGGGCGGCCGCCTGCCCCAGGGTGTCCCACTTGCCGGGTTTGATGGCAATCCACTTGATCGAGCCCCCATTCAGAAAAAACAGCACCGCGACGATGACGATGCCAAGGCCGACCCAGATCGCCCACCAGTCTTCCTTCAACCAGAGTTCCTTCCAGCCGACGCTCTTGAGGCGCAGATCGTCCGCCTCCTCGTCCCACTCCCGTTCTGTCGGAGTGAGTTCAATCTCGTCTTTTTCGTTTGCCATTTTGGTGTCTCCTTTGATGAAGCAGTATTGTCGTTTTTCGATGTATTATTTTTTTGGTAGCAATGCGTGTATGCAGAATACACCGGTAGATTGTATGCCTATGCGAAGGTTTCGGACTATTACCAGAAACCCCAATAACCGGCCGGCAAGGAGCAGTTGACCTGGCAACAGTAAATATTTGTATTCAGCCGGCGCCTGTCGTTGAATATCATAGGGTTAGGGGCTTCAGGCAGGCGAGAACTCTTATCGGTTGATCTCATCCAGCAGCGGTGCGGGATCCTCTTCCGGGCGTTCCAGCATGAGGCCGACCCGCGCCTCCAGCCATGCCGCGTTGCTGGATCGGACGATCCGTTTCACTTCGAGCAGCGAATCGGGTTGCATGCTGAATTCGCGCAGTCCCATGCCGAGCAGCAGGCGCACATAGCGCGGATCGCCCGCCATTTCGCCGCACAGCGCGACCGGGGTACGACTGGCGCGAGCGGCGTCGATGGTGGTCTTTATCAGGCGCAATACGGCCGGATGGAGTGGGTCGAACAGGTCGTTGACTTCGTCGTCTGCGCGGTCGATGGCGAGGGTGTATTGCACCAGATCATTGGTGCCGAGGGAGAGGAAGTCGAGATTGCGGGCGAGGAGGTCCGCGCAGACGGCCGCCGCGGGCACCTCGATCATGCCGCCCACTGCGATGCCGGGGTCGAAGCGCAGGCCCTCTTGTCTCAGTTCGGTCTTGAGGTCCTCGATCAGGCTGCGCACTTCGATCACTTCGGCCAGGGTGGTGATCATGGGCAGCAGGATACGCACCGGGCCCGCCGCCGAGGCGCGCAGGATGGCGCGGAGTTGCGGCCGGAACAGATGCGGTTCCTTCAGGCAGAGACGAATGGCCCGCAGCCCCAGCGCGGGGTTGCAGCTCCGGGCGTCCGGGAGGGTGAGGCGGTGCTGCGGCTTGTCCGCGCCCAGGTCGAGGGTGCGGATGGTGATGGGAATGCCGTCGAGTCCCTCCACCAGGCGTCGGTAGGTATCCAGGTGTTGCTCCTCATCGGGCGGGGTGTCGCGGTTCATGTAGAGGAATTCGGTGCGGTAGAGCCCAATGGCCTCGGCGCCG
>JALSTP010000231.1 GCA_026983675.1 Sedimenticola sp.
GCGTGCCGGCCCGCAGACTGCGTTGCCCCATCTTGCTGTAGGGTGGCTACAGCGGCGATGGGCCGCCTTGCTGCGAACCGGCACGCCACGGCTGAATACGATATATATTGTTGCCGGGTTAATAATACCCTCAGACCCGAGGGCGCGCTCCTGGCGAGGCGCCGCGCGGGGCCCTCTTGGCGGGGGAAACAGCATCGCGGCGGGCGGTGTCCGCCCTGCGGGGGTGAGGCGGAAGCCGGAAGTTTCTGAAGTCAACACGGGCTAAAGTTTTGCCGCAAGCGGTCGTTACAGGGGGCAAGGATGTTCATTGAACTCCTTTGGATCCTCCTCCGGCGCTATTAGTTTAGCGCTTTTACGCCCATCCCCTCACGGTGATGGGCGTTTTTTTATGTCCGGGATCCCTTGGGATAAACGCTCTTCGGCTGCGGATCCAGGCACGCCGAGTCCATACAGCGCGGCGTTCCCGCCTGTCGGCGGGTTCCGCTACCCTTCGTCTGCCCAGTCGCGGGGTCTGAGGAAGCGGTCGTAGAGTTCGGCCTCGGGCGTGCCCTGCTCCGGACGCCAGTCGTACCGCCAGCTCACCTGCGGGGGCAGCGACATCAGGATCGACTCGGTGCGTCCCCCGGACTGGAGGCCGAACAGGGTGCCGCGGTCATAGACCAGGTTGAACTCCACATAGCGGCCACGTCGGTACAGTTGAAACGCCCGCTCACGTTCGCCCCAAGGGGTATCGCGGCGGCGCTGCACGATGGGCAGGTAGGCGGGAAGGTAGTGGTCGCCCACGCTGCGCATGAAGTCGAAGGAACGGCTGAAACCCCACGCGTTCAGATCGTCGAAGAACAGGCCGCCGATACCGCGCGGTTCGTTGCGATGGCGCAGGAAGAAGTAGTCGTCGCACCACTGCTTGAAGCGGGGATAGACCTCATCACCAAAGGGTACGCAGGCGTCGCGGGCGGTGCGGTGCCAGTGGCGGGCATCCTCCTCGAAGCCGTAGTAGGGGGTGAGATCGAAGCCGCCGCCGAACCACCAGACCGGAGGCTCTCCATTCTTTTCGGCGATGAAGAAGCGCACATTGGCGTGGGAGGTGGGCACATAGGGATTGCGTGGGTGGATCACCAGCGAGACCCCCAGGGCCTGATAACTGCGCCCGGCCAGTTCCGGGCGGTGGGCAGTGGCGGAGGCGGGGAGGCCGTCGCCGTGGACATGGGAAAAATTGATCCCCGCCTTTTCGAACACCCTGCCCTCTTCCAGCACCCGGCTACGGCCGCCGCCCCCTTCTGGGCGCTGCCAGCGGTCTTCGCGAAAGGTGCTGTCCCCGTCTTCCGATGCCAGGGCGTTGCAGATACTGTCCTGCAGGGTGAGCAGGTAGTTGGTTACCGCTTCGATGTCGGGATGTTCGCTCATGGTTTCATTTTCGCAGGGTGGCGCCGCTTTGCGCGTCGCGGATGGGGGTGGGCCGCTTCAGGCCGCCGGTGGCGCCGGTGATGATGGCGTCGAGGTGACGGCCGAGCCGGCGCCGCACCGAGGTGGCGTCCCGCAGGGGTGGACGTCCGCTGCGGTTGGCGCTGGTAGAGACGATGGCCGTTTTCGCTGCGCGGCACAGCGCCGCGGCGATCGGATGGTCGGTGACGCGAACGGCGAGGGTGGCGTGTCCACCGGTGAGCCAGCCGGGGACGCCCGGCGCCGCAGGGAAGATCCAGGTATGGGGCCCCGGCCAATCCCTGAGCACCCTTTTCATCTGGCGGCCGGGGAGGGGTTTCACAAAGGGACGGAGGGGGGCGAAGCTGGCGGCGATGAGGATCAGTCCCTGGCGGGCCGGGCGGCCCTTGATGGCGAGCAGGCGCGCCACCGCCTCCGGATTTCGCGGGTCGCAACCGAGGCCGAAGACCGCTTCGGTTGGATAGGCGACCACGCCGCCCTCGCGGATCAGGGTTGCGGCGCGACTGATCTTCCACGGCCGGGGCGGCAGCATCAGCCGGACTGTTCTTGCAGCGCGGCGTCCTTTGCCAACACGTCGGCGGTATTGGCGGCGCGTGCTGCCCGCAGCCGTTCGTTCAGCCGGGGGTCCGACAGGGCCAGGATCTGGGCGGCCAGCCAGGCGGCGTTTTTCGCCCCTGCCTTGCCGATGGCGACGGTGGCTACCGGGATGCCGCCCGGCATCTGCACGGTGGCGAGCAAGGCGTCCATGCCCTTGAGCGGTCCTGCATCCAGCGGCACGCCGATGACCGGCCGCGTGGTCATTCCGGCCACCGCGCCGGCGAGGTGTGCCGCCAGCCCGGCGGCGCAGACGAAAACGGCGCAGCCACGTCGCTCTGCATCCTCCACGTAGTCGCGGGTGGCGTCGGGCGTGCGGTGGGCGGAGCGGATCTTCACCTCGAATGGAATCCGCAACGTGCGCAGGATCCCGAGGGTGGCGTCCATCACGGGGAGATCCGAGTCGGAGCCCATCAGAACGGCAACGAAGGGTGTGTCCATGATCGTGCTTCCAGGTCAGGGTCGAAGCGCGCACCTTAGCCGAAAAGCCGCTTGGGGGACAAGGGGGTTACTCCGTACCGGTCTTTCCGGGCGGTTCGTAGGGCTCGCTGAAGGAACAGTGTTTCTGCGGACAGACCTTTTCGGTGCCCTTTTTCTTGGTGGTCTTGATGGTGAGGATGGGCCAGCCACAGCGTGGGCAGGGCCCCTCGACCGGTTCGTTCCATACCGCGTAGTCGCACTTGGGGTAGGTGGAGCAGGAGTAGAAGATCTTGCCCCGCCGTGACTTGCGTTTGAGCATTGTGCCCTGGTTGCATTTGGGGCAGGTGACACCGGTATCCTCGGGTTTCTCCAGCGGCTCGATGAACCGGCACTTGGGATAGTTGGAGCAGCCGATGAATTTGCCGTAACGGCCTTGTTTGATCACCAGGTCGGAGCCACACTCGGGGCACTTCCGGCCCTCCACGAGTTCCGGTTCGTCGCGCTTGTCCTCGGCGCTTTCATTGAGGTTGCGCGTATAGTCGCATTCGGGATACCGGGTGCAGCCGATGAAGCGGCCATGGCGTCCCAGCCGGATCGACAGCGGGCTGCCGCACTTGGGGCATTTTTCGTCCATTGCCTCGTGGGTGACGTCGCTGCGCTTCACTGTCTCCTGCACGTGATCGATGCGCGCCTTGAACGGCCCCCAGAATTTCTGCAGCAACGGGATCCATTTCTCCTCCCCGCGCGAGATGGCGTCCAGTTCGTCCTCGAGGTTGGCGGTGAAGTCGTAGTCCACGTAGCGGGTGAAGTATTCGGTGAGGAAGCGGTTCACCACCCGGCCCACGTCAGTGGGATGGAAGCGTTTCTTCTCCAGTTCCACATAGCCGCGGCTCTGCAGGGTGGAGATGATGGAGGCGTAGGTGGAGGGGCGGCCGATGCCGTATTCCTCCAGCGCCTTGACCAGGCTGGCCTCGCTGTAGCGCGGGGGCGGTTCGGTGAAGTGCTGTTCGCCATGGACGCGTTTCAGGGGCAGTTCCTCGCCCTCTTCGATGGGGGGCAGCATGGTCTCCTTTTCGTCGCCCGGCCCCTTGTCGTCGCGGCCCTCCAGGTAGACCGCCATGAAGCCCGCGTTGGCGATGGTGGAGCCGGTGGCGCGGAAGGTGTTGCCTTCGCCCGCGGCCAGGTCCACGGCCACGGTATTGATGGTGGCGTGGATCATCTGACAGGCCAGGGTGCGCTTCCAGATCAGTTCATAGAGCCGTGCCTGGTCCTTGGTCAGGTGCGCCTTGAGCGATTCCGGTGTGCGTTCGATGGAGGTGGGACGGATCGCCTCGTGTGCCTCCTGGGCATTCTTCGCCTTGGTCTTGTACTGGCGCGGCTGCTTGGGAAGCTGCGCTTCGCCGTAGCGTTGGGCGATGAAGCCGCGGATCTCCTCCACTGCTTCGTTGGCCAGGTTGACCGAATCGGTGCGCATGTAAGTGATGAGACCCACGGAACCCTCGCCGATGTCCACGCCCTCATAGAGTTGCTGGGCGATCCGCATGGTCCGTTGGGTGTTGAAGCCGAGCTTGCGCGATGCCTCCTGTTGCAGGGTGGAGGTGGTGAAGGGGGCGGCGGGGTTGCGCTTGCGCTGTTTCTTTTCGACTTTGGCGACCCGCAGTACACCACCGGCGGCGCGGGTAAGGGTCTCCTCCGCCTCCTTCGCCCCCTTCTCGTCGGTGATGGTGAATTGTTCCACCTTGTCGCCGCGGTACTGGATGAGCCTGGCCTTGATGGGACGCGCGTCCTTTTCTGTATCCGCCTCGATGGTCCAGTATTCGCGCGCCTTGAACGCCTCGATCTCTTCCTCGCGCTCCACGATCATGCGCAACGCGGGGCTCTGGACCCGCCCAGCGGAGAGGCCGCGGCGGACCTTCTTCCACAGCAGCGGCGAAAGGGTGAAGCCAACCAGGTAGTCGAGTGCACGGCGTGCCTGCTGGGCGTCGATCAGTTCCTGCGAGAGTTCGCGCGGATGGGCGATGGCCTCCTGGATGGCACGCTTGGTGATCTCGTTGAAGGCGACACGGTGGACCGCCTTGTTCTTCAGCTTGCCCTTTTCCTTGAGAAGTTCCAGCAGGTGCCACGAGATGGCCTCGCCCTCGCGGTCCGGGTCAGTGGCGAGGTAGAGGGCGTCCGCCTTTTTCAGCGCCTTGACGATGGCGCTCACATGGCGCTCGTTCTTGTCGATCACCTGGTAGCGCATGGCGAAGTTCCGCTCGGGCAGCACCGCCCCCTCCTTGGGCACCAGGTCGCGCACATGGCCGTACGACGCAAGCACATCGAAGTCTTTGCCGAGGTATTTCTTGATCGTCTTCGCTTTTGCCGGCGATTCGACAATAACCAGATTCATGGGCATTAAAGTTGTATGGCGTGATACTTTCTAGTCAATAGGGAATGGCAAGGGGTTGTCAAGACCGCCTTGACGATCGGAATGTCGGTGAGACTAGTGAAGGTAGACCGCGGGATCGCTGAATACCATGTCTTCCATGCGGGCAAAGGCGTTTTCCTGCCCGGGCTGACTCATCAACACCAGCAACACGATCCATTTGAGTTCATCGACGGTGATGAAGGAGGTCTCCAGCGCCACCGCGCGTTCGATCACCAGCTCCCGGGCCAGCGGATTGAGGATCTCGTTCTGCTCCAGAAAGAGGAGAAAGCCTCGCGCATCGGCATCCAGCTTGAGGGTCTCCTGGGCAGAATAGATACGGATCGAAGGCTTCCCGTAATTCAGCAGTGCGGGCGTGCCCGCCTTGGCGGCCAGATCGTCGAGCCAACGGAAGGCCTTGTCGATCTCCTCTTTGTGGAACCCTGCCTGTATCAGTTCTTCCTGCAATTCACCCTGATCGGCAGGGGGCTGTACCTCGCCATCCATATAATTCTCGTACAGGTAGATCAGGACGTCGACGACGGTTTCGTTCATGGTTGGGCCTCATGCGGGGCTGCATACATTCCCGATGGCCTGATGGATGGAGTCTCAGGATGTCGGAATCTTTTCGGTGCGGCTGTATCGTCCGCCCGGTGCAGATGATACATAACCTTTCAGTTCGAGCAATAGCAACATGGAAGAAATTGCCTCGGCCGAGAATCCCGTTCGCGCAATCAGGGCGTCGGGAGTGACCGGATCGAACCCCATCTCTTTCAACACGGCCCGGTATTCCTCGTCGAGGGAAGCGATTTCCTCCTCCTCATGATTCATTAGAGGGGGCGGCCGCAGAAAAGTGCCGAGCAAAGGCGCGGCCTCTTCAATGATGTCCTGCGCCGTTTCCACCAGTTTCGCGCCCTGGCGGATGAGTTGATGGCAACCACGCGCCAGGGGGTTGTGGATGGAGCCGGGGATGGCGAAGACCTCCCGCCCCTGTTCCGACGCCAGGCGCGCGGTGATGAGGGAGCCGCTCTGCCGGGCGGCCTCCACCACCAGGGTACCCACGCTGAGACCGCTGATGATACGGTTACGACGCGGAAAGTTGCCGGGTTGCGGCGGCGTGCCTGGCGGAAACTCCGAGACCAGCACGCCCTGTTCGGCGATACGGTGGGCAAGCGCACGGTGGCGGGCCGGATAGACGCGGTCGAGACCGGTGCCCATGACGGCGATGCTGAGGCCCTCTGTCAGCGCTCCCTCATGGGCGGCGGCATCGATGCCCAGCGCTAGCCCGCTGGTGATGGTGACGCCGCTGCCCGCCAGGTGGGCCGCGAACGCCCGCGCCGTTTGGGCGCCGCCGCTGGTGGGGTTGCGGCTGCCGACGACGGCGATCTGGGGGCTGCCGAGCACCTCCGGATTTCCATGGACATAAAGGATTGGAGGTGGGTCGGCGATTTCCTTCAACAAGGCGGGATAGGCGGGGTGGTCGAGGGTGACGAGGTGGTTGCGGGGAAGGGCGAGCCAGGCCAGATCCTCCTCAAGTCCCGAGGCGCCTCTATCGCGGAGAAACGCCACGGCGGAGTCGCGAAGGCCCAGCCCCCTCAGCTCATCTTGTGACGCAGCGCATACCGCCTGCGCCGAGCCAAAGCGGTCCAGCAGACGCGAGGCGGTGCGCGCGCCAACGCCGGGCGCCCGCATCAGGCGCAGCCACGCAAGCGGACGCTGTTCCCGAACGCCAGCGGCATCCTCCATGCTCAGGCGTCGGGATTTCTTACCCGGTCGAGCACGTGGATTGCCCTGGTGGCATACATCACCAGCGCGAAACTGACCCGCTTGAAGGTGCGGAACACCATCAGCACACCGGCTTCTTCGTAGGGCAGGGTGACGGTATCACCGCGTTCCGGCGTCACCTGGTCGCGGATGGTGGCGCCGCCCTGGAAGATGCGCAGCACGTCGCCCGCCTTCATCCCGTCGGCCTCGCCCTTGTTGAGCACCACCACGTTGTACTGGCCGATCTGGGAGACCCCATTGAGCACCGAGATGATCCGGCCATCCACCTCCACATCGGGGGCTTTGGGATGGAAGCTGGTGAGCGCCTTCCGCTGTTCGGTGACAGGCAGCAGGCGGTCGCCGATACTGGTCTCCATCTCGGTGCGCGTGAGGAGCAGGGTGGCGGGGTCGCCGGTGCGTTGCAGGTCGGCCTCGCCCACGAACAGCGCCTCATAGCCGAGGATTTCGCCACTGTCCGGATCTTTGTACGGCTTGCCGGGTTTGACCACTTCGTAACGCTTGGTGGCCGAATCCCCTATACTGCGCACATAGATTCCGTTGCCGGCGCCGCCGAGGATGTGTTCGTCCACGAAATGCACCACATAGGGTGCATGCTCCAGCGCCTCCTTCTCCATGACGTAGGGATGGGTGAGGAACTGTTCGATGGCGTTGATGGGGATGGTCGGGATGGCGTCGTCGAGCGGGGTGGCGCGAACCCGGGGCGAGAGTTTCAACGTGCCGCCACGGCGGCTGATCTGGATGCGCGGTCGACCGTTCACGATGGTCAGCGACAGGGTGTCCCCTGGATAGATCAGATGCGGATTGTTGATCTGCGGGTTGACATACCACACATCGGGCCATCGCCAGGGATCGCGCAGGAAGCGGGCGGCGATGTCCCACAGGGTGTCGCCCTTGACCACCACGTAGTGGTCGGGATGGGCGGGATTCAGTGCAACAGGGGCGGCGGTGGCCGCCAGGGAAATGAACAACAGGCCGACGATGGAGCCTGACAATAGATGGCTGATTTTTGGCATAGTGGACCCTATCTTTCGGGGAGTGGCTGGCAAGATACGAGATTCCTTGTATTTTTCCTGAAAAAACGGGTGCAGGACCCCTGAATCGTCATAATGTTAGCGTATTTATTTGTTTTTGTACTATAGATATTTGGAAAATCAGATGCCAATACTCGATATTTTACGATTTCCCGATCCCCGGTTGCGGGAGAAGGCCCACCCTGTCCAGGAGGTGGACGACGAAATCCGCCGCTTGGTGGACGATATGTTCGAGACCATGTATCAGGCGCCGGGGATTGGGCTGGCGGCAATCCAGGTCAATGTGCACAAACAGGTGGTGGTCATCGACGTCTCCGAGGAGAAGAACCAGCCACTGTGTCTGATCAATCCCGAGATCCTCGACCGTGAAGGCCAGATCAGTTGCGAGGAGGGCTGTCTTTCGGTGCCGGGGGTCTTCGACAATGTGACCCGGGCGGAACAGATACGCGTCCGCGCGATCGACCGCGAGGGCGCACCCTTCGAGATGGACGCGGAGGGACTGCTTGCCGTGTGCATCCAGCATGAGATCGATCATCTGCAGGGCAAGTTGTTCGTGGATTATCTCTCGAATCTCAAGCGCCAGCGGATCCGTAAGAAGCTGGAGAAGGTGAGCCGCCAGGCTGCCTCCGCGGGTGGCCGTCGTGCGATCTGAACCACCATCCTGCAGGTGGTGGGGCTGGCAGCGTCCATGTGGGCGCCGCCGGTTCCATGTGCCGCGATCGCAGTCTCCGTCCCGTTGACCGTGGTCTCGGAGTCTGTCGGATTTAGGATTAATCTACTCGGCAACTGCTCCATGCGTTGCGCTACCTCCTGCATCCATGCAGTCGTGCGCGGGTGGGAAAGCGGTCCATTTTGCCTCGATTTTTCGTTGCGTAGGCCCACGATGCGCCTCAAAATCGAGAAAAACCGGCCTCGCTTTCCCACCATGCTCGCGACGATCACCTAAACCCGGCAGACTCCTCGCCGAGCGAGTAAATAATGTCCAAGCCCCTGAAAATCATATTCGCCGGCACCCCGGCGTTCTCCGTCCCCCCGCTCGAAGCCCTGCTGGAGGCCGGGCAAGAGGTCGTTGCGGTCTATACCCAGCCGGATCGGCCCGCCGGCCGCGGGCGAAAGCTGAAGCCGGGACCGGTAAAGGCCGTGGCCCTCGAACACGGCATCCCGGTGATGCAACCGAAGAGCCTGCGCAGTGACACGGAGATCGAGCGGCTGCGCGCCCTGCGGGCGGATCTTATGGTAGTGGTGGCCTATGGACTGATCCTGCCGCCGGCAGTGTTGGAGGCGCCGCGGCTTGGCTGCATCAATATCCATGCCTCGCTGCTGCCACGCTGGCGCGGCGCGGCGCCGATACAGCGGGCGATCCTGGCGGGTGACGCGGAGACCGGGATCACGATCATGCAGATGGATGCGGGCCTGGACACCGGGCCAATGCTCTACCGCACGGCATGTCCCATCGCGGCGGATGAGACCGGAGGCCGCCTCCACGACACCCTCTCGCGGCTGGGGGCGCAGGCGCTGATGGAGGCGCTGCCCGGCATCCGCGGAGGTACGCTGGAGCCGATACCGCAGGACGACGCGCAGGCCACCTACGCCGCGAAGCTGGAGAAAGAGGAGGCTTGGCTCGACTGGCGGCAGCCCGCCCTGGCGCTTGAGCGGAAGGTGCGGGCGTTCAATCCCTGGCCGGTGGCGCAATGCCATCTGCACGGAAAGCCGCTGCGGATCTGGGAGGCGCAGGCCCTGGCGGGTGGCGACGGCGCGCCGGGCGAGGTGGTGGCCACCGGCAAGGCGGGCATCGAAGTGGCGGCCGGCGAGGGACGGCTTCTCGTCCGCCGTTTGCAACTGCCGGGCAAGCGGCCGGTGAGCGCCGCCGATTTCGTCAACGCGCACGACCTCCGGGGCACCGTTCTTGGCTGAGAAAGGGGGCCATACAGGGCCCTCGGTCACCCGTGGGCAGGCGCGGGCCGAGGCGGCGCGTGTGCTGGTGGCGGTGCTTGAAAAACGGCGTTCACTGACGCAGGCGCTGGCGCAACGGCCGGCGGGATCGGCTCCCCCGGCGCTGGTGCAGGAATTGTGTTACGGGGTGATGCGGTTCCTTCCACGGCTCGACCGCTTGGCGGCGGAGTTGCTGAAGCGGCCGCTGAAACGCAGGGACCGCGATATTCACGCCCTGATCCTGACGGGGCTCTACCAGTTGACCGAGATGCGCACGGCGGAACACGCTGCGGTGGCGGAGACGGTGGAGGCGGCGCGGCGCCTGCGCAAACCCTGGGCGGCAGCGCTGATCAACGGCGTGTTGCGCGGCTTTCTGCGCCGGCGCGAGGCATTGATGGCCGCCCTCGACGCGGCAGACGAAGGCGCGCTGGCCTGTCCGGGATGGTTGCTGGATGCGTTCCGCGCCGCCTGGCCCGACGACTGGCGGTCAATCGCCGCCGCCCTCAACCAGCGGCCACCCATGACCTTGCGGGTCAACCGCCGACAGATCGGACCTGATGAGTACATTGCGTCGCTTGCGGATGCGGGTCTGGCCGCCCGTCCGGCGCCTCATGCCCCTGAAGGGGTCATCCTGGAGCGGCCGGTGGCGGTGGAGGCGTTGCCGGGGTTTGGCAGCGGACAGGTGTCGGTGCAGGATGCAGGCGCCCAACTGGCGGCGCGGTTGCTGCGGCTGGCGCCCGCGCAGCATGTGCTCGATGCCTGCGCCGCGCCCGGGGGCAAGAGTTGCCATTTGCTGGAGATCGCCCCTGCCGGGGTGCGGCTGACGGCGGTGGATGTCGATGCCGACCGGCTGCGCCGCGTGCGCGACAACCTCGACCGGCTGCGATTGGAGGCGGAGGTGGTGGAGGGGGATGCCTTACATCCCGCCGGTGAATGGGGGCGGCGGCGCTACGACCGCATTCTGCTCGACGCCCCCTGTTCGGCCACCGGCGTGATTCGCCGCCATCCCGATATCAAGGCCCTGCGCCGTCCCTCGGACATCTCGGCGCTGGCCGTCCGACAGGCGGCCATGCTGGACGCCATGTGGTCTCTGCTTGCCCCCGGGGGTATGCTTTTATATGCCACCTGTTCCCTGTTGCCGGAAGAGAACGAAATGCAGATCGTCGATTTCCTGAAACGCCGGAAGGATGCCCGCGAGGCGCCGCTCGACGACGCCTGGGGCCACCCCCGCGCCGCGGGCCGCCAGACCCTGCCTGGCGAGGATTCGATGGACGGCTTCTATTACGCCTTGCTGGTGAAGCGGCCGTGAGAACGGGGGTTCGGATTGCGGGATGCCTCGTGCTCCTGCTGTGTGCCATGGTGGCGCAGGCAGAAGGGATCAAGGTGCAGGACGGCGGAGTGGAGCGCGTGGACGGCCGTTATCTTCTGCATGCCCGGCTCGACTTCCACCTGAATCCGGATGTCCTGGAGGCGCTGGAGAGCGGCGTGCCGCTGGTCTTCGATCTACACCTCAAGATCCTGCGCAAGGGGGTCTGGTTCTGGGCATCGCCGGTGTGGGAGCGTCACCTCCGGTTCCAGATCCGATATCGTGCCCTGTCGGACATCTATCAGGTGGTCGGCCTGGATACCGGCCGGTTGGGCAACTACGCCACCCGGAATGCGGCCCTCGCCGCCTTAGGCGACATCCGTGGAGTGGAATTGCCGACGACGCTGCATCTGAGCCCGAATGCCACCTACGAGGTGGCGCTGCATATGGAATTGGATCGCGAGTCCTTGCCGCTGCCCCTGCGCCTGATCGCCTACCTCACCCCTGCATGGCATGTTTCGAACGGGTGGAGTCAATGGCCGTTGCCGAAGTAATCCGGCGTCTGCGGCGTATGAAGAGCCTGCCGGTGGTGGCGTTCGTCACCCTGTTGTTGTTCAACCTGCACCTGCTCTCCGATGCTGTGCAGAAATCGGCGGAACTGACCCGCTGGTTCCTGCCGTTGCTGGGGATCAGCGTCCTCGGCCTGGTGGCGTTGGCGGTGTTGCTGGGCGTGAACGTGGTGCGTCTGATGCGGCGTTACCGCCATGACGCCGCGGGGTCGCGTCTCACCGGGCGTATGGTGGTGCTATTTGCCGTGCTGTCGCTGGTGCCGGCCTCCATCGTCTATTACTATTCGATGAATTTCCTCATGCGCGGTATCGACAGCTGGTTCGATGTCAAGATCGACAAGGCGATGGAGAACGCCCTGGAACTCAATCAGGCATCTCTCGGCGTCAATCAGCGCTATCTGATGAAATATACCGAGCGCTTGATGCTCGATCTCGGCGACGAATCGGAAGCGGCTCTGGCCCTGACGCTGGACGAGCTGCGCCGGGAGGCGGGCGCCATCGAGCTGACCCTGATGCGTGACAATGGCAAGGTGCTCGCCAGCAGCAACGAGGACCCTACGGTGCTGGTCGCCAGTCGGCCACGGGCGGAGATCATGCAGCAATTGCATACCGGCGCCAACTACGTGGGACTGGTGCCGGATGAAGCCGATGCCGGGCTCCAGATCCGCGTGGTGGTGCATCATCCCCGGGGGCGGGAGCTGATTCTGCAGGCCCTCTATCCCACCTCCGAGCACGTCAGCAAGCTCTCCGCGGAACTGGAGGAGGCCTACAACCGCTACAAGGAGCTGGCCTATCTGCGCACCTCGCTGAAACTCAGCTTCTCCCTCGCCTTGTTTCTGGTGCTGATGTTCAGTCTGCTCACTGCGTTGCTGGCGGCCTTCCATACCGCCCGCAAGCTGGTGAGCCCGGTGGCGCGGATCGCCGCGGCGACCCGGGCGGTCGCGAAGGGGGACTACGACCAGCGTCTGCCGGTGCCGGAGAAGCGCGACGAGCTGCGCTTTCTGGTCTCATCGTTCAACACCATGACCCTGCGTCTCGCCCAGGCGCGGGACGCGGCGGCCCGCTCGCAGCGCAAGGTGGAGCTGCAACGGGCCTATCTGCAGACCGTCCTGACCCGGCTTTCCTCCGGGGTGATGACTTTCGACGACGATCTGCGGTTGCGCACGGCAAACCCCGCCGCCCGGGAGATCCTGGGGGTGGGGCTGGATACCTATATCGAGCATTCTCTGGAGGAGCTGGGCACCATCTCGGCGCGGATGAAACAATTTGCCGAGGCGCTTCAGGAGCCGTTGGAGGACAATGTGCATGAATGGCGTGAGGAGGTGGTGTTGGTGGGCGGCGACGGCCGTCAGGTGCTGATGTGCAGCACCACCCCTTTTGCCCAGCCGGAGCAGGGCAGTGTGGGCCATGTGGTGCTGTTCGACGACATCACCACCTTCGTTCAGGCGCAACGCGATGCCGCCTGGGCGGAAGTGGCCCGGCGCCTTGCCCACGAGATCAAGAATCCCCTCACCCCCATCCAGCTCGCGGCGGAGCGGCTCAGGCGCAAGTATCTGAAGCGCATGCCGCCGGAAGATGCCGGCGTGCTGGATCGCGCCACCCATACCATCGTCCAGCAGGTGGAGGCGATGAAGAGCATGGTGGATGCCTTCTCCGACTATGCCCGCCCGCCGCGCATGCAGGCTGAACCGCTGGAGGCGGACGCCTTGTTTGCGGAGGTGCTCGACCTCTACCGGTCCGCTGGGGGCGTGGTGGTGGAGGCGGACCTGGGGGCGTCCGAGGTGCTGATCGAGGCCGACCCGGTGCGGTTACGCCAGGTGCTGCACAATCTGATGAAGAACGCCCTGGAGGCGCTGGAGGGGCGCAGTGACGGCCGTGTCCGGGTGACCACGCGGGAAGTGGGCGAAGAGGATGCCCGTTTTCTCGAACTGAGGGTGGAGGACAACGGCGCCGGTTTCGACGAGGAGCTGCTGGGCCGGCTGTTTGAGCCCTATGTCACCACCAAGGCCAAGGGCACCGGCCTTGGCCTTGCCATCGTAAAGAAGATCGTAGAGGAACATGGGGGTATCATTGGCGCCGAAAATGGGGCCGAGGGCGCCAGCATCGTATTGCGCCTCCCGGTGATTGGAGAGGGCCGCGGGTCGGCGTCATTGACGAAGGAGAGCCGTTCAGCATGAGCGCACCCTATATCTTGGTGGTGGATGACGAACCGGACATCTGTGTCACGGTGAAGGAGATCCTGGAGGACGAGGACTATCAGGTCGGCACCGCCGAGAACGGCGCAAGCGCACGCAAGGCATTGCGTGAGCGCAGGCCCGACCTCATCCTGCTGGACATCTGGATGCCGGATATTGACGGCATCAGCTTGCTGCAGGAGTGGGCCGAGGGGGACGGACTGCCCTGTCCTGTGATCATGATGTCCGGCCATGGCACGGTGGAGACCGCGGTGGAGGCGACCCGCCTGGGCGCCTACGATTTTCTGGAGAAGCCGTTGTCGCTGGCCAAACTGCTGCTCACTATCGAGCGCGCGCTGGAGGCGGACAAGCTGCAACGCGAGAATCTCGGCCTGCGCCGCCGCACCCCGCCCGTGGTGGAGCCGGTGGGACACAGCGCGGTAATGCAGCGCCTGCGGGAGCAGGTAAAGCGGATCGCGCAGCACGACACCTGGGTGCTGATCAGCGGCGAGCCGGGCAGCGGCCGCGCCACCTTCGCCCGCTATCTGCATGCCCAGAGTGCGCGGAGGGAGCGCCCTTTCGTGGAAGTGGCCGTCTCCTCCATCGCCGGCGGCAATTCGGCGCGTGAGCTGTTCGGCAGCGAGACAGGGGGGCACATTCACTACGGGCGGCTGGAGCAGGCGATGGGCGGCACCCTGTTTCTGGATGAGGTGGCGGCGATGGACCTGGAGGCGCAGGCGCTGCTTCTGGGCGCTCTGGATACTGGCGAGTTCATCCGCGTGGGCGGAAGCGAACCGGTGAAGATCGACGTGCGCATCGTGGCCGCCACAGGTCACGACCTGGAGCAGGAGGTCAAGGCGGGACGCTTCCGGGAGGATCTCTTCTATCATCTCAACGTAGTGCCGCTGCAGATTCCGCCGCTGCGCGAGCATCGCGAGGATGTGCCCGAACTGCTGACCTGGTATGTGGACTATTTCACCACCCACGAGCGCCTGCCCTACCGCAAGTTCAACGTGGGCGCACAGAATTTCTTACGCAACTACGACTGGCCCGGCAATGTCCTGGAACTGAAGAACCTGGTGCAGCGGTTGCTGATGCTGGGCAGCGGAGACGAGGTTGGAGCAGAGGAGGTGGAAGGGGCACTGGGTCGCGGGGCGCCACCTGCCGCCGGCGCCGCCTTCCCGGTATCGCTGGACCAACCCCTGCGCCAGGCGCGGGAACAGTTCGAGCGGGTTTACCTTCAGTATCAGCTCGACAAGCATGGTGGTAACGTCAGCAAGATGGCGCAGGACGTGGGCATGGAGCGCACCCATCTCTATCGCAAACTGCGTTCCCTGGGGGTCGAGATCAAAGACCGCAAATAGCGGCAGAGACAGAGCAGGTAATCGGGACCAATGAAAATAATCATCTTGGGGGCCGGCCAGGTGGGCACGACGGTGGCCAACAATCTGGCCAGCGAGGCAAACGACATCACGGTGGTGGACAAGAACCCGGCGTTGCTGCGTGAGCTTCAGGACCGGCTCGATCTGGGCACGGTGGAGGGGCACGCCGCGCATCCGGACGTGCTGCGCCGCGCCGGAGCGGAAGACGCGGATATGGTCATTGCGGTCACCAACAGCGACGAGACCAACATGGTGGCCTGTCAGGTGGCCCACACCCTCTTTCACACCCCCAGGAAGCTCGCCCGGGTGCGCTCCCAACGCTACCTCGATCACCGCGAACTGTTCACCCGGGATGCAGTGCCGGTGGACGTCCTCATCAGCCCGGAGCGGCTGGTCACGGAATACATTCTGCGACTGATCGAATACCCCGGCGCGTTGCAGGTGCTCGACTTCGCCGGCGGGAAGGTGAGGCTGGTGGCGGTGAAGGTATACGCCGACGGCCCGCTGGCGGGCAACCGTTTGCGCACCCTCTATCAGCATATGCCGGACGTGGATACGCGGGTGGCGGCGATCTACCGCAAGGATCAGGCCATCGCCCCGGACGGCGACACCCGCATCGAGGCGGACGACGAGGTGTTCTTCATTGCTGCGCGCGACGACATCCGTGCCGTGATGGGCGAATTGCAGCGGCTGGAGAAGCCCTACAAGCGACTCATCTTCGCCGGTGGAGGCAACATCGGCACACGCCTCGCGCGGGCGGTGGAGAAGAACTATCGGGTGAAGGTGATCGAGCGTGATCGGCAACGCGCCCGGCATATCGCCGAACAGCTCGACAAGACCATCGTCTTGCAGGGGGATGCGGCGGACGGGGATCTGCTGCTGGAGGAGAACATCGAGAACACCGATGTGTTCTGCGCCGTCACCAACGATGACGAGGCCAATATCCTTTCCGCCATGCTGGCCAAGCGGCTGGGCGCGCGCAAGGCGATGGCGCTGATCAACCGTCCCGCCTATGTGGACCTGGTGCAGAGTGGACCCATCGATATCGCCATCTCGCCACAGCATGCCACCATCGGCAGCCTGCTCACCCATGTGCGGCGTGGTGATGTGGTGATGGTGCACTCCCTGCGCCGGGGGGCGGCCGAGGCCATCGAGGCCGTGGCCCACGGCGACGTGAAGTCTTCCAAGGTGATTGGCCGGCGAATCGACGAGATCAAATTACCCAAGGGGGCGAGCATCGGCGCCGTCGTGCGCGGTGACGATGTCATCATTGCGCACGACGATACGGTGATCGAGGCGGAGGACCATGTGATCCTCTTCCTGCTCGACAAGCGTCGCATTGCCGACGTGGAAAAACTGTTCCAGGTGGGCGTCACCTTTCTTTGAATCGGGGATTGGTGCAGTCGCTTGTCCCCGGCATCCCGCCAAGGCGTATGTCCCCGTGTCAGGCGGCGATCTTTTCCTGAAGTTTGCGCCGCGCCCGGAACAGGCGGGTGCCCACACCGGCCGAACTCAACCCCAGGTGGTGGGCGATCTCTTTCTGCGAATAGCCACCCAAGACCTGAAGCAGCAACGGTTCCCGATAGCTTTCGGGCAGCGTTTTCATCGCCTGGCGGAGGACAAATGCCTCAGTGGAGGTGTCATACCCCTTGTGGTGGGAGCGGAGGGTCTCAAGGGGAACGTTGCTTAACTGGGGCTGATAGCGTTCGAACCGGCGTGCGTTCTCCCGCCTCACGATGGTCAGCAGCCAGCCCTTGGCGGCCTTTGGATTCAATAGATTGTCGAACGCCTTCCAGGCCCGCAACAAGGTCTCCTGAACCAGGTCCTCGGCCACCGTCTTGTCGCCGCTCAACCAGTAGGCATAGCGGAACAGGTCGTCGGCGTATTTCTCCACCAGCCGGTTGAAACGCCGCTCGCGCTGGGGATTCGGGGCGTCGGCCGTCCCTTCGTGGTCGCGGGTTGTTCTGGATGTGGTCATGAGTCTCTCCTTTTTCCGGGCGGCTGTATTGCCGTGGCTGTCTTCCATATACGCATGGGGCGTGCCAGAACATAACGCCATGAAATTTATTAAAAAAATATATGGGAATCCGTTTGCGGGGAAGCGTCGGTGTAACGGGACGTTACGATTGTAATCGGATATTACAGTGGGTCGACGAGCGGTTACCGTGGAAGGTGAAGGGCGTATTTCTTGATCTTGCGATCCAGCGCGGGCCGGGAGATGCCCAGAATCTCGCAGCTCCGGCTCTTGTGTCCGCCGGTGTGATTCAGCACCCGTTGGATGTGCTCTGCCTCGACCTCGTCGAGGGTGCGCAGGATGCCGTGGGTCTCGTCCCCTGCCTCCGCCGGCGACAGGGGACCCGGGATGTCGCCGAGGGTCAGCAGATCGGGGGTCAGGGCACCGCCACGGGCGTGCACCATCGCCTGGGTGAGCACGTTCTCCAACTCCCGCACATTGCCTGGCCAACGGTGCTCCATGAGCCGTTGCAGCGCGGGCCGGGTGAGCTGCAGCGCGGGGCGGTGCAGGGTGTGGGCAATCTTGTGCATCAGCGCATCGACCAGCGGCTCGATGTCCTCGATGCGTTCGCGCAACGGCGGCAGTCGGATCGAGATCACGTCGAGCCGGTAGAGCAGATCCTCACGGAAGCGTCCTTCCTGCACCTCGACGCCGAGATCGCGGTTGCTGGCGGCGATGATGCGGGCATTGCTGGTGATCGTCTGGGTGCCTCCCACCCGCTCGAAACTCTGTTCCTGCAGCGCCCTGAGCAGCTTGGCCTGCAAGGGCAGGGCCAATTCGCCGATCTCGTCGAGGAACAGGGTGCCATCCTGGGCCAGCTCGAATTTCCCCGGTTTGCGGCTCACCGCGCCGGTGAAGGCGCCTCTCTCGTGACCAAACAGTTCGCTCTCCAGCAGGGTATCCACGATGGCGGCGCAGTTGACCGCCACAAAGGGTCCGCTGAGGCCGCTATGCAGATGGATGAGCCGCGCCACCACTTCCTTGCCGGTACCCGATTCACCGCTGATCAGCACATTGGCCGTACTTTCGGCGCTGAGGGCGATCTCCTTGCTCACCTGCAACATCGCCTCGCTGCGGCCGATCAGCGCGTGGTTGCGGGTCAGCGCCGGCGGGGGAGGCTGCAGGGCCGCCACTTCACGGGAGAGGCGGCGGTTCTCCAGAACCCGCACGACCACATGCTCCAGGGCCTCGATCTTCAGGGGTTTGTGGATGAAGTCCGCCGCGCCGTGCTTGATCGCCTCGATGGCCAGTTCGAGGTCGTGTTGCCCGGTGATCATGATCACTGCCTGGTCGGGGTCCGCCGCCTTCAGCTGCGCAAGCAGGTCGAGGCCGGTCCCGTCCGGCAGTTGCTGATCGAGCATCACCAGATCGAAGGCGTGGCCATGCAGCCGCTCCACCGCCTCGGCGCAGGTGAGGGCGCCCTCCACCTCGTAGCCCTCGTCCTCGAAATGGAAGTTGAGCATCTGATTGAGTTGGGGGTCGTCCTCGACGACCAAAAGCCGTCCCTTCGTGGTCATATTCAAATCCCGTTCAGCAGCAGGAGTAACGCCGCGTAGCGTCCCGCCTTGCCCATGGTGATATAGAACAGGGCAGGGGGCCATTTGATTTCGAGCCAGCCGGCGGCGACGCACAGCGGATCACCGATCACCGGCAGCCAGGATAATAGCAGCAGTGGGCTGCCGCGACGCCGGATCAGCGTCACTGCCCGCCGGTGACGGGGCCTCGACAGCCCCCGCGCCGGATAACGCACGGCGATCCAGCGGCCGAGCAGCCAGCCGCTGAAGCCGCCCAGGGCGTTGCCCAGAGTGGCGACCAGCCAGAGGGTGGTCAGTGATGCTGCGTTGGTGTGCACACCCCAGGCGAGTGCGATCTCCGAGCCGCCGGGGAGCAATGTGGAGGAGAGAAAGCCGCTGACGAAAAGACCGGCGAGGGAAAGGTCAGTCGTCACCGCGGGGTTGCCTCCCCACCGCCACTGCCAGCGAGAACCAGGCGGCGAGCAGAGCCAGCCCGCCGAAGGGCGTGACGATGCCCAGTCCGCGCGCCCCGCTGAGGGCGAGGGCGTAGAGGCTGCCACTGAACAGAACCAGCCCGGTGGCCATGAGCATACCGGCCGCCGTCATCCAGCGTGAGGCGTCGTCGCGGGCCAGCAGCCCGATCACGAGGAGGCCGAGGGCGTGGATGGCGTGGTAATGGACGCCGGTCTGATATACGGTGTAGAGATCATCGGGCAGGCGGCTGTGCAGCAGGTGGGCGCCGAAGGCCCCGAGGGCGACGGCGAGGAAGGCGGCGATGGCGCCGAGGAAGAGGAAGATGCGAGACATACCAAGACAAACGATAACATACTCCGCTTCAGCGGGTGTCCGGCGGGCGGCCGCGCCGTCTCTCTGGATCGCCGCTCTGCTGTTGACGTTGTTTCTGCTCGCGCCCTTTGGCGCGCGGGCCGAGGCGCTGGTGATGATCCAGGGCTACCATGCCGACAGCGGCGCGTGGCGCACCGCGGGGATCACCCAGGCGCTCGGCCATCTGGGCTGGTCCGACGGCGGACGACTGCGGCTGCGCGCGATCGGCACGCCACTGAGCCCCCCCGGCCGCGGCAGCATGCGCTACTACACGCTGGAACTGGACTCCCAGGCGCCCCTGCTCTATCAGGTCCGCCAGCTTCAGGGGCACATGCAGCGGGTATTGCGGCGTCACAAGGGGGAGACGGTGATCCTGCTCGGCCACTCGGCGGGCGGGGTGCTGGGGCGGCTCTACATGGTGCAGCATCCCAAGGCCGGGGTCAGCGCCCTGATCACCATTGCCAGCCCCCATCTCGGCACCGAGAGCGCGGAGTTGGGGCTGACGGTGGGGCGCAGCCCCCTTGGCTGGATCGGCCGCATGCTGGGATCGGAGACCCTGCAGCGGTCGGTGCAGCTCTATGCCGACCTGGTGCCGGAGAAACCCGGCACGCTCCTGTTTTGGCTCAACCGCCAGCCCCACCCCGAGGCGCGTTACATCTCCGTCGTGCGCGACGGCCGACGCTCCCTGATCGGCGACCTGGTGGTGCCGGAATGGAGCCAGGACATGAACAACGTCTATGCCTTGCGCGGGCGCGCCGTCACCATTCCCACTGGCGGCAACCACGGGCTGGAAGACGAGGACGGGGGTCTCATCGCACGCATCCTGCGCCGGCTGCGGGGCACATGACGGGCGAATGGCGACCCGATCCCGCAGTGGCGGCACGCTGGGAGCAGTGGTGCGCGCAACAGGACGAGCGGGCGGAGGGGATCTGCCGCGACGCGGCCCTCCGCGACCAGGCACTGCGCGTCTGGGCGTGGAGCGAGTATGCGGCCGCCAGTTGCGAGCGCCATCCGGATCTGCTTCCGGAACTCCAGCTCTCCGGCGATCTCGCCCGTCCCTATGCCGGAGGCGAAATGGCGCGGCAGCTCAAGCAGGCCCTTGCGGGCGCTGGGGACGAACAGGGGCTGTGGGCCGCGCTGCGCCGTTTCCGCCGTCGCCAGATGGTGCGTATCATCTGGCGCGATCTGGCGGGACTCGCGCCTCTGGAGGAGGTCCTCGAGGACCTCACCGCCCTGGCCGACGCCTGCATCGGAGCCGCCCTCGACCACCATTATGACTGGCTCTGCGCCGACTGGGGCACGCCCCGGGATGCCGAGGGCAATGCCGTGCGGATGGTGGTGCTCGGCATGGGCAAACTGGGTGGACGCGAACTCAATCTCTCCTCCGACATCGACCTGATCTTCGCCTACCCCGCCGGTGGCCGGGTGGACGGCCGCCGCGGCCAGACCAATGAGCAGTTCTTCATCCGCCTTGGCCAGAAGCTGGTCAAGGCTCTCGGCAGCCAGACCGCCGACGGCTTCGTGTTCCGGGTGGATGTGCGGCTGCGCCCTTTCGGCGAGGCGGGCCCGCTGGCGGTGAGTTTCGACGCCATGGAGGAGTACTACCAGTCCCAGGCGCGGGAGTGGGAGCGCTATGCCATGATCAAGGCGCGGGTGGTGGCAGGCGACCGACCGGTGGGCGAGCGCTTGATGGCCATGCTGCGGCCCTTCGTCTACCGGCGCTATCTCGACTTTGGCGCCATCGAGTCCCTGCGCGCCATGAAGCGGCTCATCAGCCGGGAACTGGCGCGCAAGGGGATGGCCGACAACATCAAGCTCGGCCCCGGCGGCATCCGCGAGATCGAGTTCATCGGTCAAGCCTTTCAGCTCATCCGGGGCGGCCGCGAGCCGGCCCTGCAGATCCGGCCGATCCTGCGGGTGCTGGCGTTGTTGGGCGACAAAGGCTATCTGCCGGAATATGCGGTGCGGGAACTGCACGATGCCTATGTCTTTCTGCGCCGGGTGGAGAACCGCCTGCAGGCCTGGCGCGACCGCCAGACCCATCTGCTACCAGGGGACCAGGCGGCGCGGCGGCGGCTGGCGCACAGCATGGGCTATCCCGGCTGGGAGGGCTTTCTGGGGGTGCTCGAAGGTCACCGGCGGCGGGTGCAGGGCCATTTCGACCAGGTCTTCGCTGCGCCCCAGGCGGAGGAGAACGGGGACCAGGCGCTGGCGCAGGTCTGGCAGGGCGGTCTGGAGGGCGAGGCGGCGGGGCGGGTGCTGGCGGAGGCCGGTTTCGACGATCCCGGCGCCGCCCTTGAACAACTGGACGCGCTGAGGAGGTCCCCGGCCTGCCGCGCCATCGGCGCCCGTGGCCGGGAACGGCTCGATCAGCTGATGCCCCTTTTGCTGTCGGCGGTGGCAGCGACGCCCCACCCCGGCGAGACCCTGGAGCGGGTGGCGCGGGTGATCGAGGCCATCGCCCGCCGCACCGCCTACATCGCCCTGTTGGTGGAGTCGCCCCTGGCCTTGTCGCAACTGGTGCGCCTCAGCGCCGCCAGCCCCTGGATCGCCACCCGCCTGGCGCGCGCCCCCCTGCTGTTCGACGAACTGCTCGATCCGCGGCGTCTCTACGAACCGTTGCGCCGGGAGGCGTTGCGCCGGGAACTGGACGATCTGCTGGCGGGCGTGGCCGCGGACGACGAGGAGCAGCAGATGGAGCGCCTGCGCCAGTTCGTGCTCAGCAATCAGCTGCGGGTGGCGGCGGCAGACATCACCGGGGCCATTTCGCTGATGGTGGTGAGCGACTACCTCACCGAGATTGCGGAGGTGGTGATCGGCAAGGTGCTCGATCTGGTCTGGGCCGACTTCACCGCCCGCCATGGCCTGCCGGGCGGCATGGCGGCGGGGGTGGGGCGGGGTTTCATCGTGGTGGGCTACGGTAAGCTGGGCGGCATCGAACTCGGCTACGGGTCCGACCTCGATCTGGTGTTCCTGCATGCCGACTATCCGCCGACGGCGATGACGGACGGCCCGAAACCGATCCCCAACGACCTCTTCTTCACCCGTCTCGCCCAGCGCATCATCCACTACTTCACCACCCGAATGCCCAGCGGCATCCTCTACGAGGTGGACACGCGGCTGCGTCCGGATGGCGCGTCCGGCCTGCTGGTGAGCGGCCTGACCGCCTTCCACCGCTACCAGCGGGAGAAGGCGTGGACCTGGGAGCACCAGGCGCTGGTGCGCGCCCGGAGCGTGGCGGGGGATGCGTCGGTGGCCGCGGATTTCGGCACGGTGCGTGAAGCGGTGCTCCGGCAGCGGCGCGACGCCGGCGCCCTGCGGCGCGAGGTACGCGAGATGCGCGAGCGCATGCGCGAGAGGCTCGACCGCTCCACGGCACATGAATTCGACCTCAAACAGGGCCGGGGAGGTATCGCCGATATCGAGTTTATGGTTCAATATTCCGTTCTGCGATGGGCGCACGAGCACCCGGGGCTGACCCGCTGGACAGACAACGTCCGGCTGCTCGATACCCTGGCGCAACGGGGTCTGATGACACCGGAAACGGCGGGGGGGCTCAAGGATGCCTACCGTGCATTGCGCGCCGCTTCGCACCGATGCACCTTGCAGGAGCGGCCGGCGCGGGTGCCGGCGGATACGCTGCTGACGCAGCGGCGGCAGGTGGTGACGCAGTGGCGGCGTTCGATGGAAGCATCCGAATCACAACGGGAGAAGCAATGATGTCGACGATGGCGGACCGCGACGGGGTGATCTGGCTCGATGGCGAGATGGTCCCCTGGCGCGAGGCGAAGACCCATGTCCTGACCCACACTCTGCATTACGGCATGGGGGTGTTCGAGGGCGTGCGCGCCTACAAGGCGGAACAGGGCACCGCCATCTTCCGTCTGCAGGACCACACCGATCGGCTGTTCGGTTCCGCCCACATCCTCGGCATGCCCATGCCCTGGGACCGCGCGACGCTGAACGAGGCGCAGCGCGCGGCGGTGCGCGAGAACCGCCTGGCGTCGGCCTACATCCGGCCCATGTGCTTCTACGGCTCGGAGGGGATGGGGCTGCGCGCCGACAACCTGCGGGTGCACTGCATGGTGGCGGCCTGGGACTGGGGCAGCTACCTCGGCGAGGAGAACATGACCCGCGGCATCCGCATCCGCGTCTCCTCCTTCACCCGTCACCACGTAAACATCACCATGTGCCGGGCCAAGGCCAACGGCAACTACATGAATTCCATGCTGGCGCTCAAGGAGGCGCTGGACTGCGGCTACGACGAGGCGCTGCTGCTGGACGCCGAGGGCTATGTCATGGAGGGCTCTGGCGAGAATATCTTCATCGTCCGGGACGGCGTGCTCTACACCCCGGATCTCACCTCCGCGCTGGATGGCATCACCCGCCGTACGGTCATGACCCTGTGCGGCGAGATCGGCCTGAAGGTGGTGGAGAAGCGCATCACCCGCGACGAGGTCTATATCGCCGACGAGGCCTTCTTCACCGGCACCGCGGCGGAGGTCACGCCCATCCGCGAGGTGGACGGCCGCACCATCGGCAACGGCGGCCGCGGTCCCATCACCGAGCGGCTGCAGGGCATGTATTTCGATCAGGTACACGGCCGCCGGGCGGAACACCCGGAATGGCTGACCACGGTTTAGGAGAACCCTATGGCACAGGCCGAAAAGACCCCCCCCAAGATCGAGGCGATCCCGGTGAGCCGCAAGGATCTGCCCCTGAGCTGCCCGCGCCGGGGCGAGCCGGTGTGGGACAAGCACCCCCGCGTCTTCCTGCTGTTCGATGCCGAGGGCGAGGCGGTCTGTCCTTACTGCAGCACCCGCTACGCCCTCACCGACTGACTCCGGCGGGGCCCGTCGACGCCTTTGAAGTCCACACGCCGCATCCTGGTGGTCGGTCCCTCGTGGGTCGGTGATATGGTCATGGCCCAGAGCCTGTTCAAGGCGCTGCGCCGGCGCGACCCCGAGGCGGCGATCGACGTCCTGGCCCCCGGCTGGAGCCTGCCCTTGCTGGCGCGGATGCCGGAGGTGGCGGAGGGCATCGAACAGCCCCTCGGCCATGGCGCGCTGGGGCTGGGGACGCGCAGGCGCATGGGGCGGCGGCTTGCCGGGCGCGGATACGTTCAGGCTATCCTCCTGCCCAACTCCTGGAAATCGGCGCTCATCCCCTTCTGGGCCGGTATTCCCCGCCGCACCGGCTGGCGCGGCGAGATGCGTTATGGTCTGTTGAACGATGTGCGCCGACTCGACAAGGCGCGGTTGCCGATGACGGTCCAGCGCTTCGTCGCCCTGGCGGTGGATGCGGCAGCGCCCCTGCCGGCGATCGAGCCGCCCGCGCTGGTGGTGGCGGAGGAGGCGGTGGCAGCGGCGCTGGGGCGGCTGGGACTGGAACGGCCCGGGGTCCCGCTTCTGGCGCTGTGTCCCGGCGCGGAGTACGGTCCGGCGAAACGCTGGCCCGCCGACGCCTATGGCCGGCTCGCGGCGGGCCGGGTGGCGCGGGGATGGGCGGTGTGGCTGTTCGGCGCGGAGAAGGACGGGCCGGTGTGTCGGGCGGTGAACGAGGCGTCGGGCGGTGTGTGTCGTGATCTCGCGGGGCGCACCCGGCTGGAAGAGGCGGTGGATCTGATGTCCCTGGCGGATGCGGTGGTGAGCAACGACTCGGGTCTGATGCATGTGGCGGCGGCCCTGCAGCGGCCGCTGGTGGCGCTCTACGGTTCGTCCGATCCCGGTTTCACCCCGCCGCTGAATCCCCAGGCGCAGATCGTCTCGCATGGCCTCTCGTGCAGCCCCTGCTTCGAACGCGTGTGTCCGCTGGGGCATCTCGACTGTCTGCGAGGCATCGGCGTGGACGAGGTGGAGCAGGCGCTCCAGGCGGTGGCGGCATGAGGGTGCTGATCGTCAAGACCTCGTCGCTGGGGGATCTGATCCACACCCTGCCGGCGCTCACCGATGCGGTGGCTGCGCATCCCGGGATTCGCTTCGACTGGGTGGTGGAGGAGGCCTTCGCCGAGGTGCCCCCCTGGCACCCGGCGGTGGAGCGCGTGATCCCCATCGCCCTGCGCCGTTGGCGGCGAGAGTGGTGGCGGACGTTGCGCACCGGTGCGGTGGGGCGGTTCGTGCAGGAACTCCAGCTCACCGCCTATGACGCGGTGATCGACGCCCAGGGGTTGCTGCCGAAGAGCGCCTGGGTGGCGTGCAAGGCGCGGGGCGAGCGTTGGGGATACGGCCCCGGTTCGGCGCGTGACCCCTTTGCCAGCCTTTGCTACCGGCGCTGGGTGCGGGCGCCGCGTGATCTGCACGCGATCGACCGCATACGCCGTCTGTTTGCCGCCGCCCTCGACTACGAAGCGCCGAGCACCGAACCCGATTATGGCCTGCGCTTCGAAGGCGAACGCGGTCCGGGCCGGCCCGCCCTGATCTTTCTCCATGGCACCACCTGGCCCAGCAAGCACTGGCCCGAACCCTACTGGGTGGCGCTGGCGGAGATCGCCACCGAGGCGGGCTATGCGGTGCACTGGCCCTGGGGCGACGAACGGGAGCAACAGCGCGCCGAACGTCTCATCGACCGCTCGCACAGTGGCTGGCTGCTGCCTCACCTCTCCCTGACCCAGTTGGCGAAGACGTTGGCGGGGGCGGCCGGCGCGGTGGGGCTCGATTCGGGGTTGGCGCATTTGGCCGCGGCGGTGGGGACCCCGGCGGTGACGTTGTACGGTCCCACCCGCACCGATCTCACCGGTGCACGGGGTCCCCACCAGCGCAATCTGGAGGTGGATTTTCCTTGCGCCCCCTGTATGAAGAGGGAATGCGGTTACGGCGGCGAACGGCCGGTGGACCCGCCCTGCTTCCAGAGCCTGCCGCCGGAAACGGTCTGGCGCGAGTTGAAAGTCCAGATGGGGGCGATATGAGCAGGCGGCCCCTCTCTGCCGTGGTGATCGCCTGCAACGAGGCGGGCCGGCTGCGGACCTGCCTGGAGAGCCTCGACTTCGCCGATGAGATCCTGGTGGTGGATTCGGGCAGCAGCGACGGCACCGTGGCGTTGGCGGAGACCCTCGGCGCGCGGGTGATACATCGGGAATGGCTGGGCTATGGCGCCCAGAAAGAGTTTGCGGTGATGCAGGCGGCGCACGAATGGGTGCTGTGCGTAGACGCGGACGAATGGGTGAGCGATCCTTTGCGCCACAGCATCGAGGCCGTGCTCGCAGACCCCGGCGCGGACGCCTACCGGATGCGCCGCCGCAACCGTTTCATGGGCCGCTGGCTGCGCCATGGCGAGGGTTATCCCGACTGGTCATTGCGCCTGTTCGACCGCCGTCACGCGGGTTGGAGCGACGACCCCGTGCATGAGAAGGTCGTGGCGCGGGGGGCGGTGGGTGATCTGGAGGGCGATCTGATGCATACGTCGGAGGACGGGCTTGCCCATTAC
>JALSTP010000232.1 GCA_026983675.1 Sedimenticola sp.
ATATTTATTGATTGCCAAGTCTCTCATTCTTGACGCCATCTCAGAGTAGCGCGAATCAAGCTTATTAATTTCTGCCCTGAATATAACTGCGTACATTATTTATCTTTTTTCGTTTTCACACATAACGATTAAACTCAGCGGCGCGCGGTAGCGCGTTCGCTGGTAGTGCCCCTATACTGCTGTAAATTCGGGTAGGCCACCGTGGTCCCCTTTCGTAGGATAGGTGTTGTAGACATCCACCTGACGAAGAGGAGAAACCACGATGGCCGAGTATGAGCTTAAGGTGAGTGAGGCCCTGTTGTCCAACCTGCTGGGTGGTGGCAAGGAGGGACTGGGAGAGCTGGTGGAGAGCGTGCTGAACCAGGTACTGGAAGCGCAGGCCGAGGAGCAGCTTGGCGCGGGCCGGTACGAGCGCTGTGAGGCGCGGACGGGGTACCGGAACGGGTATCGTACCCGCCAGCTCTACAGCCGTGTGGGGCCGTTGACGCTGCGGGTGCCGCAGTTCCGTGACGGGTCGTTCTCGACGGAGATATTCCAGCGCTATCAGCGTTCGGAGCAGGCGCTGGTCCTGGCGCTGATGGAGATGGTGGTCAACGGGGTTTCGACCCGGAAGGTGTCGAAAATCACCGAAGAGCTGTGCCGGACGTCGTTCTCGAAATCGACGGTTTCGCGGCTGTGCGCGGCGCTGGATGCCCGGGTACGGGCGTTCAACGAGCGCCCCCTTGGGAGTTTCCCGTTTCTGCTGATTGATGCACTGTACGTCAAGGCTCGGGAGGACGAGCGGATCGTGTCCAAGGCCGGACTGCTGGTCTCGGGCATCGATGCCGAGGGGTATCGGGAGGTGCTGGGGCTCAGGATGGGTGACAGAGAGTCGGAGGGCTTCTGGCGGGACATGTTCGACTGGCTGAAGGGCCGGGGACTGCATGGCGTGGCCTTCGTGGTCTCGGACGAGCACAAGGGGCTGGTGGGGGCGGTGCGGCGCTGCTTCCAGGGGGCGGTCTGGCAGAGGTGCCAGGTGCACTTTGGACGCAACGTGCTCTCACACACGCCCTCGCGGCACAAGGATGCGCTGGCCGAGGGCCTGAAGCGGATATTCCGGTCGGAGACGGCGGCCGAGGCGCGGGAAAAGGCCCACGCCCTGATGGAGGAGATGGCGCAGAAGGTCCCCAGGGCGATGACCTGCCTGGAGGAGGGACTGGAGGATGCGCTGGCGGTGCTGTCCTTGCCGGAGAAGTATCGCCGGCGGCTGAAATCGACCAACATGCAGGAGCGGCTGATCCAGGAAATACGCCGGCGGGAGCGGGTGATCCGGATCTTTCTCAACGAGGAATCGGCCCATCGCCTCATCGGCGCCCTGGTGGCGGAGATCCACGAGGAGTGGCAAGGCCGACGTTACCTGGACATGAGTGACTTTCACGAATGGTGGGAGGCCCGGCGGCCTGCCAACCAGGAGGGGGAAAAGGTGGTCAGCATCGACCACTGAAAACCGATACAACACCGATCCTGCGGAGATGAATTTACAGCAGAATTGGGACTTGACCGAGTCGGAACGCCGCAAATATGCTGAACGCTGGGCGCGCGCCATGCGCGAGGACGTCGATCGCATTCTTGCATTTCAGCGTGCCTACGACGCGGCGGGCAAGCGACTCTTCCCCAATGAGCGACTGATCGATGTCGATCGGCTGCCTCCGAAGACCTCACGAAAAGATGTCCTCCGGCCTGCCGACCGGCTGTTGTTCTTTTCCCGCCCCGACTGTCCGTCCTGCGATCTGTTGCTCGGCAAGCTCTTGAACAGGGTCGAGGAGATCGCCGGGATCGATATCTACCTGAGCGGGATCGAACCGGGCGACGATGCGGCAGTCCGCGACTGGGCCTCGGCTCACGAGATTGACCCCACATGGGTTCGCAACCGACGGATCACCCTCAATCACGATGCGGGCGCGTTGGAGAAGCTGACCAAGGGAAAGGGCAAGGTGCCCTACGTCCTGTGTCGTCTGGGGGATGATCTGTCCCCGATTCGGGCATCGGATCTGTGACCATGGCCCGGTATCTGACGCAGGGTATCTGGCTGATCGCCATCTGCGGCCTGATCCCATTCCACGCCGGCTGGGCCGCCGTCCGGACTACCAGCAGGTGCGGCGTTACATCAACGACATCGAACCATTGTTCATGGAGTATGCCCGTGCCCATCTGACTGCGCACGGCGCCGAGGACTGGAAGGAGCAGGTCGAGGAACTGGCCAGCAAGATCTCGGAGCGCAATCTGCCTGCGGCACCACGGGGTCGCAGCAAAGAGGCCATCGAGCTGATGCGTCACGTGCAGGCACAGGATCTCTACGATCCGGTTCTCGATGGACTGGTGTCGGCTTTCAAGTACGACAAGACCTACTTCGACAAGATCGTCAGTTCCGTCGGTCCCCTGATGGAGAAGCTGACCACCGGCAATATCGCCGAGCTGATCTCGCCGGACTATCTGGACGAGCAGGACACCCGGCCCATCTTCGAGTGGATGGATGTGATTCGGCGCAAGGGCATCGTCTATGTGGGACTGGATGCCCTGACTGATACCACGGTGGCCAGTGCCGTGGGCAATTCCATGTTCGCCGATCTGGTCTCGGTCGCTGGATACATCTACAAGCACGGTGTGCCGGGCGCCTCCATGGACCCGCCGCCGGTGATCTCCATGCACGCCGACGAGATCAACGAGCTGATCGGCGATGAGTTCATCCCGTTGTTGAACAAGGCCGGTGGTGCCGAGTTCCAGGTGACGGCCTACACCCAGACCTGGTCCGACGTGGAGGCGCGCATCGGCAACCGGGTGAAAGCCGGACAGGCGGCCGGCAACTTCAACACCTTGATCATGACCGGGCAGCTGTACACCAGATTTGACAATAACTTTTTCCCTTCAGACTCTGCTAAGTCAGCCGATAAAGCGGATTACGAGGGTTAAATTTTATCTACCACTATCGCTTGTTGAGGTTCAAAGCAGATTAGGAGGAAAAGAATAATGCTTTCACTCACTCTGAACAACCGCCTGATTATCATCTCGGCTCTTCTGGGAATCCTGCCAGCGGCTGCTATAGCGACGTATATTAGCCTCATGTCGTTGGATTCAGGAACTGGCAATATTGAAGAAGCAGTCACCAACAAGTTGGTCGCTCTTCGAGCTAGCAAGAAGTCCGAAATCGAGTCCTACTTTGAAACCCTGCAAAAACAGATCATTACGCTTTCGGACGACAAGATGATCATCCAGGCGATGGAGGAGCTTGGGGCATCCTATGCCAACTATATGGACGAAGCCAGCCTCCCGCCCATGGAAGAGATGAAAACCGGATTGATGAGCTACTACGCTCAAGAGTATATGAAGGAATACAGACGCAGAAACATAGAATCCAAGGTTGAAGCCAGGAAGATCATAGACTCACTGAGCGATACCACCATTGCCCTTCAATATTCGTACATTTACAGGAACAGTAATCCACTGGGTGAAAAAGATGCCTTGGACCGTGCAGATGACGGAAGCAGCTACTCCATTCATCATAGCGCCTATCACAGGCATATCAGGCATTTTTTGCAGGAATTCGGATATTACGACATATTCCTGGCGGATCCCGACAGCGGAGCTATCGTCTACTCCGTATTCAAGGAAATCGATTTCGCTACCTCTCTAAAGAATGGGCCGTATGCCGATACCGCAATCGGGAAGGTATTCCAGAAGGCCAATGCAAGCCATGATCGCAATTTCATCGCCCTTTCCGATTTTGAGCCCTACACACCATCCTACGAGGACCCTGCGGCATTCATTGCCTCTCCTATTTTCAATGACAAAAACGAGAAGGTTGGCGTGCTCATATTTCAGATGCCGATTGACAAAATCAACAAAATCATGACCTACGGAAAGAACTGGGAGAATGTCGGGCTAGAAAAATCTGGAGAAACGTATCTTGTCGGCGCTGACAAAACCATGCGGAGCCTGGGGCGGTTCATCGTGGAAGACAAGAAGAGATATATCGAGGCGTTACGCGCAGCAGGCGTAAGTGATAACACGGTTCGCATGATCGACATCAAAAACACAACCATCGGTCTTCAGCCTGTCCATACGCCAGGTGTGGAATCTGCATTTCAGGGGCAATCCGGATCCAGCATATTTCCGGATTACCGGAACGTCCCTGTCCTTTCGGCTTACGAAAAACTGAACATTCCTGGCCTGGATTGGGTCATTCTCAGTGAAGTCGACGTGGACGAAGCTTTCATGCCCGTCGAGGAGTTGAAATCACAGGTCATCTCTGCCTCGGCAATCGGTCTGCTTTTCATCGCGGTATTGTCCGCTTTCATAGGGTGGATATTTGCCAAATCCATTCTCAACCCGATCACTACAGTGGCTGAAAACATTGAAAAAGTTGCCAATGACTTCGATCAGGGTCAGGGTGATCTTTCATTCCGAATAGACAAGGGAAAAAACCCCATAAGCATTCGGCTCGCCACCTCCATAAACAGGATGCTGTCAGTGTTCTCGGAAATCATCACATCCGTTTCCAGAACGGCAAACCAGGTTGCGAATTCCTCCAAAGCCATGCAAGCAAGCGCCGACCAAACCATGAAGAGCGTGGAAAAGCAAACCCATGACACGTCACAAGTCGCAGAATCCATCAAGAACATGTCCATCAAGGTGCAGGAAATCACCAAAAACACCAATGAAACGGCCGGTGCAGCTAATCAGGCGCATCAACAGGCGATCGATGGAGGAAAGGTCGTCAGTGAAAACGTTGATTCCATCAATAAGCTTTCCAATGAAGTAGAGCAGGCGAACAGTGTCATCAACCAACTCAACGAAGAAAGCGTAAACATCGGCTCTGTACTGGATGTCATTCGAAATATCGCGGAACAAACCAATCTACTTGCATTGAATGCAGCCATAGAGGCAGCAAGAGCTGGTGAACACGGCAGGGGTTTTGCCGTAGTGGCGGATGAAGTGCGAAACCTTGCCACTCGAACCCAGGAATCCACCGAGGAAATTCAGAACATGATCGAGCGCCTGCAGGCAGGCGCAAGTCAAGCGGTCACGGTGATGGATGCAGGCAAACAGCTTGCCGAAGCCAGCGTGCAAAAATCTTCTGACGTGGGCCACGCGTTGAGCGAAATTTCGAAGTCCATCGATAACATACGCTTGATGAGTACCCAGATTGCCGCTGCAGCCAACGAACAGAACACGACCACTGAGCAGATCTACCAGATCATTGAGAACATCAGCAAGCTTGCAGAAGCGACCCAACATGAAGCGGAATCGACATCCGAATCCAGTGGAAAACTAAATCAGCTTGCCGCTGACCTTCAAAATATGATTTCGGGTTTCAAGGGGATATGAGAGGGAATCTCTTATTATTCATCGATTCGTTCATAATATGAACCGCTCCGGGTTCACCGGAGACTCTATTTCTTGAGAGGACAGCTGGGTTGCCTCCCGAATAAACTGGACACATCTTTGGTCGTAGAATGATAGCGATAGGAGGTGTCCATGAGTGAGAAGAAGCAAGTGAAACGGTGGTCGGCGAAGCGCAAGCAGGAGGTGGTGCTGCGTTTGTTGCGGGGCGAGAGCCTGGATGCGCTGAGCCGGGAGACCGGCCAGCCGGCCTCGGTAGTGTCCGGCTGGCGTGACGCGTTCCTCGAGGGCGGTGTGGCCGCGCTGAAACGCCGCACCGACGATCCGAAGGTGGCTGCACTGGAGCAGGAGCTCAGACGCGCCAAGCGGCTGGTCGGGGACCTGATGATGGACAAGGAGCTGTTGGAGATGCGCGTTGCACGTTTCGAGGGCGAGCTCCCTTTCCCACGGCGGAGGTCGAATCCGTGAGCCGGGCCTGCTCGGTCTCCGCTGGTCGCGTCTATGGCAAGGCCCGGGTGTGTTGCGTGTGGGACGTGCCCCGTTCGACGCACTATGCCCGCCGGGCGGCCGATGGTCGTCCTGCGCGGGTGGTGCGTCGAGGCCGCAAACCGGTGTTGGCAGATGAGGTCCTGGTGGATGAAATCCGCAAGAT